>NZ_JBSFFY010000013.1:0-178906 GCF_053596315.1 Streptomyces sp. NPDC001732
GTCAGACGCGGTGCATCGCAAGGCGGAGGGACGCCCGAATACTGGACGTATTCGGGCGTTCCGACAACGCGGCGAGGTGCCGTGGCTGTCGTCGCACGCCCGCCAGGGATTACGGGACAGCCCTTAGGACGAGCTCTTCGCGCCGTGCGGCCGCCGCGCCCCGTGGGGGAGGGCACGGCGGCCTTCGGTTCCGTCGTGCCGGACGGCGTTCACCCGGTCACGGCTGCGGGGTCGGTTACTCGACGACCTTCAGCAGCTTGTTCGGCGTGCCCTCGGTCGCGTTGGAGATCGCGTCGGGGGTGGCGCCCTCGGTCAGCGCCGTGGCGACCTCGTCCGGGGTGGCGTCCGGGTGGCCGGCGAGGTAGACGGCGGCGGCACCGACGACGTGCGGGGTCGCCATGGACGTACCGGAGATGGTGTTGGACGCGTCGTCGCTGTCGTTCCAGGACGAGGTGATGTCCGAGCCCGGGGCGTAGATGTCCACGATCGAGCCGTAGTTGGAGAACGACGACTGCTCGTCGTCCACCGTGGACGAGGCGACCGTGATGGCCTCCGGGACACGGGCCGGGGAGCTGCCGCTCGCGTCGGTGGACTCGTTGCCGGCGGCCACCGCGAAGGTGACGCCGGAGGCGATGGCCTTCTGGACCGCGGCGTCGAGCGCCTCGTCCGCGCCGCCGCCGAGGCTCATGTTGGCGACGGAGGGGCCCTCGTGGTTCTCGGTGACCCAGTCGATGCCGGCGACGACCTGCTCGGTGGTGCCCGAGCCGGAGTCGTCGAGCACGCGGACGGCGACGATCTTGGCCTTCTTGGCGACACCGTAGGTGGCACCGGCGATGGTGCCCGCCACGTGGGTGCCGTGGCCGTTGCCGTCGTCGGCGCTGTCGTCGTTGTCCACGGCGTCGTAGCCCGAGCTGGCCCGGCCCTCGAACTCCTCGTGCGTGGTGCGGACACCGGTGTCGATGACGTACGCGGTGACGCCCTCGCCCGCGCTGTCCGGGTAGGTGTACGCGTTGTCGCCGGCCGTCTCGGTCTGGTCGATCCGGTCCAGACCCCAGGACGGCGGGTTCTCCTGGGTCTCGCTGATGTGGAACTTCTTGTTCTGGACGACCTTGGAGACGGCCGGGTCGGCCGCCAGGCGCTTGGCCTCGGCGAGCGAGAGGCCGCTGGCGGAGAAGCCGTTGATGGCGGAGCTGTAGTTGCGCTTCAGCTTGCCGCCGTACTCCTTGGCGAGCTTCGCCTTGTCGGCCTTCTCGTTCAGCATGACGATGAAGCTGCCGGAGACGGCGTTCGCCGCGTCCGCGCCGTAGACGACGCCCGTCCTGGGAGCGGGTGCGGCACCGGCGAGCGAGGTGTTGAGCAGGGTGACACCGGCCGCTGCGGCGACCGCGGTTATCGCTGCGGTCAGCTTGATCCGGCGTGCGCGCTTGTGAATTGCCATGAAGAGGGATCTCCTCGTCATTCTTTGTGGGGGGATTGGCCCCCGGCCGGAAGATCTCCGGGGGCTGGCTCGAAACCCTGACCGATTGACGCGCCCAGATCAAGACCTTCATGCGGCTGTGACTTACTCAACAAACTTTCGTAATAAGAAACCGGCCAGCCGCACCCAAGTCGGGCAGCACCACCGCAACGTCCGCCGCACACACGGGACTTGCCGCCCACGTCAGGCGCCACCGGCCCGCTTCGCAGGCGGGAAGGCGGGGTGCGCCGGAGGGCGTTCGTGAAGGCGGGGGCGGCTTGAATCCGCCCCCCATGTTCACAGAGCCCTCACGACGTGATGAAGCGGACCCGGGCCCTCACGCCCCGGACTCAGGTCTTCACGACCCGGACCTCGCAGACGCCCATCAGCCCGGCGAGGGGCACCTTCGCGACGGTCTGTTCCGGACTCACCGTCAGGTCGTCGGCGCGCAGCCGGTCGAGCAGCATCTCGGCGAGCGGCATCACCATGTGCCGGCCCCAGCAGCGCTCCGAGGCGTGCCCGAAGGGGAGGTATCCGGGGTGGTCCTCGGGGTCGAGGTCGTCCCAGCGTTCGGGGCGGAACTCCTCGGGGTCCTCCCAGAGCGCGGGGTCGCGATGACTGAGCAGCGGCAGGATCAGGACGTCGTCGGCCGCGCCGATGCGGGAGTCGAGAGCGGGGTACTCCGGCGACGCCTTCCGCAGGATGTTCCAGGACGGCGGCAGCAGCCGCATGGCCTCGTACAGGATGTTCCGGTTCGAGGTGTCGTCGTCGAAGGGCGCCCCGAGCCAGAGCGCGTTGGCGACGAGCGTCGAGACGGTGAAGCAGACCGGGGCAGCCGCCCGTCGGTACAGCCCCATCGCGTAGCGGCGGTCGCCGTAGCCCTCCGCCTCGGCGGTCAGGCCCGCGATGGCGGAGACGGGGGCGCCGGGGCGGAGCCGGCCGGGCAGCGCCGCCCCCGTGGCGATGACCGTCCAGGTGAGTTTGGGCGTCAGCTCCAGGGCGCGGTCCATGAGGATGCGCAGCCGGTAGGGGTCGTCGCCCAGGACGAGGTCGCGCAGGAACACATGGCCGACGTGCGGCCACTCGCCGGAGAGGTCGACCGCCCCGACGGGCCTCTTCAGCGCCGTGCGCACGTCCTTGCCGATGGCCCGCATGACCGTCGACGCCTCGGTACGCGGAATGGACCGCCCGTGCAGGGGCTTGAACGTGGGGCGTTCGTCCTCGGCGGCCGGCCTGGCGGCGAGGATCCGATCGGTCAGGGCGGCCCCGGCCACGCCGACGGTACCGGGGTCCAGACGGAAGACCTCCTCGCCCCGGTGGTCCCGCAGGAGCGCCTGGAGCCTCGGCGCGAAGACGACTTCCCGGGCGCGGCTGCCGGTACCGGACGTGTGCATCGGTGGTCTCCAAGAAGCGGGAAGGGCCCGCGCCCGGCGGGCCGATGAGGCCTGGCCGGACACGGGCCCGAATCGGCCGACCGTGTCCCTCGTGACGACGGACCGTTCTGCCGGTTCAGTACCAGTGGTACCAGGCGTACGCCTTCAGGCTCTTCTCCGGAGTCAGCTTGTCCTTGAGCAAGAAAAGGAACTTCATAACAGTGCCTCCATCCTTTACTCTGAATTTACATTCACGGGGGCATGACTTGGGCTGTTCGCGACGACAACCCCCCGTCCTGGGCAGGTAATTGCCGATCCGTTCACCGCCGAAAAGAGTGAATCCCAGCGCGAAAGGAATTGTCAATGACTTCTTTTCGCGCCGTGTCCGACTCGCAGCGAATGCCGGGAAAATCCGCGAACGACCGGACGGGGCGGAGAACTTGTGAACCCGGCCCGGGAGGGCATCCATCCCACCCTTCCGACAGCTCCGACCGGCGCAAACGATGTGGGCGCATCCGATCGCCATACTCCTGTCGACACGTGCACACAAGTGCCTGAAGAGCCGAATTCAACCTCCCGAATGTCTGAATCGCCGACATCGGAAAATGCTCTGATCCGGACTCTTGATTTCTGGACGACCACCGGAAACGACGGGTGACGGAACCAAGAAAACGTACCGGTCGGTAATCCGGGGTCCGGCCACCGGAAAAACCGATTGGACCATTGAACCGGAAGGTCCTGGCACACCTCCGTGGGACCGGCGGAGGTTTGCCCGGCACGGCGACGGGACCGCCGGAGGGCGGCCTTGCGCCGTCGTGCCGGGCGGGGGGCGGCGGCTCAGCGCTGGTAGCGGGCCAGGACCCGGTTCCCGTCGTCGACCAGACGTTTCCTCAGCTCCTCGGCCCCGATCGCACCGCTGTAGTACTCCTGGAGGGCGGGGGTGGCGACCTTGTCCTTCCATTCCGGGTAGCCGCGCACCGACTGGGCCGGGGCCGGGCGCAGTTCCTTCGCGACGGCGACACCGGTCGCCCAGCCGTTCTCGGCGGTGTGCAGGGACGGGTCCGCGAGTGCCGCGGTGCCGGTCGGGAGCATCCAGTCGCCCTTGGCCAGGCGCACCATGTTCGGCGGCCGGAGCAGGAAGTCGATGAACTGCGCGGCCGCCTTCTTGTGCGGGCTGGCCTCCGAGACGGAGAGGGTCTGCGGGCTCACCCCCTGGGCGAGTCCCCCACTGCCCGCGGGAGCCGGCAGGACCGTCCAGTCGAAGCCCTCGGGCGCCTGCTCGACGACCTGCTGACGGTACGAGAACCCCAGCGGGACCATCGCGTACTTGCCGCCGAAGAACCCGGGAAGGGTGTCGGAGCCCCCCATGCCGAGTGCGGTGCGCGAGGCGCTGTGGTCGGTGTTGACCTGGTCGTGGATGGTGCCGGGGACGATCTGGTCGCCCTCGTCCGCGCGGATGGTCACCCTGCCGTCGGTACCCCGGTGGAAGAGCCTGCCGCCGCCGGAGAGGCCGAGGTTCAGCGTGACGGAGACCGGTTCCTTGAGCGGCCAGGCGACGCCGTGTCTGCCCTCCCCCGTCAGCTCCTCGGTGACCTGCCTGAACTCGTCCCAGCTCCACGGGTGTTCGGGGGTCGGGATGCGGACCCCCGATTCCTTCAGGAGCTTGGTGTTGGCGATCAGGACCCGGGGTTCCTGGAGGAACGGCACCCCGTAGACGCCGTCGCCGAAGGTGGTGGTCCGCCAGCTCTCCCGGGGGATGTCGGCGGTCAGCCGGTCGGGGAGGAGCCCGCGCAGATCGGCGAGATAGCCGCCGTACGCGAAGTCGGCGAGGTCGTCGGAGGCGTCGTGGATGACGTCCGGCGCCTCGTCGCCCTCGAAGGAGGTGAGCAGTTGGTCGTGGACGGTGTCCCAGCTGCCCTGGACGTAGCTGACGCGGATGTCCGGGTGGGTCTCGTTCCACTCCTTCACCAGTTGTCTGTTGGCGTCGACGGATTCCTTCTGCCAGGCCAGGGACTGGAAGGTGAGCTCGATCCTTCCGTTGCCGTCCCCGCCGTCGTCCGGTCCGGCGCAGCCGGTGAGCAGCAGGGCCAGCGCCGCGGCCGCGGCGGCCACCGTCCTCGTCAGGGATGCGCGCATCAGCTCTTCACCGCCCCGGCCGTCATGCCGCCCGTGATCCGCCGTTGGATGATCGCGAAGATCACCAGTGAGGGCAGGGTGGCGAGGAACGCGGCGGCGGCCAGCGGTCCGAGGTCGGCCGCTCCCTCCGCCCCGATGAAGTGGGTCAGCACGACCGGAAGGGTCTGTTTCTCCGGCGTCTTGAGCAGGACGAGCGCGAGGAAGAGCTCGTTCCACGCGGTGACGAAGGCGAAGAGCGCGGTGGCGACGATGCCGGGGGCCAGCAGGGGGGCGGTGACCGAGGCGAGCGTGCGCAGCCGGCCGGCGCCGTCCACCGAGGCGGCCTCCTCCAGTTCGACGGGCACGGCCCGTACGTATCCGACCAGCATCCAGAGCGCGAACGGCAGGGCCCAGACGACGTACACCATGATCAGCCCCCACAGGGTGTTGATCAGATGGAGGTTCTTCAGGATCAGGAAGAGCGGAATGATCATCAGGACGATCGGGAACGCCTGACTGATCACGACCCATCCGGTGGCGGCCGTCGAGAGCCTGGAGCGGTGCCGGGCCATCACATAGGCCATGGGGGTGGCGACGAGGACCGCGAGGAACGCGGCGCAGAGCGCGGCGAGCAGGGAATTGGCGGCGGCCTGCAGCAGCGGCTGTTCGTCGAACGCCTTGCGGAAGTTGTCGAGCGTCGGGTTCTCGGGGATCCAGGTGGGGTGCAGGGAGCCCAGTTCGCGTGCCGGTTTGAAGGCGGTGGAGATCAGCCACAGGAACGGGAACGCCAGGAAGACGAGGTACCCGAGGAGTGCGAGGTACTGTCCGGCGCGTGCTGGTCCGCTGGTGTGCAGGCTCATCGGTCCTCGCCTCCCCCGATCCGGCCGGCCAGGTACACCGCGAGGATCACGGAGATCACCGCGACCATCACGCAGCCCATGGCGGCGGCGTATCCGAACTGTCCGTAGTGGAAGGCCTCTTCGTAGGCGAAGAGCATCGGCAGCCGGGTGCGGCCGCCGGGCCCGCCGTTGGTCAGCACGTAGACCAGGGCGAAGGAGTTGAAGTTCCAGATGAAGTTGAGCGCGGTGATGGCGAGCGCGACCGGTCTGAGCACCGGCCAGGTGACGGTCCTGAACCGGCGCCAGGCACCGGCCCCGTCCAGGGCCGCCGCCTCGTGGAGTTCGTGCGGGGTGTTCTGCAGTCCGGCGAGCAGGGCGACGGTGGTCTGGGGCATGCCGGCCCAGACGCCCACGACGATCACGGCGGGCAGGGCGGTGGCGAGTCCGGTGAGCCAGTCCCGGCCGTCGCCGAGGCCGAGGTCGCGGATGGTCTCGTTGAGGACGCCCGCGTCGGGGTTGTAGACGAGGCGCCACATGATGCCGACGACCACCTCGGGCATCGCCCACGGGACGATCGCCAGGGCCCGCGCCAGCCAGCGCAGCCGCAGCTTCTGGTTGAGCAGCAGGGCGAGGCCGAGGGCCAGGACGAACTGCGGGACGGTGACGCCGACCGCCCACAGCAGCCCGATCCGGAACGAGTCCCAGAAGAGGGTGTCGTGGAGCAGGTCCTGGAAGTTGAGTCCGCCCACCCACTGGGTGGAGCGGGTGCGGCCGGACTGGGCGTCGGTGAAGGCCAGCGCGATGCCGTAGAGGAGGGGGCCGACGCTGAGGATCAGGATCGGGATCAGCGCGGGCAGCACCAGGAACCAGGCTCCGGCGTTCCGGTTGACCGGCCGGGACCGTCTGCCGGGCGGGCCACCGGGTGGGCTCTTCTTCCGGGTATGTACGGTTGCATTTGCCAATGTCATGAAATCGCCCCCTTGCGTCATTCGATCGGTTTCATACCGTTCTGGCCGCTCAGGTGGCCCCCGTCATCGTGCTGACGGCCCGTCGGTTCGTCAAGCAGACCTGCACGGATGCGAAAATCGGATCCATGAACGAAATGCGTGCGCGCGAGGTGTTGGCCGCTGCCGGGCTGTCCGGCGGGGCGGAGCTGCTCGCGCTGGGCGAGAACGCGGTGTTCGCCGACGGCGACCTGGTGGTCAAGGTCGGCCGGGACGCCGTGCGGCACCCGGAACTGCGGGACCGGGCCGAACGCGAGGTGGCCGTCGCCCGGTGGCTGGCCGCCTCGGGGGTGCCGGCCGTGCGCGCCGCCGAGCCCGGGGCGCGTCTGGTCGAGGGCCACCCGGTGACGCTCTGGCACCGGCTTCCCGAGGCCGTGCGCCCCGCCGAGCCGCGGGATCTGGCCGGACTGCTCGCCCTGGTGCACGCGCTGCCCACCCCGGACGGGCTCTTTCTGCCGCGCCGCGAACTGCTGGGCGGGGTCGAGCGCTGGCTGCGGCTCGCCGGTGACGCCATCGACCCGGCCGACGCCGACTATCTGCGCGAGCGGCGCGACGGCTTCGCGGCGGCCGCGGCGGCGCTGGTGCCCCATCTGCCGCCGGGGCCGATCCACGGGGACGCCCTTCCCCGTAATGTCCACGTCGGTCCAAACGGGCCGGTGCTGGTCGATCTGGAGACCTTCTCCGCCGATCTGCGCGAGCACGACCTGGTCGTACTGGCACTGTCCCGGGACCGGTACGGCCTGGCTCCCGAGGCGTACGACGCCTTCACCGCCGCGTACGGCTGGGACGTCCGTGATTGGGACGGCTGCGCGGTGCTGCGCGGGGCGCGGGAGACGGCCAGCTGCGCGTGGGTGTCCCAGCACGCCCCGTCCAACCCGCGGGCACTCGCGGAATTCCGCCGCCGGGTGGCGTCACTGCGGGACGGCGACCCGGCGGTGCGGTGGTACCCGTTCTGAGCACCGTCCGCGAGGCGTGACCGCCCGCCTCGGACGCCCGGCCGGGGACGTCTACCCCGGGATGCCGGCCGGTTCCCGCAGGGGCCAGTGGCCGTCGACCACCGCGTCCGCCGTGCCCTTGCGGCGCAGGAACTGCTGGAAGTCCGCCGCCCACTGCGCGTACCACTCCACCTGGCGCTCGTGCAGCTCGGCGGCGGTCAGTCCGGCCACCGAGGCGTGCCGTTCGGCTATCGCGTACGCCACCCGGACCGCGGCCAGTGCGTCCGCCCCCGCGTCATGGGCGCCGCCGTGCACCACGCCGTACTCGACGCAGACCGCTTCGAGGTTGCGCTTGCCCTTGCGGTAGCGGTCGACGGCCCGGTCGATGGTGTACGGGTCGACGACCGGGCCGATGCCCGCCCCGTCGAGCCGGTCGCTCAGCGACGGCAGTCCGTGGCGCCGCAGCTCCGCCGTGAGCAGGGTCAGGTCGAAGGCCGCGTTGTACGCCACGACCGGCACGCCGCGGCGCCAGTACTCCGTGAGCGTCCCGGCGATCTCGTCGGCCACCTCGCGCGCCGGCCGGCCCTCCGCCGCCGCCCGTTCGCTGCTGATGCCGTGGATCGCGGAGGCAGGTCCGGGAATCGGAACACCCGGATCCGCCAGCCAGGTGCGCTGCCGCACCGGCTCCCCGTCCCGGCCGTCGACACCGACGACCGCCGCCGTGACGATCCGGGCCTCCAGCGGCTCCGTACCCGTCGTCTCCAGGTCGAAGCCGACCAGCGCCTCCCGGTGCCAGCTCATCCCGTACCTCCTTCGTGGTGCTCTCCCCCAGGTGTGTCCACCCTCGCACGCACCACTGACAACGCGGACCCGGCCCCTCAGGAGACGGGCCGGGAGTCCGTCCACACGGACTCGAACTCCTCGCGGTACGTCTCGAACAGTCCGTGCTCGCTGGCCTGCCCCGCCCGGACCACGGCGCGCCCGCCGCCGCGCAGCACCAGTACGGGCGCCTCCATGCCTCGTGCGCGCCTCAGATAGGGCTGCACGACCCCGACCGCGTCCGTTCCGTCGCCGTCCACCAGATAGGCCGTGAAGCGCGGTGTCTCGTCGAAGACGTGGATCTCGAAGGCGCCCGGGTCGCGGAGCTTGGAGCGGACCCGGCGCATGTGGAGGATGTTCATCTCCACCGACCGGCTCAGCTCGCCCTTCTTGAGCCCCAGCTCCCGCTCGCGGCGCTTGACCGCACTGCTGGCCGGGTTGATGAAGAGCAGCCGCACCCGGCAGCCCGACTCGGCGAGCCGGATCAGCCTGCGGCCGGAGAAGTTCTGCACCAGCAGGTTGAGGCCGATGCCGATCGCGTCCAGCCGGCGCGAACCGCCGAAGAGGTCCTCGGCCGGCAGCTGGCGCTGGAGCCGCACCCGGTCGGCGTGGACGGAGACCACGTCCGCGTACCGGTCGCCGACCAGTTCCTCGACGGCGTCGACCGGGAGCCGGTCGGCCGACGGCACCGCGGCGCCGCTGCCCAGGATCTCCAGGAGCCGGGCGGAGGCCCGCTCGGCCTGGGCGAGGACCGCCTTGTTCAGGGCGCGGTTGCGGGAGACCACATTGCGGGCGACCTCCAGTTCGTCGAGCGCCAGCTCCACCTCGCGCCGGTCGTCGAAGTACGGCTCGAAGCACGGCCAGTGCTGGACCATCAGTTCGCGCAGCTGCGGCAGGGTGAGGAAGCTGAGGACGTTGTCGTCGGCGGGGTCCAGCAGATAGCCCTTGCGGCGGGAGACCTCCCGTACGGCGACGGCGCGCTGCACCCATTCCTGCCCGGCGGGGCCCGCGGCGGCCACCACCCAGTCCTCGCCGTGGACCGGTTCGTAGATGGGCCGGAGCACGGCGGCGACCACCGCGCGCAGCCGCTGTTCCACCAGGTTGAGCCAGATGTAGGCGCGTCCGGCCCGCTGGGCGCGCGTGCGCACCTCGCTCCAGGCGTCCGCGCCCCAGTCCAGTTCCGCGCCGATCTCCATGGGCCGTGCAAGTGATACCGCCCCTGGCGGGACGTCGCCGGAGTCCCCCTCGTGACCTGTGTCACCCGGGGGCAGCTCGATCCCTCCCGAGCTCACCCACGCACCGCCTTCCACTCCCCCACCAACGATCAAGGAAGGGTACTCCGCGAGCGGGAGCCGGTGCAGCCCGATGCGCATGCTGCTTCACCAACTCCCCACCGGTGCGGGCCGGTTCTCGACGGCAAGATCTGCCGCAGTGAGGGGATTCATAGTGATTGTGCCCCCTTGTCGCCCTCCGCACCGGGTGCGCGATCCGGCCGGGTGCGCATCGCGGTTCCGGGCGACACAAAGGGGCCCGATGTTGACCGGACCGCGCGACGTCCTAGGCAGCCGCACTTCTTTCGGGGAAGATTTCGGGAAAGATCTGACACAAACAGCCCGAAAGCCCCAAACCCCCGGATCAGAAGGGGAAGAGTCGAATCCATGCAGGTCTGGCCGGGACAGGCGTACCCCCTCGGCGCCACGTACGACGGCGCCGGGACCAATTTCGCGGTCTTCTCGGAGGCCGCCCACCGAATCGAGTTGTGTCTGCTGCACGACGACGGTTCCGAGACGGCGGTGGAGCTCAGGGAGACCGATGCCTTCGTCCGTCATGCCTATCTGCCCGGGGTGATGCCCGGTCAGCGATACGGGTTCCGGGTCCACGGGCCGTACGAACCGCAGCGTGGCGTGCGGTGCAATTCGGCGAAACTGCTGCTCGATCCGTACGCCCGTGCGGTCGCCGGGCAGATCCGGTGGGGCGAGGAGGTGTACGGCTACCCGTTCGGCCGGCCCGACGCGCGCAACGACCTCGACTCGGCGCCGCACACCATGACCTCGGTGGTGGTCAACCCGTACTTCGACTGGGGGGACGACCGGCGGCCCCGTACGGACTACCACCGCACGGTGATCTACGAGGCCCATGTGAAGGGTCTGACGATGCTCCATCCGGGGCTGCCGAAGGAACTGCGCGGCACCTACGCGGGGCTGGCCCATCCGGAGGTGATCGCCCATCTGACGGAGCTGGGGGTCACGGCCATCGAGCTGATGCCGGTGCACCAGTTCGTCCAGGACCACCGGCTGGCCGACGCCGGGCTGGCCAACTACTGGGGCTACAACACCATCGGTTTCTTCGCCCCGCACAACGCGTACGCCTCCTGGGGCGACCGGGGCGAGCAGGTGCTGGAGTTCAAGCAGGCCGTACGGGCCCTGCACCAGGCCGGCATCGAGGTGATCCTCGACGTGGTCTACAACCACACCGCCGAGGGCAACCACCTGGGCCCGACGCTCTCCTTCCGGGGGCTGGACAACGCCTCGTACTACCGGCTGGCGGACGACCAGCGGTACTACATGGACACCACCGGGACCGGGAACTCCCTGCTGATGCGGTCGCCGCACGTGCTCCAGCTGATCATGGACTCGCTGCGGTACTGGGTCACGGACATGCACGTGGACGGTTTCCGCTTCGACCTGGCGGCGACCCTGGCCCGGCAGTTCCACGAGGTGGACCGGCTGTCGTCGTTCTTCGACCTGGTGCAGCAGGACCCGGTGGTCAGCCAGGTGAAGCTGATCGCCGAGCCGTGGGACGTGGGCGAGGGTGGCTACCAGGTGGGGAACTTCCCGCCGCTGTGGACCGAGTGGAACGGCAAGTACCGGGACACGGTGCGGGACCTGTGGCGGGGCGAGCCGAGGACCCTCGCCGAGTTCGCCGGCCGGCTGACCGGCTCGTCGGACCTGTACCAGGACGACGGGCGGCGCCCGCTCGCCTCCATCAACTTCGCCACCTGCCACGACGGGTTCACCCTGCACGACCTGGTCTCGTACAACGACAAGCACAACGAGGCGAACGGGGAGGGCAACCGGGACGGCGAGAGCCACAACCGGTCCTGGAACTGCGGGGTCGAGGGCGAGACGGACCGGCCGGAGGTGCTGGACCTGCGGATGCGGCAGATGCGGAACTTCGTCGCCACGCTGATGCTGTCGCAGGGCGTGCCGATGCTGAGCCACGGCGACGAGTTCGCGCGGACGCAGCGGGGCAACAACAACGCCTACTGCCAGGACAACGAGCTGTCGTGGGTGCACTGGCCCGACCCGGCGGACACGGCACGGGACGGCGCGGACGGGACGGAGGGGGGCGGGGGGAGCACGGCGGGCAGCAGTCTGCTGGAGTTCACCCGGGCGATGGTGTGGCTGCGCCGCGACCACCCGGTCTTCCGGCGCCGCCGGTTCTTCCACGGCCGTCCGGTGGAGGGCACGCACGACGAGCTCTCGGACATCGCGTGGTTCACGCCGGAGGGCCACGAGATGACGCAGCGGGACTGGCAGGCCGCGCACGCCAAGGCGTTGACGGTCTTCCTGAACGGGCACGCGATCTCGGAGCCGGGGCCGCGCGGCGAGCGGATCTCCGACGACTCGTTCCTGCTGATGTTCAACGCGAGTGCCGAGACACTGGAGTTCTCCGTCCCGGTCAATCACGGCCGGCAGTGGCTGGTGGTCGTCGACACGGCCCGCCCGGTCGGGGTGCTGCCCGGCTCGGGTCCGAAGGTGGCGGCGGGCGATCGGGTGACGCTGGTCGGGCGGAGCATGGCGGTGCTGCAGCGGCCCGCGTGACACCTGGGGCGTGTTTCGAAAGTCCCGCCTGGCCGGGACCGGGGCTGCCGGGGCCGGGACCGGGGCTGCCGGGGCCGGGCGGCCGGGCCGTCCCGCCACCGGGACACCGCCGGTCGAGCCCTTTGCGGCGTTCGGTGACACAGAAGCCGTCCGGCCGGGTACGAACGTCCGCATGACGCCCACCGCCACCTACCGCCTCCAGCTCCAGCCCGACTTCCCGTTCTCGGCAGCGGGACGTGCCGTGCCGTACCTCGCCGGACTCGGTGTCTCCCACCTCCATCTGTCCCCCGTGCTGGAGGCCGTGCCGGGCTCCCGGCACGGCTACGACGTCGTCGACCACAGCCGGGTGCGTGCCGAACTCGGGGGCGAGGAGGGGCTGCGGGAGCTGGCCCGCACGGCGCGGGCGCACGGTCTCGGGCTGGTCCTGGACATCGTGCCGAACCACATGGCCGCCCACCCCCGCCACAACCACGCCCTGCGGGAGGTGCTGCGCGAGGGCCCCGAATCCCCGTACGCCCGCTGGTTCGACATCGACTGGGCGGCGGGCGGCGGCAAGGTGCTGCTGCCGGTGCTCGCCGGGCGGATCGGCGACGAGACGGACGGGTTCCGGGTCGACGGGGACGTGCTGCGCCACGGCGAGCAGGAGTTCCCGCTGCGGGCCGGCACCGCCGGTCTGCCGCTGCCCGAACTGCTGGACGCCCAGCACTACCGGCTCGCCTGGTGGCGGCTGGCCCGTACCGAGCTGAACTACCGGCGGTTCTTCACGATCTCGGACCTCATCGGGGTGCGGGTGGAGGACCCCGAGGTCTTCGCCGCCACCCACGCCAAGATCCTCGAACTGGTCCGGGACGGGGTCGTCGACGGACTGCGCGTGGACCACCCCGACGGGCTCGCCGATCCGGCGGCCTATCTGGCCCGGCTCGCGGCGGCGACCGGCGGGCGGTGGACGGTGGTGGAGAAGATCCTCGGCCCCGCCGAGCGGCTGCCCGCCGACTGGGCCGTCGCGGGGACGACCGGGTACGACGCGCTGCACCGGATCGACGGCCTGTTCGTCGACCCGATGGGCGCGGCGGAGCTGGTCGGCCGCTACCGGGAGTACGCCGGGCCCGCGGGCGATCTCGGCGGTGACTGGACGTCGACCGTCCGCCGGGCCGCGTACGGGGTGGTGACGCACGAACTGGCCGCGGAGACGGAGCTGCTGACCCGGCTCGCCGTGCGGGTCTGCGCCGCCGACCCGGCGCTGCGCGACCACGCCCCGTGGACCCTGCACGCCGCCGTGTGCGAACTGCTCGTGCGCATGCCCGTCTACCGCCCGTACGTGACGGCCGGCGGGGTCTGTTCGCAGGAGGCCGCGGCGACGCTTCCGGAATCGGCCGTACGGGACGCGAGGGCGACGTTCTCCGTCCCGGAGGAGGCGTCGGCCGTCGACGTGGTGCGGGAGCTGGCGCTGGGGCGGCTGGGGGCGGGGCCGGAGCGGGAGGCGTTCTGCACCCGGTTCGCCCAGACCGCGTCCGCGCTGCGCGCCAAGTCGGTCGAGGACGCCGCGTTCTACCGGTATCTGCCGCTGATCTCGGCGAACGAGGTGGGCGGGAATCCGGGGCGGCCCGGGGTGGCGCCGGAGGAGTTCCATGCCTTCTGTGCCCGCTCGGTGGCCGACCGGTCGGCCGGCGGCACGGTGCTGACCACCCACGACACCAAGCGGAGCGCCGATGTCCGGGCCCGGATCGCGGTGCTGACGGAGTGCCCGGAGAAGTGGTCCGGGCTGCTCACGGAGGTGGGGCGGGCGGTTCCCGCCGCCGCTCCCGACGCGCAGTTCGCCTGGCAGGCCTGGCAGACCGCGGTGGGCTGCGCGAAGCTGCCGGCCGGCGAGGCGGCGGGCCGGCTGGAACCGGCGCTGCTGAAGGCGGTCCGCGAAGCGGGGCTCCACACCGGCTGGACCGAACCCGATCCGGGCTACGAGCGGGCGGTGACCGACTTCGTGGCGGCCGGTCCGGCCGCCGCTGCCGGTGCGGTGCGCGAGCTCCTGGACCGGTTCTCGGCCACGCTCGCCCCGTACGTGCGGGCCAATGTGCTGGGGGCGGCGCTGGTGCACCTCACGATGCCGGGCGTGCCGGATCTGTACCAGGGCACGGAGCGGGAGTACGTGGCACTGGTCGACCCGGACAACCGGCGGCCCTTCCGGGCCCCGTCCGACGGCGGCCCGGCCGACGAGAAGAGCGGCCTGACCGCGGCGGCGTTGCGGCTGCGGCGCGAACGGCCGGAGGTGTTCGGCCCGTCGGGCGCGTACGCCCCGCTGGACGCGCGGGGGCCCGCGGCCGCGCACTGTCTGGCGTTCTGCCGCGGGGGCGCGGCGGTCACCGCGGTGACCAGGCTGTCGTTGCGGCTGGCCGAGTCGGGGGGCTGGCGCGGCACGGAGCTGGTGCTGCCGGACGACGGGCCGTGGACCGATCTGCTGACGCCGGGCCGGAAGTTCACCGGGGCGTCGGTCGCACTCGCCGAGCTGTTCGCCGACCGGCCGGTGGCACTGCTCGGCCGGGCCTGACGACGAGGCTTCGCGGGCCGCGGGCGAGCAGGCCGCTGACCACAGGGCGGAAGCCGTCCGCGCGCGACCCCGGTGGCGCTGCTCAGCCGGGCCTGACGACGAGGCTTCGCGGGCCGCGGGTGAGCAGGCCGCTGACGACGGGACGGAAGCCGTCCGCCCAGCGGAGCCTCGGCATGGCGTCGAGCAGTGCGCGCACGCCCTGCCGGGCCTCCAGTCGGCCGAGCAGGACTGCGGGGCAGTCCGCGGGGCCGGTGAGGGAGCGGCCCTGGTCGCGGCGGAAGGGGTCGAAGCGGTCGGGTGCGGCGAACCGTTCGGGGTCGCGGCCCGCCGAGCCGGTCAGGCAGGCGACGGGGGCCCCGGCGGGCAGTGTGCCGCCGCTGAGGGTCACTTCGGTGACGGTGCGGCGCAGCACGACCTGGACGGGCGGGTCGCGGCGCAGCGTCTCCGTCCAGGCCCGCTCGGCCAGGGCGGGTTCGGTGCCCAGGGCGGCCAGCAGATCGGGGGCGTCCAGCAGGTTGGCCAGGAAGGAGGCGAGCGCCGTCTCGCGCAGGCCGGTGTGCCGGGTGCAGGGCGTGGCGGCGGGGCCCGTCGCCGTACGGGGCGTCCGGGGAAGGTACGGGCGGGCGCCCGGTCCCGGTGCGGCGCCGGCGGGCAGCCAACGGCAGAACTCCGTGACGAGATCGACGTTCCGGCGTCCGGCGATGCGGCGCGCCAGCACGTATGCGGTCCGCTCGACGCGCTCGGCCGTGTGGCGCGGCGGGGCCGTGGGGCCGGGCCGCCGGCCGGGGGTGCACTGGGGGCTGCCGTGGCAGAGCCCGAGGGGCGCGGGGCCGCCGCCGGGCGCGGCGTCGTGCGGGAAGCCGGTGAAGCGGGGGTCGGTGAGGGCGGCGGCCACGTCCGCGTACCGGCTGATCAGCCAGGCGCCCAGGGGTGCGTCGTAGACGAGCGGGTGTTCCTCGCGCAGGACGCGGTACAGCCGGTGCGGGTCGTGCGCCGCTCCGGGGGCGAGCAGGCTGGGGGCGGTGCGGGGTCCGCGCGGTGTGCGGCCGGGGGCCGGGAGAGATATGTCTTGCGGCGCGTCGGCCTGCATCCGGACCCCCGGGGCTCAGGGCGCCGGTGTGCGGCGCGGTTCCACCCAGGGGACCATCGACCCGGTTGCGGCGCATTCGGAGTACGGCCGTCCGGGTGGTCACGGGGCCGTCGGCGGGGAGCGGGGACGCCGAAGGGCCTCAGGCCGGGGGGCCGACGACGGGCGCGGAGAGGCGGAAGCTCATCTGCCCGAAGCTCACCTGGTCCCCCTCGCGGACCGGGACCGTGCCGGTGACCCGCTGTCCGTTGACGCAGGTGCCGTTGGTCGAGCCGAGGTCGCGCAGCAGCCACCGGCCGTCCCGCACGGTGAGTTCCGCGTGGAGCCGGGAGACGGTCTCGTGGTTGAGCCGCAGGCCGTTGCCCGGATCGCGGCCGATGAGCAGGGGGTGCGGGCTCGGGGCGGGCAGCAGGAGCTTCGGGAGCCGTTCGGTCTGCCAGACGCGTCGCACCCGGCCGGGGAAGCCGGACACCCCGCCCACCATCCGGAGGATCCGCCGCGACCAGCGGCCTTCGCCCTCCAGGTCGGCGGTGAGCGACTCCAGGTCCTCGGGGCGCCGGGCGGTGAGGGCCAGTTCCATGCGCCGCATGAAGGTGTCGTGGGACAGCCTGCCCTGTGCGGCGCCGTCTCTGAGTACGCCGAGAACACGGTCGCGCTGGGCGTCGGACAGCCGCACGGGATACGTGTGGGACTCGAAGGAAGACGTCACGGAACCAATTGTCGGTCCGACCGCCCCGGAGTGTCCAGAACGGTCCCGCTCCCCCGTCCCGGCCCGCGCGCGGCGCACGGGTACCGCAACCGGGAAGAGCCGCACCGGAATTCCCGCGCGGAACCCGGGACCGGGTTGCTAGGGTCTGCCGCCGCGCGCCGCCGGGCATCCGCCTGGCGGTCCTTCACGCCCTTCGAGGAGACCGTGTGCCCCATGCTCCGCAGGAACTGACCGTACGCCCGCTCGCCGGTCCGCAGGAACTCGGACTCTTCCGGCGGCTCTCGTACGTGCTCGACCACGAGCTCGCCGACGACCTGGAGAGCGGGCGCCGCCGCCCCGGGTGGATGTGGGTGGCGCTGTACGGCGACCGTGTGGTGGCGCGGCTCGCGTGGTGGAGCCGGGACGGTGACGTCCCCCTGCTGCTCGACTGCTTCGACCTCGACGACACCCTGCCGGAGCCCGAACGCGGCGAGGTGGGCCTGCGGCTGCTGGAGACGGCGACGGCGGCGGTCGTCCCGGCCGGGGCGAAGCGGCCCGAGTACGGGCGGTTCGTCCCGCCGGACTGGCGCGAGGACGCGGCGGTGCGCGAGGCGGTCGAGGCCCGGATGCGGGTGATGGAGCGTTCCGGGGCCCGGCTGCTGGTCGAGCGGCTGCGCCTGGAGTGGCGTGCGGGTACGCCGGTCCCGGCCGACAGCGGGAGGCTGCGGTTCCGCCCGGTCGAGGGGCGCGAGGACCTCCTCGCGCTGATGGCCCCGGTGATGGAGGGCACCCTCGACGCCCACGGACGGGCCGACCTGGCGTCCGGGCTCAGCGCCCGCGAGGCGGCCGAGAAGCACTACGACGAGGAGCTGGCGGGGTACACGACCCCGCGGGAGTGGTGGCGCATCGCCGAACTCCCGGACGGTGAACCGGTCGGGTTCGTGATCCCGGCGCGCAACGACTACAACCCGATCATCGCCTACATCGGGGTGCTGCCCGCACGGCGCGGCCACGGCTACATCGACGACATCCTCGCCGAGGGGACCCGGGTGCTGGCCGCGCGGGACGACGTGGTGCGCATCCGGGCCTCCACCGACCTCGGCAACGTCCCGATGGCGAAGTCCTTCGCCCGCCTCGGATACGTGAACTTCGAGCGCTCCTTCGACATGGTCTGGGACTGAGGCCGGCCGCGGCCCCGTGCCGTCCGGGCGGAAGGGCGCCCCGGATCACTCCCCCGCCGTCACGGCGACCCGGGAGTGCCGGGAGTGCTCCGCCAGCCAGTCCAGGCGGAGCCGCTGTTCGGCCGGGATCGCAGCGTCCTCGCCGCGCGGGCCCACCGTGAGCAGCAGGTTGTCGCCGTCGGCGGCCGTGCCCCGGACCAGCCTCTCCAGTTCCTCCCGGCCGAGATGTGCCTCGGGCGGCGCGGCGCGGTTGTAACCGGCGCCTGGGCCGATGCCGCGGGTGATCTCGTACGGGCCGGTGCGGGCGCCGGGGGCGGTGCGCCGGGTGGGCTCCGTGGTGCGGAGGCCGTGGTCCCCGGGCCCGTGCGCGGCGCGTCCCCCGTCCCGGGCGTCGGCGCGGCGCGCCCACCGGTCGTACAGCGTCCCGGCGCCGGGGAGCCGCAGTGCGTGGCGTATCGGCGGGGCCGGTACCGGGCGGTCGACGACGCCGTGCGGGACGGTGAACCGGTAGTACCCGACGAGGTGTCGGACGTCGGCTCGGGTGCCGGGCCAGGCGAGGTCGTTGCGCAGGACGTCCGGGCGGTAACGGCGGATCAGTTCGCGCAGCTGGGCGCCCGCGTAGTCGGGGTAGCCGCCGCGCGGGACCGCCCGGACGAGGTCGGCCCTCCTGGCGACGGGACGGCCGTCGAAGGTCCGGTCGAGTCCGCCGCAGTAGTGGACGCCGAAGCGCATTCCCTCGGCCCGGACCGCTTCGGCGAATTCGCCGGCCACGTCGCGCCGGGTGTGCCAGCCGCCCCGGTGCGGGTTGCGGATCGCGGAGGGCCAGAGGCAGAAGCCGTCGTGGTGCTTGACGACGAGCACCGCATAACGGGCCCCCGCCGCCCGGAAGGCGCGGGCCCATTCGGTGGGGTCCCAGGCGTGCAGGGCGTCGTTGAAGTCGCCCCCGAACGCGGCGTACGGGCGGGTGCCGTAGGTCGCGCGGTGGTGGGCCGAGACGGGGCTGCCGGGGAAGCGGAGCGCGTTCTCGTACCACTCGGCGCGCGACGTCCAGCCGAGCGGCGCGCGACGCCCCGCCAGGGGGAGCTCGTCCACCGGGACGTGCGGCGGGGCCCAGCCCGGCACGGAGGCGGGCGTCCAGTGCACGAGGATGCCCAGTCCGGCCCGGGACCACCAGGAAGCGACCATGGCGCGAAGTATTGATCATTCCGGGGCCGTTCGTAAGGCCCCGGCCCCCGTTCCCGGGCACCGGCCGGTACGCCGGCCCGGGTCAGTGTGCCGGGCCGGCCGCCTTCTGTGCGTGGATCAGGTCGCGGTACCAGGCGTACGAGTCCTTGGGGGTCCGGCGCAGCGTCTCGTAGTCGATGTGGACCAGGCCGAACCGCTTGCTGGCGCCCTCGATCCATTCGACGTTGTCGGTGAGCGACCAGGTGAAGTAGCCGCGCACGTCGACGCCCGCGTCGATGGCCGAGCGCAGGGCCCGCAGGTGCCCCTCCAGGTAGGCGATGCGGCGGGTGTCCGCGGCGGGCTCGTCGACGGCGCAGCCGTTCTCGGTGATGTAGAGCGGCGGGAGCCGGTCGCCGAAGCGGTCGTGGAGCTGGACGAGGGTCTCGCGCAGGCCGTCGGGCACGACGGGCCAGCCGAAGTCGGTCTTCTCGTAGCCCTCTATCTCCCGGATGCCGAAGGGGAGTTCGGCGGGCATCCGGAAGCCGGAGAAGTCCTCCGGGGCGTCCGCGACGGGGGCGCCGACGAGCGTGGGGCTGTAGTAGTTGACGCCGTACCAGTCGAGCCGGGTGGAGATGGTGGCCAGGTCGTCCTCGACCGGGCCCGGCATCAGCGCGGCGATGTTCTCGTCGGGGTAGCGGCCGGTGAGGATCGGGTCGGCGAACATCCAGTTGGTGATCGTGTCGTACAGCTCCGCGCCCAGCCGGTCCTCGTCGGAGTCCCCCGCGGTCCAGACGGGGGTGTGCGAGACGGCGACGCCGATGTTGTCCGCGCCCGCGCCGCGCAGGGCGCGCACGGCCAGGCCGTGGGCGAGGAGCTGGTGGTGGGCGGCGGGCAGGGCGTCGAAGAGGAGGGCGCGGCCCGGTGCGTGCTCGCCGAGCGCGTAGCCGAGCAGCGTCACCTCGGCCGGTTCGTTGATGGTGATCCACATCGGTACGCGGTCGGCGAGGCGTTCGGCGACGATGCCGGCGTACTCGGCGAAACGGTAGGCGGTGTCCCGGTTGAGCCAGCCGCCCTCCTCGTCCAGCGGGAGCGGGGTGTCCCAGTGGTAGAGGGTGGGGGCCGGGGTGATGCCGTGGGCGCAGAGTTCGTCGACGAGGCGGTCGTAGAAGTCGAGGCCCTGCGGGTTGATCGGTCCGCTGCCGCCGGGCACCACGCGCGGCCAGCTGACGGAGAACCGGAAGGCGTCGGCGCCGAGGCCCGCCAGCAGGGCCACGTCCTCGCGGTAGTGCTGGTGGAAGCCGGTGCCGCGGGTGGTGTCGGTGCCGTCCTTGATCCGTCCGGGCTGGGCGGCGAAGGCGTCCCAGCCCGAGGGCCCCTTCCCGTCGGTGTCGACCGCGCCCTCGGTCTGGAACGCGGACGCGGAGGCTCCCCAGAGGAAACCCGGCGGGAACGGCGGCACATTCATCTCGGCCTCCACAGCCGTAAGAGCGAGTGCGTATTGAGCGGAATCTGACGGGGCAATGATCAGAACCAGACCTTAACCGCCGGTAACGGGCTCGATCCAGTGTCGTGGGCCGGTGATCGCGGCCGCGGGCCCGGCTCGGGACGCGGAACGCGGGGACGGCGACAAGACGAGGAGCGTTGCATGCTGTTCGAGGTGTGGGCACCGGATGCGGACTCGGTCGGGCTGCGGCTGGCGGGTGAGTCGCGGGCGATGGAGCGGGACGCCGCGCGGGCCGGGTGGTGGACGGCCGAGGCGGAGGCGTCGGACGGGGACCGCTACGGCTTCGTGCTGAACGGGGCCGGGGGCGACGGAACCGGGGCCGGGGGCACCGGGCGGGTGCTTCCCGATCCGCGTTCGCGCCGCCAGCCGGACGGGCCGGACGGCGAGAGCGCCGTCGTCGACCACTCCCTGTTCCAGTGGCGCGACGGCTGGGCGGGCCGGGGGCTGCCGGGCGCCGTGCTGTACGAGCTGCACATCGGTACGTACACCGCCGAGGGCACCTTCGACGCCGCGGCCGAGCGGCTCGGGCACCTCGCCGAGCTGGGGATCACCCATGTGTCGCTGATGCCGGTCTGCCCGTTCCCCGGCACCCACGGATGGGGGTACGAGGGCGTGTCGCTCTGGGCGGTGCACGAGCCGTACGGCGGGCCGGAGGGGCTCAAGCGCTTCGTCGACGCCGCGCACGGTCTCGGGCTCGCGGTCGTGCTGGACGTGGTCCACAACCATCTCGGCCCGTCCGGCAACCATCTGCCCGCCTTCGGCCCGTACTTCACCGAGACCCGTCACACCCCGTGGGGCGCGGCGGTCAACCTCGACGCCCCCGGGTCGGACGAGGTGCGGGCGTATCTGCTGGGCAGCGCCCTCGCCTGGCTGCGGGACTACCGGCTCGACGGGCTGCGGCTGGACGCGGTCCACGCCCTGGCCGACGGGCGGGCGCTGACCTTCCTGGAGGAGCTGTCCGCGGCGACGGACGCGCTGGCGGCCGAGCTCGGCCGCCCGCTCTCGCTGATCGCCGAGTCCGACCTCTGCGACCCGCGGACGACGACCCCGCGCGAATCCGGCGGCCTCGGCCTGCACGCCCAGTGGAACGACGACTTCCACCACGCGCTGCACACCGCGCTCACCGGTGAGTCCCAGGGCTACTACGCGGACTTCGCCGTCGCCCCGCTGGCCGCCGTCGCCAAGACCGTGACGAGCGTGTTCTTCCACAACGGGACGTACTCCGGCTTCCGCGGCCGGACCCACGGCCGTCCCGTCGACCTCGTCAACACCCCGGCCCACCGGTTCGTCGGCTACGCCCAGACCCATGACCAGATCGGCAACCGGGCCCTGGGCGACCGGCTCTCCGCCACGCTCTCCCCCGGTCTGCTGGCCTGCGCCGCGGCGCTCGTGCTGACCGGTCCCTTCACTCCGATGCTGTTCATGGGCGAGGAGTGGGGCGCCCGGACCCCCTGGCAGTTCTTCACCGACCACACCGATCCGGCCCTCGCCGAGGCCGTCCGCAACGGCAGGCGGCGGGAGTTCGCGGCGCACGGCTGGGCGGCGGACGAGGTGCCGGACCCGCAGGACCCGGCCACCCGGAACCGTTCCTGCCTGGACTGGGACGAGCCCGCGAGGGAACCGCACGCCCGGCTGCACGCCTGGTACCGCGAGCTGATCGCGCTGCGCCGCACCCTGCCCGACCTCTCCGATCCGGACCTGGCCTCGGTGCGCACCGCGTACGACGAGCGGGCGCGCTGGCTGGCGTACCGGCGGGGCGATCTGCGCGTCGCGGTCAATCTCGCCGGGGAGCCGGCCACGATCCCGCTGGGCGACGGCCGGCGGCGGGGCGGGGCGGGCAGGGTGGTGGCGGCCTGGGAGCCGGTGGCGGCACCGGGCCGCGACGGGCTGCTGCATCTGCCGTCGGAGTCGTGCGTCGTACTGGCGGACGACTGATCCGGCCGGGTCACGGGCCCGGGAAACGGACCCCGGCCCGCACCCCCGCCCCGCGCCCGGCCACTCGGCCACTCGGCTACTCGACGATCGCCATGTCGCGCTCGGTGGTGTTGAGGCGGCGGCCGCCGTCCTCGGTCACGGTCACGATGTCCTCGATGCGGACCCCGAACCGGCCCGGCAGATAGATTCCGGGCTCCACGGAGAAGCACATCCCGGGCACCAGCGGCCGTTCCTCGCCCTCGATCATGTACGGCGGTTCGTGGGTGGTGACGCCGATGCCGTGGCCGGTGCGGTGGATGAAGCGTTCGCCGTAGCCGAACTCGGTGATGACGGCGCGGGCCGCCCGGTCGACCTCCTGGCAGGCGACGCCCGGCCGGACCGCGTTGCATCCCGCCTCCTGCGCCTCCCGCACGATGTCGTGGACCCGCTGCTCCTCGGCCGTGGGTTCGCCGACGTGGACGGTGCGGGAGGTGTCGGAGCCGTAGCCGTGCTTGAGGCCGCCGAAGTCGAGCACGACCATGTCGCCGTGCTCGATGGTGCGGTCGCCCGCCTCGTGGTGCGGGTTGGCGCCGTTCGGCCCCGAGCCCACGACGGTGAAGTCGACCTGGGAGTGCCCGAACCGCTTGAGCAGATC
Source organism: Streptomyces sp. NPDC001732 (assembly GCF_053596315.1). Lineage (NCBI taxonomy): Bacteria > Bacillati > Actinomycetota > Actinomycetes > Kitasatosporales > Streptomycetaceae > Streptomyces > Streptomyces sp. NPDC001732. The sequence continues at coordinate 23,101 of NZ_JBSFFY010000013.1, forward strand.
GGCCAGTTCGGCGGCGATGTCGGTCTCCTTGCGGCCCGAGAACCGCACCTTGAGGATCTCGCCGTACGTGGCGTCCGCGGCGGCCCCGGCGGCGGCGAGCCGCTCCAGCTCGGGGGCGTCCTTCACCGCGCGCAGCATCGGCAGGGCCTCGGTGAGGGAGACGTACGAGGTGTCCGGCAGCGCCCGCTGCAGCCCGAGCAGATGCATCGCCCAGGTGTTGTCGCTGACCCCGAACCGGCCCCGGCCGTCGAGCAGCGGGGCGGTGACGGCGTACGGGTCCTTGCCGTCGGTCCAGTCCCGGAGGGTGAGGGCCGGTGCGCCGACGGCGCTCTCGGCGTCCGGGGCCTCCAGCGTCGGGACGACGAGCACCGGGTCCCGGCCGGGCGTGAGGACGAGGACGGTGAGGCGTTCGGTGTTCACGGGCCGGTAGCCGGTGAGGTGCACGAGGTCGGGGCCGGGTGCGACCAGCACCCCCGCGAGCCCGGCCTCGGCGGCGGCATCGGCCGCCCGCGTCATACGGGCCCGGTAGTCGTCGGCGGTGAACGGTACGGGCTGGTTCGGGCTGGACATGCGGACCTCCTGGCGACGCGACACGGCACACAGCATCCTGCCCGTGCGCGACCGTCCACGCGAGGGGGGTCAGGATTCCGGGCGCGGCCGTACGACGAGGGCGGCGCGGGAGCGGCCCCGTTCGACCAGGCGTGCGTTCGGTTCGTCGGAGTCGGCCACCCAGCGCTCCGCGTATGTCCGGGGCTTGCCGAACCGCACATGCCGGTCGACGAGCCTGCGCACCCGCAGGTCCGGTTCGACGTCCAGGAACCACGCCTCGTCCAGCAGCCCGTGCACGGGCGCCCAGGCCCCTTCGTCGTGCAGGAGGTAATTGCCCTCGGTGACGACCAGCGGAATGTCCGGGGGTACGGGCACGGCTCCGGCGATCGGCTCCTCCAGGGTGCGGTCGAAGGCGGGGGCGTACACGGTGGTTCCAGGTTCCGGGAGGCGCAGGCGGCGGAGCAGGGCCGCGTACCCGGCGACGTCGAAGGTGTCGGGGGCTCCCTTGCGCCCGGCGCGGCCGAGCCGTTCCAGCTCGGCCTGGGCGAGGTGGAAGCCGTCCATGGGCACGAGGACGGCGAGTCCTTCGAGGGCCTCGACGAGCTGTGCGGCCAGGGTCGACTTCCCGGCTCCGGGCGGTCCCGCGATGCCGAGGATGCGGCGGTGGCCGGGGGCGGCGAGGCGCAGGGCGCGGGCCGTCAGCTCGGTGAGGTCGCTGATGTCCATGGGGTGCATTGTCCTGGTGCGTGGCCGAAGGGCGTCACGGTGGCGGATCGGGCGCAGTTCCCGCAGAGACGGGTAGTGTTACGTATGACGTACTGACTCGCGGGCCCACGACCCGCCCCCCGCACGAGGAACCTCATGCCGCACATCGCCCTGGTCACCCTGGTCGTCCGCGACTACGACGAAGCCGTCTCCTTCTACACGAACGCCCTCGGCTTCGAGCTGGTGGAGGACACCGACCGGGGCGACGGCTCGCGCTGGGTGGTCGTGCGGCCGCGCGGCACGGAGGGGACCGGGCTGCTGCTGGCCCGTGCCAAGGACGAGGTGCAGCGGGGATGCGTCGGTGCCCAGACGGGCGGGCGGGTCGGCTTCTTCCTTCACACCGAGGACTTCGCGGGCGACCACGCACGGATGCTGGCCGCCGGTGTGCGGTTCCTGGAGGCGCCGCGGCACGAGGCATACGGTTCGGTGGCTGTCTTCGAGGACCTGTACGGCAACCGCTGGGATCTGCTCCAGCCCTCGCAGCCCTGAGCTCCGGCACCGCCGTCCGAGGTGCCGGTGGTCACCCCGGCCCCGGCCCCGGCCGGAACGTACGCAGCCGGCCCGGCCGGACGAGTACGCCCGTCAACCCGGCGCAGACACGCGTCAGCGCGTGCCCTTGCCCTCCAGGTACGCGAGCACCGCAAGCACCCGCCGGTGCACCGTGCCGTCGTCCGGTTCGAGGCCAAGCTTGGCGAAGATCGAGCCGATGTGCTTGCTCACGGCCCGTTCCGTCACCACCAGTTCGGTGGCGATGCTGCCGTTCGCCTTGCCCTGCGCCATCAGTTCCAGGACCTCGCGCTCGCGCGGAGTGAGGCTCTGCAGGGGTTCGGCCGACGACTTGCGGGTCAGCAGCTGGGTCACGACCTCGGGGTCGAGCGCCGTGCCGCCGCCCGCCACCCGGTCGAGCGCCTGGAGGAACTGGTCGACCCGGCCCACCCGGTCCTTCAGCAGGTAGCCGATGCCCTGGGCACCCTGGGCGAGCAGCTCGGCGGCGTACGTCTCCTCGACGTACTGCGAGAGGACCAGGATCGGCAGTTCGGGCATCCGGGCGCGGGCGGCGAGCGCGGCACGCAGCCCCTCGTCGCGGAAGGTGGGCGGGAGCCGTACATCGAGCACAGCGGCGTCCGGGCGGTGTTCCAGCAGCGCGGGCAGCACCTCGGGCCCGGTCGCCGCGTCGGCCACCACTTCGTGGCCCGAGGTGCTGAGCAGCAGGATCAGGCCCTCCCGCAGCAACGCGTTGTCCTCGGCGATCACGATCCGCACGGCAGCTCCACTTCGATGTCCGTCGGCCCCCCGATGGGGCTGTTGATGCGGGTGGTGCCGTCGAGGGCGGCGATCCTTCGCCTGATTCCGACCAGCCCGCTGCCGGCGCGTTCGTCCGCTCCGCCGTGACCATCGTCGCCGATGGCCACCCGCAGGGTGCCGGGGGGCCGGTCGATGCGTACGGTCGCGGCCGTGGCGCCGCTGTGTTTGCTGATGTTGGTGAGGGCCTCGGCTATGACGAAGTAGGCAGCGGCCTCGATCGCGGCGGGGAGCCGTCGCCCGTCCTCGACACCGGCGAGCTCTGCCGTGACGGGCACGCCGGCATCGGCGGCCAACGCCCTTACCGCACCCGCGAGTCCGCGGTCCGTCAGTACGGGTGGATGGATGCCGCGCACCACGTGCCGCAGTTCCGCGAGAGCCTCCTCCGCGCCGTCCTGTGCCTCGTCGAGGCGGATGCGCGCGGCGGCCGGGTCGCGGTCGAGGAGCTGCTTGGCGAGGCCGATACGCATCGACAGGGCGACGATCCTGGCCTGGGCCCCGTCGTGCAGATCCCGTTCGATGCGGCGCAGTTCGGCGCCGTGCGCCTCGACCGCACCGGCCCGGCTCTCGGTCAGTTGGGCGATCCGGTCGGCGAGTGCGGTGGACGGCGAGGAGGTGAGCAGGGAGCGGGTCCAGCTCGCCGACAGATCCGCGAGCACGGAGTGCCAGCGCAGCACCCAGCCCCGGCGCACGGGGAGCGGCGTCCCGTACTCGTCGAAGGCCCGCCGGTCCAGCAGGTGCAGGACGGGCAGCGCGGCCCCGTCGACGAGGAGCCCGACCGGCCACAGCACCATCGCGAGGTAGCCGACGGCATTGCCCATGAGCGCCTGGATCGGCAGCCAGAGCGCGTCGCGCCAGACCGTCGGATCGGTGAGTACGCGCCGGACCCGCTCGGAGAGTTCGCCGCCGTCCAGCGGCGGATACGGCGTCGGTGTGAACGGCACACCGAGCCGAGCGGCCGCCCTGCGGCGCTCGAACTCCGCGAACCGGCGCAGCACTTTGGCGGCCTCGGGCAGGGCGGGCAACCCGATGATCACGACGGCGAACATCAGGGCCGCCACCACCAGGAACGTTCCCACATATGCGAGCAGCGCTACCGGAATCCCGATGGCCAGATAGCGCGACGCATCCCACGAACGCCGGATGGCGATCGTCAGCGGGAGGGAAGTGGTGCTCATGACGCATCACGTTACGGGGGTCCGCCCGCGGCAGGAGTGGGGCCCTCCCCCTGAGCGTGGTGTATCCGGCTGCACCCCTGTCCGGAAGCCCGCACCCTCGTCCGGGCGTTTTCATCCTCATAGCGTTCATGGAGGCCAGAAGGTACGAAGCGCCGAGCGGAGAAAAAACAGTGGAGTCGACGGTGGGCACGGTCACAGCGGTGCGGGCGACCGCGCTGAGTCTTCAGTCGGTGAGCCGGCACTACGGGCAGAGCGGCGGCCGGAAGGCGATTGCGCTCGACGCGGTGAGCTGCGCGGTCCCGGCCGGGAGTTTCACCGCGGTGGTGGGCCCCTCGGGATCGGGGAAGAGCACGTTCCTGCAGTGTGCGGCGGGCCTGGAGCGTCCGACGTCGGGGACGGTACGGGTCGGGGGCACCGATCTCGGCTCGCTGTCCGAGGCCGCGCTGACCCGGTTGCGCCGGGACCGGATCGGCTTCGTCTTCCAGTCGCACGCCCTGAATCTGGTGCCGTCGCTGAACATCGAGGAGAACGTCGTGCTGCCGCTGGTGCTGGCGGGCGCCGATCCGGCGGACGAGCGGGTACTGGCCCGTGGCCGGGAACTGCTGGCCCGGGTCGGCCTGGCGGATCGCGGCGCGCAGGGCCCCGCGACGCTCTCCGGCGGCCAGCAGCAGCGGGTCGCGGTGGCGCGGGCGCTGGTGACCGAACCCGAGGTGATCTTCGCGGACGAGCCGACGGCGTCCCTGGACCCGGAGTCGGCGGCGCTGGTGCTCGGCCTGCTGAGGGACGCCGTACGGGTCGACGGCCGTACGGTCGTCATGGTCACCCATGATCCGGTGGCGGCGAGCTGGGCGGACACCGTGCTGACGATGGACGGCGGCCGACTGCGATGAGTACCGGTACGGGCACGCTGAGGCCTCACACAGATGGGCGGCACGGGGTGCGACGGGCGTCGGCGTTCCTCGCCCTGCGTTCGCTGAAGCATCATCGCCGGGCCTGGGCGGCGGTGTTCGCGGCGACGACGGCCGCGGCCGCGCTGATCGGTGCGTTCGCCTTCGTTCTCGGTTCGCTGCTGCTGGCACAGCCGCCGGTGGAACGGTATGCCGGGGCCGACGCGGTGGTGGCGGTCGACCAGAAGGTGACGTACACGGCGAAGCCGTGGGGCAGCGAGCCTCAGACCGCGACGGCGTATCTGCCCGAACGGGTCCGCCTGGACCGCTCCGCGGTGGCGAGGGCGGCCGCTGCCGACGGCGTCGCGAAGGCCGTCGCGGACGATTCGGTCCCGGTGGCCGTGGGCGGCGCGGGCGCCGGTACCGGGGCCGGCGGGACTTCGGCTGTCGGCCGTTCATGGGCTTCCGCCGCGCTCACTCCGTACCGGCTGACGGACGGGCACGCGCCGAGGACGTCCACCGAGGTGGTCATCGACAGCGCGCTGGCGGCCGCGGCCGGGAGCAGGCCCGGTGACCATGTGACCCTGCAGAGCGACGGGCCGCCCCGTCGCTACACGGTCAGCGGTGTGGCCGACACCGGTCACCGGGGCGCCTCCCCCGCCGTCTTCTTCACCGAGCAGCGGCTGACCGCCTTGGCCGGACACCCCGACACGGTCGACGCCATCGGCATCGTCGCCGAGAAGGGCGTCCCGGCCCACGAACTGCGGGCGTCGCTGGAGACCGCGCTGCCCGACCGCACACACGGCGACCGCGGGGTCCGCATCCTCACCGGTCCGGAGCGGGGACAGGCCGAGTACGTCGACGCGCTCGGCGCGCGCGGCGATCTGCTCCCGCTGCTCGCCTCCATCGCGGGGACGGTCCTCATGGTGGCGCTCCTGGTGATCGCCACCACCCTCTCCCAGGCGGTCCACCAGCGCTCCGGTGAACTGGCGCTGCTGCGCGCGGTCGGGGCGTCGCCCCGGCAGCTCCGGTCGGCCGTCGGCCGTGAGGTGAGCCGGGTGGCCGGTGCCGCCGCGGTGCTGGGCGGGGTCGGGGCCGTCCCGCTGGGGCTGCTGATGCGCTCGCTGCTGACCACGGACCCGCTGCCGCTGCCCGTGCCGGTATGGCTGCCGTTCGCCGCGGGCGCCACGGCCGTGGTGCTCGTCGCATCGGCGGCGCGTCCGGTGTCGATGCTCGCGGCCAGGTCCATCACCCGGCTGCGGCCCGCAGCGGCGCTGGGCGCGGCTCGGGCGCCCGAGCCGGGCGAGCCCGGCCGGCTGCGTACCGTCATCGGAGTGGGGCTGGCCGTCGCCGGGGTCGGTTCGGCGGGGGCCGCAACGGCACAGGGGGGGCAGGCCGCCGCGGTGGCCGCCTCGGGTGCGGCGACCTCACTGATCATCGCGGTGGCGCTGCTGGGTCCGTGGATCGCCCGGGGGGCGATGCGGGTGCTGGGTGCACCGCTACGGCGTGCGGGCGGTGTCTCCGGGTTCCTGGCCGCCAGGTCCGCCGCCGCGCACCATCGGCGCCTCGGTGCGGCGATCACCCCGATCGTGCTGGTCGTCGCGTTCGTCTGCGTACAGCTGGCGGCCGGTTCGACGATGGAGCGGGCCGCCGACCGGCAGGCCGCTGCCGCTCTCCGGGCGGACCTGGTGGTCACGGGTCCGGCCACCGGGCTGCCGGCCGATGCGGCGCGGGCGGTGCGCAGGGCCCCCGGCGTGATGGCGGCGACCGGTGTGCTGCGCTCCGGCGTCGTCCTCGCCCATCGCGAGATGGGCGATCCGAAACTGGACCGGTTCCCCGTGATGGGTGTGACGGCCGATCAGTTGCCCGGCACGCTCGATCCGCGCGTCACGGCCGGTGATCTGGCTGACCTCACCGGCAACGGCACGGTCGCGGTCGGCAAGGACCGGGCCGACGACCTCGGCATCCGCACCGGCGACACGGTGAAGCTCCGCCTCGGTGACGGTACGGAGGTACGGCTCCGAGTGGTGGCGCTCTACGAGCGGGCGCTGGGACTGGGCGAGTTCATGCTGCCGCACGAGGCCCTGGCCGGACATGTCTCGGCACCGCGCGACCAGCAGATCCTGATCCGCTCCGAGCACGGCGGCCCGGCTGCGGCCGCTGCGGTCCGACGCGCCCTCGCCCCGTACACGGATGCGCAGGTCCGTACCGCGACAGCGGACGACGCGCGGATCGCCCCGGTGTCGTCGGACCAGGACGACGCCCTGATCGTCATCGGTGTCGGGGTGATCGGCGGCTTCGCGCTCCTCGCGGTGATCAGCACGCTGTCCCTGATCACGGTGGGCCGCCGTCCCGAGTTCCGCCTGCTCCGGATGGTCGGCGCGGGCCGCCGCCAGGTGAGGCGGATGCTGGTCCTGGAGACGGGGCTGGTGGCGGTGACGGGCCTGGCGATCGGCACGCTGGTCGCGGCGGTCCCGCTGGTGGCGTTCGCGGTGTCGGTGGCCGGTTCGGTGCCGTATCTGCCGCCGGTGCGATACGGGGCGCTGGTGCTGGCCGTGGTCGTGGCGGCGGGGGCGGGGGCGGTATGGCCCGGGTCCTCCGGCGGCCGCTTCGTCCTCAAACACCGGGTTTGAGCCCGTACCGCACCGTCGGACATGGCCGAGTGCCCGGCCCTGAACGTGAACTGTTCAGGGCCGGGCGCTCGGCGAGTGAGACATGGTCACTGCACTTTGCGCAGAACTCACCCAGGAATGCATCGTCCGTTCGGATCTCGTCGGTTTGGATCGCAGCAGCGAACCCGCCTCAAGCGAATTCCGCAAGCAGGTGAGGGAGTTGCGGTGAAGACGGAGCAGGAGGCGAACCGAGCCGCATTTCGATGTCGCCGCGACCAGAGCCCCCGCCCCCGGGGCCCGCGTCACGGCGAAGCCGGCAGCGGCAGCGCCGCCTCCCGTACCGCCGCCGCGGCCAGCGCGTCGAGCACCGGCGCGATCAGCGGATGCGCCTCCGCCCCGTGCCGCACCGCGGCGAAGACCCGGCGGGTCGGTGCGCTGCCCTGCACCGGCCGCACCACCACCCCGGTCAGTTCCATCCCCCGCAACGCCGACCGCGGCACCAGCGCCACCCCGGCCCCCGCTCCGGCCAGCGCGACCACCGCGCGGAAGTCGTCCGAGGAGTGCTCCAGTCTCGGCTGGAATCCGGCGAACTCGCAGGACAGCACCACCACGTCGTGGCAGGGGTTGCCCGGGTACGGGCCGATCCACGGGTCCTTCTCCAGGTCGGCGATCGCCACCTGTTCCCGGTCTGCCAGCCGGTGCCCCACCGGCAGCACCGCGTCGAACGGCTCGGAGTACAGCGGGACCCGGGTCAGCCGCAGGTCGTCCTCGCCCGGCGCGCCCCGGTACTCCACGGCGACCGCCACGTCGACCTGCCGGTCGAGCACCATCGGCACGCTCGCATCGCCCTCCGCGTCCTGGACGCGGACCCGGATGCCGGGTGCGGTGAGCGTCAGCGCGGCGATCGCGGGGGCGAGGACCAGGCCGATGCCGGTGGCGAAAGCGGCGACGGTGACCGTACCGGCCTCCCCCGAGCCGTATGCGGCGAGCTCCGCCTCGGCCCGTTCCAGCTGGGCCAGCACCGCGTTGGTGTGGGTCAGCAGGATGTCCCCGGCAGGGGTGAGCCGGGCACCGCGCGCGCCGCGTTCGACCAGCCGGTGCCCGGTCTCCTGCTCCAGGGCGGCGAGCTGCTGGGAGACCGCGGAGGGGGTGAGGTACAGCGCGGCGGCTGCTGCCGTCACCGTGCGATGGTCCGCCACCGCACGCAGGACGCGCAGCCGCCGTGAGTCGATCATGTCCCCATTGTCCCAGGTCACGGAGGTGGCCCGGCCGCCCGGGTGAGGCCCCGGGCGGATGGACGGACGGGGCCCCGGACAGCGGCCCCGTCCGCTCCGTCACTGTTCCCCGAGCGCCGCGCGCGCGTCGACGAACGCGTCCACGGCCCGGTTCACGTCCTCGGTGGAGTGGGCGGCGGAGAGCTGGACGCGGATGCGGGCCGCGCCCTGCGGGACGACCGGGTACGAGAACCCGATCACGTACACACCGCGTTCCAGGAGCAGTTCCGCCATCCGGCCCGCCTTCGCCGCGTCCCCGATCATGACGGGGGCGATGGCGTGGTCCCCGGGCAGGATGTCGAAGCCCTCCTCGGTCATCCGGGAGCGGAAGAGCGCGGTGTTGGCGTTGAGCCGCTCGCGCAGGTCGCCGGCCCCCTCCAGCAGGTCGAGGACCTTGAGCGAGGCCGCCGCGATGACCGGGGCGAGGGAGTTGGAGAAGAGGTAGGGGCGGGAGCGCTGGCGCAGCAGCGCGACGATCTCGGCACGGGCCGCGACATAGCCGCCGGACGCGCCGCCCAGGGCCTTGCCGAGGGTGCCGGTGATGATGTCGACGCGGTCCATCACGTCGTGCAGCTCCGGGGTGCCGCGACCGCCGGGGCCGACGAAGCCGACGGCGTGCGAGTCGTCGACCATGACCATGGCGTCGTGGCGCTCGGCGAGGTCGCAGATCTCGCGCAGCGGGGCGACGTAGCCGTCCATGGAGAAGACGCCGTCGGTGACGACGAGGCGACGGCGGGCGCCGGACGCCTCCTTGAGCTGCTTCTCCAGGTCCGCCATGTCGCGGTTGGCGTAGCGGAGGCGCTGGGCCTTGGAGAGGCGGATGCCGTCGATGATGGAGGCGTGGTTGAGGGCGTCGGAGATGACCGCGTCCTCCGGGCCGAGGAGGGTCTCGAAGACACCGCCGTTGGCGTCGAAGCAGGAGGAGTAGAGGATCGTGTCCTCCTGGCCGAGGAACGCGGAGAGCCGCTGCTCCAGCTCCTTGTGGACCTCCTGGGTGCCGCAGATGAAGCGGACCGAGGCCATGCCGTAGCCCCAGCGGTCCAGGGCCTCGTGGGCGGCGGCGATCACCTCGGGGTGGTCGGCGAGGCCCAGGTAGTTGTTGGCGCAGAAGTTGAGCACCTCACCGGGGCGTCCGCCCGCGGTGACGGCGACGGACGCGGACTGCGGGGTGCCGATCACCCGCTCGGGCTTGTGGAGTCCGGCGGCCTCGATCTCCTCGAGGGTGGTGCGCAGGTCGTCGCGTACGGAATCGAACATGAGGGTGTCTCCCAGCTGGTCGAGAGGGCTCGCCGCCCACGGGGCTTCGGGGCGGGGCGGGGCGTCGGTCAGGAGGTCCAGTCGAGGATGATCTTGCCGCCGCGGCCGCTCGCCGCGTCGTCGAAGGCCGCGTCGAAGTCGCGGTAGTCGTAGCGGCCGGTGATCACGGGGGCGAGGTCGAGGCCGCCCTCCAGGAGCACGGACATGGCGTACCAGGTCTCGTACATCTCGCGGCCGTAGATGCCCTTGATGGTGATCATCGAGGTCACGATCCGGGACCAGTCCACCGCGAACTCCTCGGACGGCAGTCCGAGCATGGCGATGCGTCCGCCGTGCGTCATGTTCGCGATCATGTCGCGCATCGCCTCGGGCCGGCCGGACATCTCCAGGCCGACGTCGAAGCCCTCGCGCAGGCCGAGGCGCTGCTGTCCCTCGGCGATGGTGGCCTCGGCGACGTTCAGGGCGAGGTTGGCCCCGACCTTCCTGGCCAGTTCCAGCCGGGCCTCGCTGACGTCGGTGATGACGACGTTGCGGGCGCCCGCGTGCCGGGCGACGGCGGCGGCCATGATGCCGATCGGCCCGGCTCCGGTGATCAGCACGTCCTCGCCGACCAGCGGGAACGACAGCGCGGTGTGGACGGCGTTGCCGAACGGGTCGAAGATCGCGGCGATGTCGAGGTCGACGGGGACCCGGTGCACCCAGACGTTGGACGCGGGCAGGGCGACGTACTCGGCGAACGCCCCGTCCCGGCCGACGCCGAGGCCGAGCGTGGCGCGGCACAGGTGACGGCGGCCGGCCAGGCAGTTGCGGCACTTGCCGCACACCAGGTGGCCCTCGCCGCTGACCAGGTCGCCGACGTTGATGTCGACGACGTCGGCACCGGTCGCCGCGACCTCGCCGACGAACTCGTGTCCGAGGACGAGCGGGGTGCGCACGGTCTGCTGCGCCCAGCCGTCGTAGGCGCGGATGTGCAGATCGGTGCCGCAGATGCCGGTGCGGAGGACCTTGATCAGGACGTCCGAGGGGCCGATCTCCGGCTCGGGCACGTCCATGAGCCAGAGTCCCGGCTCGGCCTTCTGCTTCACGAGTGCCTTCACGGCGGTGGCTCCCTGCGCTGGTACGGCGTTGAGTGCCCCGGGCCGGAGGCGGCCATGGGCAAGCCTGCGGCCCGGGGAGGAATGAGGGGGGACGGGTTCCGTGGCAGCGCGCGTCGACCGGCTGCCGCGCACCATCCTCTGCCGTCACGGATGAAATCTGCCGCACCCCGCGCCACAGGTCCATCGAGGTTTTCTTAAACGCGCCCGCAGCTCCACTTCATGCCGTCGCCGCACGTCCCCCGCACGTCCCTCCGTACGTCCCCCGCCCGGCCGTCGCCGGGTCGCCGCGTGGGCCGGGCGGGGCTTCCCGTGCATGGCCCCGGTTCACACCTTCAAGTAGGGCCCCAGGAAGCGGGCCCGGCCGCCCTCGACCCGGTAGAGGAAGATCCCCTTCTCGAACCGCACCTGCCGGCTGGCGCGGAAGGACAGGGTCCGGGTGATGCCGGGGTGGGTGGTCAGGAAGAGTCGCTGCGCGATGCCTTCGCGTTCCGCCCCGGTGGCGCTGGTGGAGCGGGCCGCGCGGGCGATCAGCCCGACCGCGTCGTACGCCTCGGCGGCCCAGCGGGCGGGCGGTGCCTCGAACCGTTTCCGGTACGCGGCGGTGAACGCCTTCGCGGCCGGGAGCCCGGACGGGTCGCTGTACGCCTGGGCGAACACCCACCCCTCGGCGGCCTTCCCGGCACCGCCGAGGAAGGCGGGCGCCAGGACGGGCCCGGTGGACGCGCGGGTGCCGGTGAACCCTGCGTCGGCCAGGGCCACCCCGCAGCGGGCGCCCCGGGCGGGGGACGTCGAGGCGAGTACGACGGCGTCCGCGCCCGCGGCGACCACCGCGCGGGCCACCGGGCCGAAGTCGTCCGTGCCCGCCGCGACCGGGTGGACGGTCGTCTTCGCCCCCTTGGGCAGGGCGTTGCGGAAGGTGTCCGTGATCGCCCAGGCGCCCTCGGGGTCGGCGCCGTCCTCCACGACCGCCAACCGCCGGGCCGGGCGGACCTGGACCAGGTAGTGCTGGATGCCGAAGGAGAGGTTGTCGTCGAAGGGGCGGAGCACGCAGAGGGTCTCGACAGCCGCCATCTCGGCGGTGGTGGAGCCGGCCGCGACGACGGCCTGGGCGAGGCCGGTCCGCTCGTAGCGCTCGACGACGGATGCGGCGACGACGTTCCCGGTGGGGCCGACGACGGCCAGCACCTTCGGGTCGGCGGCCAGCCGGTCGGCGACGCGCAGCGCGCGGGTGGGGTCCCCGGCGTCGTCCTCGGTGCGCAGGGCGAGCCGGAAGGGGATGTCGGCGCGGGCGTTGTGGTCGTCGACGGCGAGCCGCATGCCGTATTGGTGCGCCACGCCGACCGCCCTGCCGGGGCCGGTCAGGTCGGCGTGCAGGCCGATGGTGTGGACGGGGAGGGGGCGGGGTTCCGTCCCCCCGTCGGTCCGTCGCCCCGCCAGCCAGGCCGCTGTTCCGCCGCCCGCCAGCAGGACGGAGGCGGCCGACGCGGTGAGCAGGCGGCGCCGGGAGAGGCGGGGCGGGGCGGGGTCCTCGACGGTCGCCGGGGGTTCGGGGACGGGGAGCGCGAGGGCGGTGGCCGAGCGTTCGGCGATCAGGGCGGAGAGCCCCGGCGGCGCCCAGGAGGCATCGGGGGCGGGCGCGGTGTCGGCGAGCCGTTCCTCGACCCGGCGGGCGGTGGGCCGGTCCGCCGGGTCCTTGGCGAGGCAGGCTTCGACGAGCGGGAACAGCTCGGGCGGCAGGCCGCGCAGATCCGGTGGCTCGTGCACGGTGCGGAACAGCACGGACGCGGCCCCGTCGTCCCCGAAGGGGCGCCGCCCGGTAGCCGCGTACACGAGGACGCAGCCCAGCGAGAAGATGTCGCAGGCCGGTCCGACCGGTCCCGCCGACGCCTGTTCGGGGGCGAGGTAGCCGGGAGTGCCGATCACGGCGTCGGTCGCGGTGAGGGCGGTGGCGCCCTCGTGGCGCGCGATGCCGAAGTCGATGAGCCGGGGCCCGTCGAGGGCGAGGAGGATGTTGCCGGGCTTGACGTCGCGGTGGACGAGACCGGCCTCGTGCACGGCGACGAGTGCGCCGGCCAGGCGGGCGCCGAGGGCCCGGACGGTCGTGACCGGCAACGGCCCCTCGGTGGCGACGACCTCGGCCAGCGAGGGACCGGGGACGAACCCGGTGGCGAGCCAGGGTTCGCGGGCCTCGGCGTCGGCGCCCGTCACCGGGACCACCCAGGGCCCGGTGACCCGGCGGGCGGCCTCGGCCTCGCGCCGGAACCTGGCCCGGAAGCCGGGGTCGGTGGCGTGCTCGGCCCGGATCACCTTCACGGCGGCGAGCGCCCCGCCGGCGGAACGGGCCAGGTAGACCACGCCCATGCCGCCCGCGCCGAGCCGTACCAGGGTGCGGTACTCGCCGACGGTCCGGGGGTCGTCCGGGGTGAGTGGTCGCATGCCGGGTCAGTTCTTGGTCTCGGGGGCCGGGCCGAGGTAGCGGAACGCGCCGTCGCGGACCCCGTGGAGATGGGCGGCCATCCCCTTGAGCCGGTAGTCCTCGCCGAAGGCGTAGGTGCGCGAGACGCCCCGGTACGTGACGGTGGCGATCTTCGCTACCAGGGCGGACCGGGCGGGCGGCCGGTCCTTGCGGGCGAGGGCGGTGAGGGCGGTGAGGAGCAGTCCGGCCGCGTCGTACGCCTCGGCGGCCCAGGGGGCAGGGGCGCCGCCGTACTTCTTGCGGTGCGCGGCGGTGAACTCCTTCGCGGCGGGGGCCGTCGCGCCGATGCAGGGCGAGACGAACTCCCATTTCTCGGCGGCGGCCCCGGCGTCCTTCAGGAAGCGGGCGCCCATGGCCGTGTGCATGGCCATGCGGGGGCCCGCGTAGGAGGTGGCGGCGAGCGCCCGCGCGGCACGGGCGGCCCCGGCCTGGTCCCCGGCGTAGAAGAAGGCGTCGCTGCGGTGCGCGAGCAGGTCGGCGACGACCGGGACCAGGTCGCGGGTGCCGGCGGGCACCACGCGCGGGTAGGTGGTCCCGTCGGTGGTGTTGACGACGGTCCGGTTCAGGAGGTAGCTCATCATGAACGCGGACTGGCCGCCGGCCCGGTCGAGGAGCACGCCGAGCCGTTGCACGTCGGGCCGGAGCACCAGCCGGTTGCGGATCGGGTACGCCAGCGCGGCGTCGGACGGGACCGCCTGGAAGAAGGACCTCATGGACCGTACGGCGAAGGTGAGTTGCTGGGACGACACGGTGACGAGCGGCAGCATCGCCTCGTCGTAGGTGCCGAGCACCGCGGTGGTGACGGGGTCGTCGGTGGGGCCGACGACGGCGAGCACGTCGCGGTCCCGGGCGAACCGCTCGGCGACGCGTACGCCCGCGGCGGCCTCGCCCCGGTCGTCGAGCGCCTTCACCCGGAGGGTGAACGGTTTGTCCGTACGGGAGTTGAACCGGTCGACCGCGAGCCGCACCCCGCGCTCCTGGGCCCGCCCGTCCGCCGCCCGGGGGCCGGACAGGTCGGCCTGCACGCCGATGGTCCAGGTCCGCACGTCCGCCCCGGCCGCGCCGGAGCTCCCGGTGTCGTCGTCGCGCAGCCACTCGCGTACGGCGAAGGCGCCGCCGGCCGCGGCGGCCACCGCTCCGGCGCCCGCGAGGAGGAGCAGCCTGCGCCGGGCCGGTGCGGGGGCGCGGGCCCCGGGGTCGTCGGCGACCGTGGCGTCGATGCCGGGCAGGGCCAGGAGCGCGGCGGACCGCTCGGCGATCAGCCGTACGACGTCCTCGGGGAGCCAGTCGATCGAGCCGTTCGGGGCGTCCTCGACGATCCGTGCGTCCAGTGCGGCGGCGGTGGGCCGCGCCTCGGGTTCCTTGGCCAGCAAGTCGCCGAGCAGGGCGCGCAGTTCCGGTTCGCCGACGCCTTCGAGGTCGGGTTCGTCGTGGACGGTGCGGTAGAGCAGGGCGTCCACGGCGCCGCTCCCGAAGGGCGGCCGTCCGGTCGCGGCGTACGCGAGGAGGCAGCCCAGCGAGAAGACGTCACCGGCCGGTCCGACGGCGGCGGCGCCCTCGGTGGCCTGTTCGGGTGCGAGGAAGCCGGGGGTTCCCACCACCAGGTCGGCCGCGGTCAGTGCGGTGGCGTCGGTGACCCGTGCGACGCCGAAGTCGATCAGCCTGGGCCCGTCGGCGCCGAGCAGGACGTTGCCGGGTTTGACGTCGCGGTGGACGAGCCCCGCCGCGTGCACCGATGCCAGTGCGCGGGCCAGCAGCCGGCCGAGGACCCGGACGCTCCGGGCGGGCAGCGGCCCGCAGCGGGCGACCACCTCGGACAGCGCGGGTCCGGGCACGAACTCGGTGGCCAGCCAGGGGCGTTCGTCCTCCGTGCCGGACCCGGTGATCCGGACCGCCCAGGGGCTGTCCACCCGGCGCGCGGCCTCGGCCTCGCGCCGGAAGCGGACCCGGAACTCGGCGTCCCCGGCGTGTTCGGGCAGGATCACCTTGACGGCGGCCAGCGCCCCGTCGGCGGTCCGGCCGAGGTAGACGGCGCCCATGCCACCGGCTCCGAGCCGCCCCAGCAGCCGGTGTCCGCCGATCCATGACGGGTCCGAGGCCCGAAGCTCCTCCATGTGCCCTCAGCCCTTCTTCCCGACGGCCTCGTCCAGCCGTATCAGCATGGCGCTCTGGGCCCGGACGGCGAGGTCGCCGACCTTGCCGTCGGCCCAGCCCCTGGAGCCTTTGGAGGTCACGGCGAAGGTGAACCGGAGGATCTGGTCCTGTTCCCAGAAGTACGGGTGGGGGCCGCCGAGTTCGGTGCTGCGGTATTCGCCGGATTCCATCAGCGAGTCCTCGGAGTTGGTCTGGTTGGCCTCGCCCCGGGCCAGGGCGCCCGCGCCGAGCCCGCCGATGAACTCGCCCTGGCGCAGCTGCTGCGTCGGGCAGCGCATCGACTCCTCGATCGATTCGGCCATCTCCCACCGCGCGCCGTCGTCCGTGCGGTGGACGGTCACGATCGCGGCGAGCCGCAGCGGCCCCTTGCCCTTGCCCGCGGGCACCTCGAAGGAGCGGGTGAGGGTGGCGAGGATCCCGCGGCCCGGCTCGCGCTGCTGCCATACGCAGTCGGCGTCGAGCACCGGCCAGGTGTCCGGACCGCTTTCGTACGGGGTGCGCGGGACGACCCCGGGGCCGAAGTCCTCGGGGTCCGCGATGACCTGCCCGATGAGGTCGAGGGCCGCTTTCCGTGTGGTGGGCAGCCGCGCCGGGTCGGCGTCGATGACCGGCTCGCCCGTGGCGCCGGGCGTTTCCTTCCCGCCCTTCCCGGTTGCGGTACCGGCGGACGGGGAGGCGCTCGGCCGCCCCTTCGCCGCGTCCCCGCCCCCTGCGCCGCCCCCGCCGCACGCGGTCGCCAGCAGCAGCGGGACCGCCGCCAGGACTCCGTACCCGCGTAACCCGCGTATCGCCCCGCCGCACGCCATGATCGGCCACCCCCGCATCCCAGAAGTCGCGTCGATCCTATGAGTGCGGAAGGGGCACGGCCGGTTCCCGGGGAAACTGTTGCGCCATCAAGACATCCGGAGGTCCCGGACGGGTGCCGGCGTCGGTGACGGTCCGACAAGTCGGTTGCCTTGCATGGGAGTTGTCGTCACCGAACCGGCGTACGGAGGTGTTGTCCGGGCTACTGGGCCCTAATCCCCGGCAGGTTCCGGGTCGGTGGCCAGGCGGGCGTGCAGGTGCTCGTCGTGGTACTTGCCGTCGCCGAAGACGTGGGAGTCGCGCAGGGTGCCCTCGGGGAGGTAGCCGCAGCGGTCGGCCACCCGGCAGGACGCCTCGTTCCCGACGGCGTGGGCGATCTCGATGCGGCGGGCGTCGGCCGTCGCGAAGCCCCAGCTCGTCACCGCCCGGGTCCCCCGGGTCGCGAGGCCCCGCCCGCGGGCGGCCGGCAGCAGCCAGTAGCCGATCATCGCCAGTCCGTCCTCGCGGTCGACCCAGCGCAGGTTGACACCGCCCAGCAGGGTGCCGTCGGTGGCGTCCAGGGCGGCGAAGGGGGCGGCAGCGCCGCGTTCCCACACTCCGTCGCGTGCTTCCACCCAGGCGCGGGCCGCGTCCCGGTCCGCTGTCGCCAGGGGGTTCCAGAGGGCGATGTCCGGATCCGTCCCGGCGGCCACCAGGCCGTCCAGCACGGCTTCCGAAGCGGCGTCCTCCCGGTTCCAGGGGCGCAGTACCACGTCCCCCAGATCGAGTGTGGTGCGGACGAAGGACTTGCGGTCGACGGGACCGGGGTTCCGGGCGGCCTGCGGGGAGGAAGTGCTCATGGCTCCTTCCTACCGAACCGGCAAACCTCTGGCCAGCGATTTTCTCCGGAACGGCGGTCCGGGGACGGCACCGCGCCGCACACCGAAGTCGGCGCTGGTGAACGGCGCGGCGGGTCTCACGGTCATCCGCCGGACGGTGGGGTCAGGAGAGGGCCAGTTCCGTCACGGCGCCCGCTTCCAGGACCCAGGTGGCGCTGAGGCCGCCCTCCTTCACCCGCGCCTCGCCGTTGCCCTTGAGGACGCCGATGCGCTTGCCCGACAGGGCGATCTGGACGGCCCGGTCGTACTCGTGCACCCAGGTGGCGCCGAGGCCGCCCTCCTTGACGTGGACCTTGCCGTTGTCCTTCAGGACGCCGATGCGCTTGCCGGACAGTTCGAGCTGGACGACGTCGTCGGCCTCCCTCACCCACGAGGCACTGAGGCCGCCCTCCTTCACCCAGGCGACACCGTTGCCGACGAGGACGCCGATGCGGTTCCCGGCCAGGTCGATGCCGATGACGTTGTCGGACTCCCTGACCCAGGAGGCGCTGAGGCCGCCCTCCTTCACCCAGGCGACACCGTCACCGGTGACGACGCCGATGCGGTTGCCGGACAGCTCCAGCTCCTTGACCTTGACGGACTCCTTGACCCAGGTCGCGCTGAGCCCGCCCTCCTTCACATAGGCGTCGCCGTTGTCCTTCAGGACGCCGATGCGGTTGCCGGACAGGGCGATCTGCTTGACGTCCGTGGCCTCCTTGACCCAGGTCGCGCTGAGGCCGCCCTCCTTCACCCAGGCGACACCGTCCCCGGTGAGGACACCGATGCGGTTGCCGGACAGGGCGATCTGCTTGACGCTCCCGGACTCCTTGACCCACGTGGCGCTGAGCCCGCCCTCCTTCACGTAGGCGTCGCCGTTGACGCGCAGGGTGCCGATGCGGTTGCCGCCGTTGCCGGAGACGGTGCCGGGCGCCGCACCGGCCGTGCTCGCGCCGGTGAGGCCGGCCAGGGCCGCGACGGCCACCGCCGCGGAGAGAGTTTTGAGTTTCAACGGAGTAACTCCAGTACGCAGAAGGACCCTTGAGCCCGCTGAGCCGAGCCCACGGGGGATTGGGCAATCCGATGACGCTCAACGACGGGAGGCACGTCCGGTGCGTGGGCCGTTGGGGTGATGGCGGCGCATCGGCCGGAGCCGTCGCGCGCCGGTACGGACCGCGACGGGGTGCGTGCGGGAGGGCGCGCCTTGATAGCGTCGCTCCCGCGATTGCGGACCGTTCCCCGCCGGGGTCGTCGCCGCGCCCGGACGACCTGCCCCGACGGGCGGGCGACGGAGCGGGTGTGCTGACGGCACGGGGACGTTCGCGGCAAGGACGAAGAGGGCCGACGCATGAGCCTCGCGCAGTTGCACTACACCTCTGCTTCCGCGGGGGACGACGGGGGCGGCGCACGGTTCACGGCGGTCGGCGCGGGCATACCCACGCCGGTGCTCGCCGAGGCCGAGCAGCTGCTCGGCTACGAGCCACCGGCCGATTCCCCCTACCACCCCACGTCCGACGAACTCCGTTCGTTCCCCGAGGCGTTCAGCTTCAGCCGACTCTCCGACGGCAGCCATCTGCTGAGCCGCGCGGTGGCGCTCGGCGGGCCGGGTTCCGGCCGTTTCCACGCGCACGCGGTGCACCTTCCGGCCGGTGACCGGCTGCCGGGCGACGCGCTGCCGGTCACGGCCTGGCGGTCGCCGGGCTGGGCCTCGGCCGCGCCGGACGGCGGTACGCCCGGCCGCCTGGCCGCGCTGCCCGCCTCCGCCGCCTTCGGGCCCGGGGCGCTGAACGACTTCGCGGTCTCCCGGAGCCCCTGGCTGGCGGGGTTCTTCGCCGATCTGCGCCGGGTGGGCGAGGAGCCGTCGCCGGTGCGGATCGTCCTCGTGGAGCGGCGGTGCGCCGATGTCGCGCGGTGGATCGCCCTGGCCGGGGCGGTGCTCCCGCCAAAGACCGCCCACCGGCTGACCTTCACCACGTACACCCGCCGCCCGGCCGCCTCCCCGCACCGGATCGTCGGGGTGCTCCCGGGCGACGCCCCCGGGCCGGGTGCGTGCGACGACGGGCTCCGGGTGCACGACTGCACCGGGGCGCCCCCGCGGGGACCGGTGGACGACGCCTGGGCCGAGACCTGTGCCCGGATCTGGCGCGGCCGGGCCCCGGAACTGTTCCGGGTGGCGGCGGAGCTGCCCGGTGAGCCCTTCTCCGCCGGGCCGCTCGCCGTCACGGCGCTCTGTGCGGGCGTCCCGCTCGGGCCCGAGGGGCGTGCCGCCGCGGCGAGTTGGGCGGCCGAGCGGCCGTACGCGCTGGACGAGGAGCGGACGCGGCTGCTGACCGATGCGCTGACCGCCCCCGATCTCGACCGCACGGGTGACGAACTGTCCTGTGTGTCACGGCTGTTGACGGCCCTGGACGGCCGGGGTGCGGCGGCCGTGGCCGCGTCGCTCGGCGCGCTGCTGGTGACGGAGGCGGTGCGCGGCGGCGGCGTCGTCCCGGAGCCGCCCGCGCGTTCGGTCTTCGCCGGGCCCGCCGGGGAGCGGGCCGCCGCGGCGCTCGTCGCGGAGCTGGGCGAGGAGCTGCGCGCCGAGCTCGGCTCCGACGTGCCCCTCGTGGCCTCGGCGCCCGGTGCGCCCGCCGGGCCCGGCCGGGGCGTGGCGCGTGCGGTGCAGCTGCTGCGGGTCGCGCGGCTGCTCGACGTGGACTGCGCGGACCTGCTCCCCGCTGTCGTGGGCCGGATGGCCCGGTCCCTGCTGGACGAGGGGGCGGGCGACTTCGGGCCGGTGCTGCTCGACCTCCTGGACGAGCAGTTCGACGTCCGTACGGCGCTGCTCGGCGAGCTGGACCGGCTCGCTCCGCGTGATCCCTCGGGGACGGAGCGGCTGCTGTCCGGGGTCGCGCTGCCGTTCACCGGGGCGCAGGCGCTGCCGCATCTGCGGATGTGCGCGGCGGCGCCGGACGCCAAGGCGGGCGGTGGCGACGACCGGGTGGGGGCACTGCACGCGGTGCTGCGCGCCGGCGGGATGTCGCCCTTCACCGAGCCGTTGGTGCTGCGTACGGCGATGGGGCTGGTCTGGGGCGACGGCACGCCCACGGCGGGCGAGGCGCGGCTGCTGCTGGGCGGGGCCACCTCCGACGCGCACCGGGCGGCCGGTACGTGGTCCGCGCTCGTGGCGGCGGCGCTCGGTGCGCCCTGCGACGACGTGGAGGCCGCCGAGCTGGCGCACGATCTGTTGCGCAGTTTCCCCGGGGAGATCGATGCGCGGGCGCGCGGTGCCCTGCTGCTCCTGGAGTTCGCGCGGGAGCTGCGGTCGGGTGCGGCGGAGCCGGACTGGGCGCAGCGGGCCCGGCGGCTGTGCGCGGCGGCGGAGCCGGTGGAGCCGGGCGTCCGTGAGCAGGCCTTCGGGGCGCTGGCGGAGCGGCTGCTGTCCCCGGACCGCCCGGAGGCGGAGCTGTACGCGTTCGTCCACGACGCCGACGCGGACCTCGTCGCGGCCTACGGCAGGGCCGCCCGCCGGGACGCGGTCCTGGCCCGGCTGCGTTCCGAGCCGGCCTATGTCGCCGACTGCTTCACGGTCTGGAGCTCCCATCCGCACGCGGGTCCCGCCTGGGGCGAGGTCCGGACGGCGCTGCTGGAGGAGGTGCTGCGGCCGGTGGTCCGCGGCCTGTCCGCGGGCGAGGCCGCGGCGGTGGAGGAGGCGGTCGGGCACCTCGGCAGCAGCCGCACGGCGGAGGCGTTCCGGGCGTGGAGCCGGCCGGGCGGTTTCGGCAGACGGCTCGGCAGTCGGCTGACGGCACGGGTGCGGCGCTCGTAGCACATGCGCGGTGGCGGGCCGGATTCGTTCCCGCCGGACCCGGCAGGCTCCGGGGTCCCCCCTCGGGGTCGCACCGACCGGTGCGGAGTTGCCGGTACCGTGGGGCGTACCGATCTCGTGTGCTCCCGGCGGGCTGCGTGACATGCCTCAGGAGGAGCAGATGACGACGAACCGCGGACGCAAGGACGTCATCCGCGACCGGATGGCCGCGACCGGCGAGTCCTACAACGTCGCCGCGCGCCGTCTGAAGGCGATGAAGGACATGGGCGCCACCCGTGCGGCCGTCCTCACCCAGCGCTGGCACCCCGCCGATTCGCCGGACGTGCCGTGCCCCTGCGGCAGCACCTGCGAGCCCGGTGAGCGGTGCGGGCGCTGCCACGCCCTCCACCGGCACGTGGCGCGGTACCCCGGCAGCGTCACGGACGTGGAGACCTGGGCGGACCGTTACGACTGCACGGGCTGCGCGTCCTCGTACGTCCTGACCGTGGTGCTGCCCGGCCGGCCGTGGGGCATCGCCGGGACGGCCCCGGGCGGGGCCGGGGAGCCGGCCGCGCGGGCGGTGGTCTTCCCGGGCGTCGCCCATCCGCTGCTGCGGCCGAAGACCGCCGGGGACGGGGACCCGGGCGGGGACGAGGGCTGACGCCCGGCCGCACCGGCCCCCGCCCGGGTCGTTCCGCCCGGTGCGCGGCCCTCAGTCCCCGGTGGGGGTCAGCCGCAGCGAGATCGAGTTGATGCAGTACCGCTGGTCCGTCGGGGTGGGGTAGCCCTCGCCCTCGAAGACGTGGCCCAGGTGCGATCCGCAGCGGGCGCAGCGGACCTCGGTGCGGACCATGCCGTGGCTGCGGTCCTGGATCAGTTCGACCGCGTCCGTGTCCTTCGGGTCGTAGAAGGACGGCCAGCCGCAGTGCGACTCGAACTTGGTGTCGGAGCCGAACAGCTCCGCACCGCAGGCGCGGCAGGAGTAGACGCCCGTGGTCCTGGTGTCGGTGTACTCACCGACGAAGGCGGGCTCGGTACCGGCTTGGCGCAGGACCGCGTACTCGGCCGGGGTCAGCTCCTCGCGCCACTGCTCGTCCGGCTTCTCGATGTCGTAGGACACGGCGCTCCCTCAGCTCGACAGGTGGTCCAGGATCTGCGGGCCGAGGTCCGTGACGTCGCCCGCTCCCATGGTGAGAACGAGGTCGCCGGGCTTCGCCATTCCCGCGATGACGCCGGGGACCGCCGCCTTGTCGTGGACGGGGGTGACGTCGGCGCCCGCGGCCCTCGCGGCGTCGATGATCAGCTCGCTGGTGACGCCGGGAACCGGGTCCTCGCGGGCCGGGTAGATGTCCAGGACCACGGAGGCGTCGGCCAGCGCGAGGGCCCGGCCCATCTCGGTGCCGAGCTCCTGGGTGCGGGAGAAGAGGTGGGGCTGGAAGACGACCAGGATCCGGGAGTCGGCCGCGGCGCCGCGCATCGCCTCCAGGTCGGCGGTCATCTCGGTGGGGTGGTGCGCGTACGAGTCGATGACCTGGACGCCCGCCGCCTCGCCCTTGAGCTGGAGGCGGCGCTTGACCCCGGTGTACTTGCCGAGGGCGGAGGCCAGGTTGTGGGCCGGGATGCCGAGGGCGACCCCGGCGGCGAGAGCCGCGACCGCGTTGAGCGCGTAGTGGCGGCCGGGCACGGAGACGGCGAAGGTGAGGTACTTCCCGTTCAGGAGGACCGTGACCTCGCTGGTCAGCCCGCGCGGGGTGATCCGGTGGACGCGTACGTCGGCGGACTCGGCCTCGCCGTAGGTGACGACGTTCAGCGAGGGGAGGGCGCGGACCCGCTCCGTCAGCTCGACGGCGCCGGGCTGGTCGGCGGAGATCACCAGCGTGCCGCCGGGGACGATCTTGCCGGTGAAGGTCTCGAAGGACTCGTAGATCTCGTCCATCGAGGCGTAGTTCGCGTGGTGGTCCAGCTCGACGTTGAGGACGATCGCGACCTCGGGGTCGTACTTCTGGAAGCTGCGGTCGCTCTCGTCCGCCTCGGCGACGAAGATCTCGCCCTCGCCGTGCGTGGCGTTGGTACCGGGACCGGCGAGGTCGCCGCCGATGGCGTACGAGGGGTCGAGGTTCAGCTCGCTCAGGGCGACGGCCAGCATCGACGTGGTGGTCGTCTTGCCGTGCGTACCGGCCACCGCGATGGCGCGCAGGCCGCCCATGAGGGAGGCCAGCGCGTCGGAGCGGTGCACGACGGGGACCGACAGTTCGGCGGCGCGCACCAGCTCCGGGTTGTCGGGGCGGATGGCGCTGGAGACGACCACGCACGAGGCGTCGTCCGCCAGATTCCCGGCGTCGTGCCCGATGTGGACGGTCGCCCCCAGCGCCCGCAGCGCCTCGGCGGTGCCCGACTCCTTGGCGTCACTGCCCGCGACCTTGGCACCCCGCTGGGCGAGGATCTTCGCGATGCCCGACATCCCGGCGCCGCCGATGCCGATGAAGTGCGGCCGTTCCATGGCGGCAGGAATACCGGGTGCCATGCGTGTGTCTCCCCAAGAAGTCGGTACGAGTACCCGAGTCGGTACGAGGTGCCCGCCCAGCCTATTCGCTGTGCGCGAAGAGTTTGAGCACCGGTACGCCGACCTTGTGACGGGCCCTGGACGCCCAGTCCCGGTGGAAGAACTCCTCCACGTAGTGCGGCGCGGTCAGCACGATGACCTCGTCCGCCTCCGCCTCGTCGACCACGGACTTCAGCTTGTCCAGGGGGTGGTCCTCGATCACCTGTCCCACCGCTTCGGAACCTGCCCGGCGCAGCGCCTCCAGCGACACTTCGAGCGCGAGTTCGGCGGGCTGTCTGGCGTTCTTGCCCTCGGGCTCCTCGCCCTCGCGGACGGCTTCCTTCAGTTCGCCCATCGCCAGGTCGTCGATCGCCCGCAGCAGCACGTCGGCCTGGTCACCGCGGGGCTGCATGAGCACGACGAAGGAGATCTGCTCCTCCCCGTGCAGGGTGGTGACGAAGTCGACATCCCCGGAAGTGAGGGGCTTCTCGATCATCAAAACGCTGGTGAACACCACGGGTGCCCTTCTGCTTCAGTGACCGTCCCCGGTCGCTGCTGAAACCATCCTTCCCCGCGCTCGCACGGGGGCTGCGAGGTAATTGTGCCCACCCGAAGCTAACCGGAACGGGTAATTCCGCTCTTTTCAGCCCTGACGGTACCTAGTGAAGAGAAACCCGGCCTCCTCCAGCAGGGAAGCCAGGACGAATCGTTCCGGCACGGTCATCGAAGGACCCCCGGCGATCCGCTGCGCGTCCCCGGCGGTCAGCATCGGCGAGAGGGTCAGACAGATCTCGTCCAGCACCCCGGCCGCCACCAGCTGGCCCAGCAGCCTCGGGCCGCCCTCGGTCAGCAGCCGCCGGAACCCGTGGTCCGCCAGTTCCCGCACGGCCCTGACCGGGTCCACCCGGGACCCCTCGCCCGCGATCACCACGTGGGCGCCGACCGTGCGCGCCTCCTCGATCCGGCCCGGCGGGGCCCCGGCGCCGGTCAGCAGGAGGGTCGGGACGAGCGGGGCGGTGAACAGCGGCATCGAGAAGTCGAGGTCCAGACTGCCGCTCACCACGGCGATCGCCGGGGCGGGCCCCTGTCCGGCCGCGGCGCGACGGGCGGCGAAGGCCTCGCGCGCCCTGGCGGGCCGATAGCCCTCCATCCGCACCGTCTCCGCCCCCACCAGGATCACATCGGCCAGGCCGCGCAGGGTGCCGAAGATCCGCATGTCGCTCTCGCAGGAGATCGGCTGCGAGCGGCCCTCGTGCTGGGCGGCCCCGTCGAGGGTCGAAACCATGTTGGCGCGGAGCCAGGGGCCGTCCTGCTCGGGGTAGGCGTAGGCCTCGGCCAGGGCGTCCAGACTCCACTCCCCCTCGTCGTCGGCCGGTGTCAGGTCGGTCACAGGGAAGAGGCGTCGCATGTCCTGCAGTCTGGCACGGCGCTTAAGGTTGAGAGTTGTGTCGTCCTCCACAGCCCTTTCGGGGCAGAGCCCCATAGCCGAAACAGCTCCCCTGTCCCTGTGTGCACGTGAGCCCCATGTACCGGCCGACCGGCTGGTCGCCGAGATGGTGCCGCCGCCGCGCTTCGACTCCGTACGCTTCGACACCTATGTGCCGGACCCCAACCAGCGGAGCCAGATCGAGGCGGTCAAGGTCCTGAGCGGCTTCGCGGCCGGGCTCGGGGGGGCACATGCGAGTGGGTCGGGCAAAAGCGGAAGAGCGCGAAGCGCATCCTTCGAGGGGTGGTGGCGGGCGACGGGCGGGCGGTTCGGGAAGAGGTCGTCGGCGCCGTCCGCTCCTCTCGGGGTCTATCTGGACGGTGGCTACGGGGTCGGCAAGACCCATCTGCTGGCGTCCCTCTGGCACGCCACGCCCGCCGAGCCCTCGCTGAAGGCGTTCGGCACCTTCGTGGAGCTGACGAACCTGGTGGGGGCGCTGGGCTTCCAGCAGACCGTGAAGACGCTGAGCGGGCACCGGCTCCTGTGCATCGACGAATTCGAGCTGGACGACCCGGGCGACACCGTGCTGGTGTCGTCGCTGCTCAGCAGGCTGGTGGAGGCGGGGGTCGCGCTCGCCGCCACCTCCAACACCCTGCCCGGCAAGCTCGGCGAGGGCCGGTTCGCCGCCGCCGACTTCCTGCGGGAGATCCAGGGGCTGTCCTCGCACTTCCGCCCGCTGCGGATCGACGGCGAGGACTACCGCCACCGCGGGCTGCCCGAGGCCCCTCCCCCGTACTCCGACGAGCAGGTCACCCGGGCCGCGTACGCCACCGAGGGGGCCAGCCTGGACGACTTCCCCGCGTTGCTCGACCATCTGGCCCGCGTCCATCCGAGCCGTTACGGCGCGCTGACGGACGACCTGCGGGCGGTCTGCCTCACCGAGGTCCAGCCGGTGCCCGACCAGTCGACCGCGCTGCGGCTCGTCGTCCTCGCGGACCGGCTGTACGACCGGGAGGTCCCGGTGCTCGCCTCGGGGCTGCCGTTCGACCGGCTGTTCAGCGAGGAGATGCTGAACGGCGGGTACCGGAAGAAGTACTTCCGGGCGATCTCGCGGCTGACGGCGCTGGCTCGCGACGCGAAGGACCTGGTGGCGAAGTAGGTTCGGGACGTACCACCGGGGCACCCGAGGGCGCCCCGGTGCTCCCGCATCAACCGCGCACACCGTTTGAAGGGAATCAGCATGGCAACCACGCGTCAGGCGCACACGGTCTGGGAAGGCAACCTGGTCGAGGGCAAGGGGGTCGTCACCCTCGACTCCTCCGGCATCGGCTCCTACGACGTCTCCTGGCCGTCGCGCGCGGAGAAGGCGAACGGAAAGACCAGCCCCGAGGAGCTCATCGCGGCGGCCCACTCCAGCTGCTTCTCGATGGCGCTGTCCCACGGCCTGACCGCGGCCGGCACCCCGCCGACCCAGCTGACCACCACGGCCGACGTCACCTTCCAGCCCGGCACCGGCATCACCGGCATCCACCTCGTCGTCCAGGGCGAGGTTCCCGGTCTCGACGAGGCGGGCTTCGTCGCGGCGGCCGAGAACGCCAAGGTGAACTGCCCGGTCAGCCAGGCGCTGACCGGCACGACGATCACCCTCTCCGCCTCGCTGGTCTGACGTCCCAGGGGTCACTTCCGGCCCGGGGCACACATGGGGCTCAGTGACCCGCATGGTTCCCGCGCGGCAATGCGCGTGATAGATACATGCGGGTCACTTCTCCTGTCCGCCAGCAGGGAGTTGCCTCATGTCATCAGAAACGTCACGCCGGTCCGCCACCCGTCGCCAGGTCCTGGCCGGCAGCGGCGCGGCCGTCGCCTCCATCGCCTTCACGGGGGCGTTCTCCGAACTCTTCGCGGGCACCGCCGCCGCCCGGGGGCACAGTGGCTACGGCCCGCTCGTGCCCGACCCCGACGGCCTGCTCGACCTGCCGAAGGGCTTCCGCTACCGGGTCCTGTCCCGGGAGGGCGAGCAGCTCCGCTCCGGCGAGGGCCGGGTGCCCAGCAACCACGACGGCATGGCCGCCTTCGCGGGCCGTCACGGACGGGTCCACCTGGTGCGCAACCACGAGAACCGGGTCACGGGAAGGATCCCGGTGCCGGTCGTCGAGGGCCTCACCTACGACCCGATGGGCAAGGGCGGCTGCACGGCCCTGGAACTGGACGGCCGCAACAACGTCCTCGGCGAACGCGTCGCCATCGCCGGTACGGCGGTGAACTGCGCGGGTGGCCGCACCCCCTGGAACACCTGGCTGACCTGCGAGGAGACCGAGGACAAGGCCGGTACCAACGGCTACGCCAAGGACCACGGCTTCATCTTCGAGGTGGACGGCGCCGACCCGCGCCGCACCGGGGCCGTGCCGCTCACCGCGATGGGCCGCTTCCAGCACGAGGCGATCGCGATCGACCCGGGGAACGGCATCGTCTACGAGACGGAGGACGCGTTCGACAGGCCGTTCGGGCTCTTCTACCGCTTCCTGCCGGAGAAACCGCTCGGCGGTACGGGCTCGCTGCGGGCCGGCGGCCGTCTGGAGGCCATGCGCGTGCCGGGCGTCCCCGACCTCTCGGCGATCCAGGAGACCGGTGCGTGCTTCGAGGGCGTCGAGTGGGTGCCCGTACCGGACCCGCTGGCGGCCGAAACACCGATCCGGTTCCAGGACTTCGGCCCGAAGGGCATCACGCACGCGCAGAAGCTGGAGGGCTGCTACTGGGGCGGGTCCTCGGTCTACTTCGTCTCCAGTTTCGCGCGCAGCGCGGAGGGGTCGGCCGCCGACCACCACGGCCAGGTGTGGCGGTACGAACCGCAGCGGCGCCGCCTCACGCTGGTGATCGTCTTCGGCCCCGACAAGGACGTCCAGCTGCCCGGCGAGTCCCCCGACAACATCTGTCTCGCCGCCGACGGCGGCCTGATGGTGTGCGAGGACGGCGACGGCGCGCAGCACGTGTTCGGGCTGACGCGGCGTGGTGAGGTGTACGCCATGGCGCGGGGCCGGCAGAACATCGGGACGCCGGAGAAGCCCGAGTGGGGCGAGTTCGCCGGGGTCACGTTCTCCCCGGACGGCGGGACGATGTTCGTGAACTGCTACACGCCGGGGACGACGTTCGCGGTGACGGGGCCGTGGCGCTGACGGACCCGGCGGGCTGACGGGCCCGTCCGGAACGGAGGCACTGGGCCGGCCGGGGGTAGCGGCATGTTTGTCCGCCCCCGGCCGGAGTGCCGTCGGCGACCACGGCTCGGGTGATCGTCTACGTTCCGCAAGTGACCAACTCTGCACGAAGACTTACGGTGACGGCGGCTCTTGGTGCCGTACTGGGCACTGTTCTGACCGGTTGCGGGACGGGCGGCGCCGTGACGGGGAGCGGCGCGGCAGACGTCCGGGCCCATGCCCCGCAGCGCACTCCCCCGCCGGTTCCGCCGTCGCCGTCCGTGAAGCCGACCCCGGCCCCGTCCGGGCCGCCCACCCCGGCCCCGGAAGCGGCCGGGCGGACGCCGGTCTTCGAGCGGGGCCCCAGGACCGCGGACAAGGTCGTGGCCCTCACCTTCGACGCCGACATGACGGCCGACGAGGGTCCCTGCGCGAAGGCGGGCGAGCATTTCGACAACCCCGGGCTGATCGCGCTGCTGCGCCGGCTGAAGGTGCCCTCGACCGTGTTCATGACGGGGCGATGGGCCGAGGAGTACCCGGAGCAGGCCAGGTCGATCGGCACCGATCCGCTGTTCGAGGTCGCCAACCACTCGTACAGCCACTACGCCTTCACGTCCCCCTGCTACGGGCTGCCGACCGTGGCGAAGGACGACGTGCGCGCCGACGTGGAGCGGGCCCTTGCCGCGTTCCGGCGGGCCGGGGTGCGCAATACGGTGCCGTACTTCCGCTTCCCCGGAGGCTGTTACGACGACGCGTCACTGCGTGCCCTCGCCCCGGCGAGGACGACGGCGGTGCAGTGGGACGTCGTCAGCGGCGACGCCTTCGCGACGGACGCGGACGCGGTGGCCGAGCAGGTGCTGGCCGGGGTGGCGCCGGGGTCGCTGGTCGTCATGCACTGCACCCGCAGCGCGGCGCCGGTCACGGACGAGGCGGTGCGCCGGGTGGTCCCGGAACTCCGCGAGCGCGGCTACCGCTTCGTCAAGGTCTCCGAGCTGATGCGGGCCCGCCCCTCCTGACGGGCCGACGGGCCCCGGCCGAGGAGCCCGGGGACCGTCCCGCCGGGCATCGCGGGACAGCCCCCGCTCAGTCGCGCAGCGGGGCGAGCCTGCAGGTGAGCGCCGCCGCGGCGGCGGCGAGGGCGGCGGCGACGACGACGGCCGGGACCGGCATGTGCACCGCGCCCGTCCGCGAGCCGGTGACCAGGCCCGTCACGGCGGAGTTCGCGGGCGAGCCGTCGGCCACCAGGGCCGGCAGCACGGCCGCCACGGTGGCGACGACGGACCAGCCGCGCCGGTGCAGCAGCGGCCGGGTGCACAGCGCGCCGACGGCCGCCCCCAGCAGCGCGCAGCAGGCGGCGGCGAGCAGCCCGGCGACCCCGGCGGGCAGCAGCGGCACCCGGACGGCGTTGTCGGCACCGGCCGGCTTGCTGATCACCAGCACGATCGCGGTGCCGGCCGTGCCGAGCAGCCCGGCGCAGCCGAGTGCGGTGAGCAGCGCCGCCAGATGGGCCCGCGCCGGTCCGGCCGCGGCGGCGACGACGGTGCGGGCGGCGGGCGGTTCCTGGTTGACGCAGAGCCGCACGAGCCAGGCGGTGACGGGCAGCAGCCCGGCGGCGGCGTAGCCGAGCGAGTCGAGGACGGGCTGTCCCCACTGCACGCCGATGCCGAGGAAGGCCGCGTACAGCAGCACGGGGGCGAGCCAGTGCTGGGAGCGGACCAGCAGGGCGACCCGGTAACGGAGGAGCGCGGTCATGATGCCTCGGGGGACGTACGGCCGTGGGGATGCGGGGCGGTGCCGGACGAGGGTGCGGTGACGGGGCGGCCGGGGGCGGTGTCGGGGTCGTCGGGCCCGGCGGGGTCGGCGACGGTGGCCAGGTGGCGGACGTGCCAGGGCGGGCGGGCCGTGAGCAGGGCGCGCAGCAGCGCGTCGGAGTGCGCCGCCACGACGGTGAGCCGTACGCCGTCGGCCAGGGGTGTGTGCTCCGGTGCGCCCGGCAGTCCCGCGGGCAGCACGGCCCCCGCCGGGCCCGTCGCCTCGATCCGTACCCGTGGCCCCGTCTGCGCCGTTCCCCCTGCGGGCACGGCGACGAGTCCCTGCCCCTCCACCCGGTGGACGGCGTCGACCGACCCGGCGAGCCTGCGCGGGTCGTGGTCGACGAAGACGACGGTGGAGCCCGCCGCGACCCGCTCGGCCACGGCCCGGTCCAGTTCGTCGCGGGCCACCGTGTCCAGCCCGGTCCACGCCTCGTCCAGGATCAGCAACTCCGGCTCGGCCAGGAGCGCCTGGGCCACGGCGACCTTCTGGCTGGTGCCCTTGGAGAGCTCCGGCAGCGGGGTGCGGGCGTGGCCGGCGGCCCCGAAGCGGTCGAGCCACGCCCGCGCGCGGTCCGCCGCCTCGGCGGACCGCAGACCGTGGACGCGGCCGAGGTGGACGAGGTAGCCGGCCGCGGTGAACGGCAGCGCCGCCGAGAAGCGTTCGGGGACGTACGCCGTACGCGGCCGACGGCCGGTGATCCGGCCCTCCGTGGGGGCGTCGATCCCTGCGAGCAGCCGCAACAGGGTCGACTTTCCGGTGCCGTTGGCCCCCTCGATCCGGATCAGGGTGTGCGTGGGCAGGTCGAGATCGATCCCACGCAGCACCCAGGGACCGCCGAGGCCGTAGCGCCGGCCGACGCCGTTCAGCCTCAGTTGGCCGTCGCCTTCTCGGGCTTGGCCTCGCTGGGCCGTACGATCACGAACCCCTCGCCGTCCAGCCGCAGTTGGACGGCCTCGCCGGAACCGCCGCGGATCATCGAGCCGAAGCTCTGCGAACGGTGCAGCGAGGTGGTCAGGTTGGCGCTCCAGCCGACCACCGCGTCCGTGTCGACGCACACCGGCTGCTGCGGCGTGACGGGAATCACGATGGGGTGGCCCTCGCACATCAGGCCGAGCTTGCCGTAGCCGGTGAAGACGCTGTTGAAGAGCCCGCCGCCGGTCATCCCGGCGCCCTTCACGGTCTTGATCTCGTAGGAGATCGTGGGGTCGAAGCAGAGCACGTTGCGGCCGTTGATCGTGAGGACGTCGCCGTGCTCCATCTCCACGATGAAGCAGTTGGCGGCCTCGTGCGCGAACCACGCCTCGCCCTGGCCGCGGACCGCCATCAGCGGCAGCCCCTCGCCGGTGACGGCGCGCTTCAGCATGCCCCCTATGCCCTGGCCCTTGCGCTCGAACTGCAGATCGCCGCGGAAGGCGATCATCGCCCCCTGGCGGGCGTGCATTTCGCCGTTGACCGCGTACTTGATGGATTTGGCGTTCTGCAGGGTCATCCCGGGGACCGTCGCCTGCTGTGCCAGGTTCTCGCTGGAAAAGAGATCGCTCTTCATGCGGTGCATCCTCACCCGGAGCGTCCCCTTCCGCCAAGAAACGCGGCTCGGGCGGCTGGCAGACTGGGGCGGTGAGCAGCGATGACATCCCCGAGTCCCCGGCCATTTCCCACCCGCCCGCGGCGGACGGCCCTCCCGCGGTGGACCGCCCTCCTGCCGGGGACAGCCCGTTCCGGCCGGAGCGGACGAACCGCGACGAGGCCCCGCAGTACGTCCTGCCGCTGGTCGTGCACATCGAGAAGACGGCTCCCCCGGCCCGTACCGACGCGTTGCGGACCGCTGCCCGCGCGGTGCTCGTGATGCTCTCCGACGAACGCTCGACCGGTGAGGGCGAGTGGGCGCGGGCGATGCGGGACTGGCAGGACGCCCGGATCCGCAAGGTGGTGCGGCGGGCGCGCGGCGCGGAGTGGCGCAGGGCCTCGGAGCTGCCGGGCATCACGGTGACCGGCGAGGGCGCCGAGGTGCGGGTCTTCCCGCCGGTGCCCCTGGACGGCTGGCCGAAGGAGCTGGCGAAGCTCCAGGTGTCGGGAACGGACCTGGAAGACCCGGAGCCGCCGCCCGTGCCCGCCCCCGGGGAGCCGGTGCTGTGGCTGAACCCGGAACTGGACATGTCGGCGGGCAAGGCGATGGCGCAGGTCGGGCACGGTGCGCAGCTCGCCTGGTGGGAGCTCTCGGAGACGGAGCGCAAGGCGTGGCGCGAGGCGGGCTTCCCGCTCTCCGTGGCCACCGCGGAACCGGGCCGCTGGCGGGAGCTGACGGCGGGCGGGCTGCCGGTGGTGCGTGACGCCGGGTTCACCGAGATCGCCCCGGGGTCGTGCACGGTGGTCGCCGAGCACCCCGCGCTGCGCGGCTGAGCGCCGCCCGTTGTCACAGGCGGCACCTATGGTTCCGCGCATGACCGTTCCCGAGATCGTTCCGATCAAGCACGAGGCCGACTACCGCACGAGCACCATCGGGCGCTGGCGGGACGGCCAGTTCTTCGCCTCGGTCACCGCGGCCTTCCCCGAGGCCGAGGAGTGGAGCAGCGACGACTGGCAGTCCCGGAAGTACTGGTGCGCCGTGCTCCACCGGTTCGACGAGGCCGGCCGACACCTGGACTCGCGCATCCAGGTCACCGGCACCACGGCGGACGGCGAACGGGAGGCGGTCGCCGCCGCCCGGTGTCTGCTCGACGAATGGCTGGACGCCCTGCCGGAGCGGCGCTACGAGGACATCGCGATCGCCCCCTTCGCCGTCCGGTCCGAGGGCATCCTGTTCGGCCTGGTCCCGGAGAAGGACGAGGAGTCGGATGTCGTGCGGGCGGAGTTCTACCCCGACTGCCTGGGCTTCCACGCTCCTTGGGACGGTTACTACGACACCTGAGCCCGAGCGGTCCGGGAGGTCCCGGGAGTCGGTAGCGTCGCCGTATGCCCGAACTGATCGCGCCCACCGCCCTTCTGCACTCCGCCTGGACCGAGGCACGGAGCGAGTGGGGTCCCGGTCTCCACGAGGACGGGTTCGGGCTGGAGCCGTCCGACGAGGTCGGTTCACCGGCCGGGTTCGCGGCCTGGGTGGCGCGGCTGGCCGGGGAATCGGCTCCGGCCGGGACGACGGAGGCCGGCCGGCCGGGCTGTACGTACCGGTGGATCGTCGAGGACGGCCGGGTGCTCGGCGGAATCGCGCTGCGGCACGGGCCCGATGGCTTCGTGCCGCGGTTCGGTCACATCGGATACGGCATCCGGCCGTCCGCGCGGCGGCGCGGACTGGCCACCTGGGCGCTGGGCCGGATGCTCGACGAGGCGCGGGCACGGGGCATGGACCGGTTGCTGATCGTCTGCGCGGCCGACAACCTCGCGTCGGCGAGGACGATCGAACGCCACGGCGGCGTCCTCGAAGGCGTACGGGACACCGAGCACGGCCCCGCACGGCGCTACTGGGTCGCGCTCCGGCCGGTCCCGGGGAGCCGGTAGGGAATCCAGGGGTCGTTCGAGGCGGTCGCCAACCATCCCGCGTGGCCGGGCGACGCCCGGCCGCTGCCCCCACCTCGCCCGATCCGGAACCTCAAATCATCCTCTGAACGTCCTCCTTCCCGGATTCACCACCGCCCGGCGGGGCCATCAGCCCTGCACGGAGCGGAGGAGGGGGACGACATGAAGCTGGGAATCGGCATCGGATGGCGGCCGGAGATCGCGGGCGCCGTCGAGGCGCTGCCGGGGATCGACTGGGTGGAGGCGGTCGCCGAGAACATCTGCGTCGGCCATCTGCCCGACTCGCTGGCGCGGCTCCGGGAACGCGGTGTCGCCGTCGTCCCGCACGGCGTCTCGCTGGGGCTCGGCGGGGCCGACCGCCCCGACCCGGGCCGGCTCGCCGATCTCGCCGCCAGGGCCGAACTGCTCGGGGCGCCCCTGGTGACCGAGCACATCGCGTTCGTACGGGCCGGGGGGCCGCGCACCGCTTCGGCCGGTCTGGAGGCCGGCCATCTGCTGCCCGTGCCGCGCACCCGGGACGCCCTGGCCGTGCTGTGCGAGAACGTGCGCATCGCGCAGGACGCGCTGCCGGTGCCGCTGGCCCTGGAGAACATCGCGGCGCTGATCTCCTGGCCCGACGAGGAGCTGACCGAGGGGCAGTTCCTCGCGGAGCTGGTAGAACGCACCGGGGTCCGGCTGCTGATCGACGTCGCCAATCTGCACACCAACCACGTCAACCGGGGCGAGGACCCGGCCACCGCGCTCGACGAGCTGCCGGTGGAGGCGATCGCGTACGTCCATGTGGCGGGCGGGATCGAGAAGGACGGCGTCTGGCACGACACCCACGCCCACCCGGTCACCCGGCCGGTCCTCGACGTCCTCGCCGAACTCCGCTCCCGGGTCGACCCCCCGGGCGTCCTGCTGGAACGCGACGACGACTTCCCGCCGGCCGGGGAACTGGCGGCCGAACTGGCCACGATCCGCGCCACGCTGGACCGGGCGACGCCCCCGGCAACGGCCACCGGCACCGCGCACCGGCCGTCCCGCGCACCGGCCGTGCAGCCCGTCCCGGACGCGTCCCCCGCCCCGGCCATGCAGTCCACCCCTGACGCGTCCCCCGCCCCTGACGGGGTGCGGGACCGGCTCGCGGTCGCCCAGACCGCGTTGCTCCGCGCGCTCGTCGCCGGGGACCCCGCCCCGCCCGGTTTCGACCCGCACCGGCTCGGCGTCCAGAGCCGTGCCCTGGCAGCCAAACGGGCCGGGGTCGTCGCCAGGGTGGCGCCCGAACTGCCGGAGATCCTGGGCGCCGGTTACCGGCCCGCCTTCCTCGCGTACGCCGGGAGCCGGCCCATGTCCGCCGGGTACCGGCGCGACGCGCTGGACTTCGCCGAATCGCTGCTGATCGCGGGGCGGCCCGCCGACGACGGGGCCCGCCGACGGCTGACCCACTGGTGGCAGGACCGGGCCGCCGCGCGACCGCCGCGCCGCACCACCCGGCTGATACGAGCGGCCCGCGCGGCCCTGGCCGGAAGGTGACCGGCATGAACGTTCTCGCGGTTCTGGTGGACCTCTCGGTCGTGGTCTCCTCGGTCCTCCTGGTCGTGGGGCTCGCCCGCGCCCGGCGTGGCCCCGGCGGCCCCGTCCACGACCTCCACGAGGTCGCCTTCCTGAACGGTGGTCCCGGCAGGGTGGTGGACACCGCGCTCACCGCGATGCACGCGGACGGCCGGATCGCCGTCGGCGGCCCCGGGATCGTCACCGTCCAGCGGGCCGAGGCGCACGACCCGGTGGAACGCGCGGTGCTCCAGGAGCACGCCACGGCCCCCAGCGGTGCGCTGCACACGCTGCGCGAGGCGGTGATGCGGCACCCCGCCGTGCAGGAGATCGGCGACGTGCTCGCCGCCCGCGGCCTGCTGGTCCCGCCCGCCGCGAGCCGGAAGTGGCGCCGCTGGGGCATCGCCCAGGGACTGGTCTGCGTGCTGGCCGTCCCGGCCTCCGTGGTGGCGACGGTCTCCCAGTACATGTCCGCCGACCCGGCCGCGGACACCCCCGTGCCCTTCGTCGTAAAAGTGCTCCCGGTCCTGATCGCCGGCTTCCCCGTCGGCTTCGTCTGCGCCGCCGTGGCCCGCGGGCGCGTCACGGGGGCGGGGCGGCGGGCCGCCGCGGCGTACGGCACCGGCCCGGCACACGACCCGAGCCCGGCCCACCTGGTGGCCACGCGCGGGCTGCGGTACCTGCCCGACCCCGGGTTCCAGGCGCAGTTGATCGCGGCGGCACGGATGCGCCCGGCCGGGCGGTCGGCGAGCCCGGTGCCGTCGTCGTCCCCGGACTCCTCCTCGTTGCTCCTCGCGCCGGTGGTGTGGTGCGCCGGTACAGGCCCGGGGCACGGCAGTTGCGGAAGCTCCGGGGACGGGGGCAGCGGCGGGAGCGGCGGGGGCGGATGCAGTTCGGGGTCGAGCTGCGGTTCGGGGTCCGGGTCGGGCTGCGGCGGGTCGAGCGGGTCCAGCTGTTCCAGTGGCGGGTCCAGCTGCGGTGGCGGCTCCAGCTGTGGCGGCGGGTCCAGCTGTGGCGGCGGGTCCTGAACCTCGGTGGCGCCCCGCCCACCGGCCGGTGCCGCCGAACCGTCCGCATGGTGAACAGGCCATGGTCATCCACGTCCGCCTCGCACTCGGCGGGAGCGGTGCGACGGGGCGCGTCCGGTAGTACGGCGGCGGGTGGCGGTACGGAAAAACACCGGTGCGGCGCGCGGGACGCGCGCCGCACCGGGAGCCGAACCCGGTGTCGCTGGAACGGCGGGCGGCGCGCGGAACGCGCCGTTGCCCGCCCTCTGATCTTCCGGGCTGGGGTGGTCGGAGCCCGCTCGCTACGCGAGCCCGGCCACCAGGTCTGCGACCGACTTCCTGCGGCCGGTGAAGAACGGGATCTCCTCACGGACGTGCAGCCGCGCCTCGGAGCCCCGCAGGTGGCGCATCAGGTCGACGATGCGGTGCAGCTCGTCGGCCTCGAAGGCGAGGATCCACTCGTAGTCGCCGAGCGAGAAGGAGGCGACGGTGTTGGCGCGGACGTCGGGGTAGCCGCGGGCCATCTTGCCGTGGTCCGCGAGCATGCGGCGGCGGTCCTCGTCGGGCAGCAGGTACCAGTCGTAGGAGCGCACGAAGGGGTAGACGCTGATGTAGTTGCGCGGCGTCTCGTCGGCCAGGAAGGCCGGGATGTGCGACTTGTTGAACTCGGCGGGGCGGTGCAGCGCCATGTTCGACCAGACCGGTTCGAGCGCCAGGCCCAGCTTGGTGCGCCGGAAGAGGTTGTACGCCTCCTGCAGCTCGTCCGCGGTCTCGGCGTGCCACCAGATCATGATGTCGGCATCGGCTCGCAGACCGGAGAGGTCGTAGGTGCCGCGGACGGTGATGTCCTTGGCTTCGAGCTGGTCGAACAGCTCCTGGACCTCGTCGGCGTAACCGGCCCGGTCGGCGGGCAGGACGTCGCGCAGCTTGAAGACGGACCACAGCGTGTAGCGGATGACCTCGTTGAGGTCCTTGGCCTTCTTGCCCGCGTTGGGGCCCTTGCTTGATTTCACAGTCTCAGGCGCACTCATACGGCTATTGTCCCGCCTCGCTCCGAGTGCCCTGAACCAGGGTCGGCGTGGCGATGATCTCTTCCGCGTTCTCCTCCGCCGGGCGGCCCGTGAGGTCGTGGATGATCTCGTCCGCCGCGCGGTGGGCGCTCGCGATGCAGGCGGGGATGCCGACGCCGTCGTAGACCGCTCCGCAGACCCGCAGTGCGGGCAGTTTGGCGACCTCGGCGCGGATCCGTTCGACCCGCGGGAGGTGCCCCACGGGGTACTGGGGCAGTCCGCCGATCCACCGGGTGACCTCGGTGTCCACGGGCTTCGCGGCCAGTCCCGTCGCCTCGGCGAGGTCGCGCAGCGACACGTCGACGAGTTCGGTGTCCTCGCGGTGGATGTGGTCCTCCTCGCCGTAGCGGCCGACGGAGGTGCGCAGGACGAAGAGGTCGGGGGCGGAGGCGGCGACCCAGTCCCACTTGTGGGTGGAGAAGGTGGAGGCCTTGATGGTGCGGCCGTCGACCGGGGGGACGAGGAAGCCGGAGCGTCCGGCGAGCGCGGTCGTGGCGGCCGTGTCGGAGCGGCGGAACGCCATGGTGACCAGGGCCATCGACGCGTACTCGACCCCGGCCAGCTCGGCGGAGGCCGCCGGGGACTCGGCGGCGAGCAGGGTGGAGGCGGACCAGGCGGGTGCGGCCAGCACGATGCCGTCGGCGGCGATCACCCGGGCGTCGGTGCGGACGTCCCAGCCGGTGGTGGTCCGGGTCAGGCCGAGGACGGGGGTGGCGGTCAGGATCTCCCCGCCGGCCGCGCGGATCGCGTCGGCGACCGCCCCGGGCAGGGTGCCGATGCCGCCGTCGATGCCCTGGAAGACGGGTCCGGTCTGCTGCCGGGCCGCGGCGCGTTCCTGGATGCGGCGGACGGCGTCGAGGAGCGGGCCGCCCTCGCGCACCGCCTCGAAGAGCTGGGGCACGGCGGCGCGCATGGAGATCCGGTACGCGTCGCCCGCGTACACGCCGCCGAGCAGCGGTTCCACGAGCCGGTCGACGACCTCCCGGCCCAGCCGGTCGGCGACGTACGCGCCGACGGCCACGTCGTCGCCGACGGTGGTCGGGGTGAGGTCGCGTTCCTGCGCGATGCGGGCGAGGCCCTCCGGGGAGAGCACTCCGGCGAGCGCCGCCGGGTCGCCCGGGACGCCCATCACATGGCCCTTGGGCATGGGCCGCAGGGCGTCGCGGGTCCAGACGGACGCGGTGGTCGTGGCGGGCGGCTGCAGACGGTCGCCGAGCCCGACGGCGCGGGCCAGGCCGACCGCTTCCGGGCGGCGGGCGAGCATCGACTCGGCCCCCAGGTCGACCCGGGTCCCGGCGACCTCGCCGGTCATGAGCTTGCCGCCGAGCCGCTCGGTGGCCTCCAGCAGGGTGACCCGGAGACCGGTTCCGAGGAGCCGGTGTGCGGCGGCGAGGCCGGCTATGCCGCCGCCGATGACGACGACGTGTCCCGTATCCGTGTCCGCGCGGTTGCTTGAACGCTGCATGCCCCTACTCTCTCAAACCCGTCCGGGCGCCCGACCGCTTCCCCCGCGTCGTAGCGTGGGCCCCTCGGACTCGGTGGCGGAGGGACGGGCATGACGGCGGAGCGACTGGTGGTCATCGGCGGCGACGCGGCGGGCATGTCCGCCGCGTCGCAGGCCCGCAGGCTGAGGGGCCCGGAGAAGCTGGGCATCGTCGCCTTCGAGCGGGGCCGCTTCACCTCCTACTCGGCGTGCGGGATTCCGTACTGGGTCGGCGGCGACGTGGCGGAGCGGGACGGCCTCGTCGCCCGTACGCCCGAGGAGCACCGGGCCCGCGACATCGACCTCAGGATGCGCACCGAGGTCACAAAGATCGACGTCGCGGGGCGGCGGGTGCGGGCCCTGGACCTGGGGACCGGCGAGTCGTACTGGACGGGCTTCGACAAGCTGGTGATCGCGACGGGGGCCCGTCCGGTGCGTCCGGCGCTGCCCGGCATGGACGCGCCCGGGGTGCACGGGGTGCAGACGCTGGACGACGGGCAGGCGCTGCTGGACTCGCTGGACCGGACGCCGGGGCGGCGGGCGGTGGTCGTCGGGGCGGGCTACATCGGTGTGGAGATGGCGGAGGCGCTGCTGAAGCGCGGCTTCGAGGTGACCGTGCTCAACCGCGGCGAGCAGCCGATGGCGACGCTCGACCCCGACATGGGCCGGCTGGTGCACGAGGCGATGGACGGCATGGGCATCACCACGGTCGGCCGGGCCGAGGTCACCGCGATCCTCACCGGCCCGGACGGCCGGGTCCGCGCGGTCGCGGCGGGCGACACCTCCTACCCGGCGGACGTGGTGGTGCTCGGCATCGGGGTGGAGCCGGAGACGACGCTGGCGCGCGCCGCGGGC
Source organism: Streptomyces sp. NPDC001732 (assembly GCF_053596315.1). Taxonomy (NCBI): domain Bacteria; kingdom Bacillati; phylum Actinomycetota; class Actinomycetes; order Kitasatosporales; family Streptomycetaceae; genus Streptomyces; species Streptomyces sp. NPDC001732. Next base: position 62,532 of record NZ_JBSFFY010000013.1, read on the forward strand.
CTGCCGCTGGGCCCGCACGGCGGTCTGCTGACCGATCTGTCGATGCGGGTCGTCGGGCACGAGGGCGTCTGGGCGGGCGGCGACTGCGTCGAGGTGCTCGACCTGGTGGCGGGCCGGACCCGTCACATCGCGCTGGGCACCCATGCCAACAAGCACGGCCAGATCATCGGTTCCAACGTCGGCGGCGGCTACGGGACGTTCCCGGGGGTGGTGGGGACGGCGGTGAGCAAGGTGTGCGATCTGGAGATCGCCCGCACCGGTCTGCGTGAGAAGGACGCCCGTGCGGCGGGTCTGCGGTTCGTCACGGCGACGATCGAGTCGACGGGGCGGGCGGGTTACTACCCGGGGGCGCGGCCCATGACGGTGAAGATGCTGGCGGAGTACCGCACGGGTCGGCTGCTGGGAGTGCAGATCGTGGGCCGGGAGGGGGCGGCCAAGCGGGTCGACGTGGCGGCCGTGGCGCTCACGGCGGGGATGACGGTGGAGCAGATGACCGCCCTGGACCTCGGTTACGCGCCGCCGTTCTCACCGGTCTGGGACCCGGTTCTGGTGGCGGCCCGCAAGGCGGTGGCGGCGGTGCGGCGGGCGGGCACCGCCTGAGCGCGTGGTGCCCGCCCCGGGTGCCGTGCTCAGCGCTCGGTGCTGGTGTGCACGTACTCCACGAGCCGGGTCAGCGCGTCCGGGTCCATCGACGGCATCACGCCGTGGCCCAGGTTGAAGACGTGGCCTTCGAGGCCGGCGGCCGCGTCCAGCACCTCCTGGGCCTTCTCCTCCACCGTCGCCGTCGGCGCGAACAGCACCGCGGGGTCGAGGTTGCCCTGGAGCGCCTTGCCGGGGCCGACCCGGCGGGCGGCCTCGTCCAGCGGGACGCGCCAGTCGACGCCGACGACGTCCGCGCCCGCCTCGCCCATCAGGCCGAGGAGTTCGCCGGTGCCGACGCCGAAGTGGATGCGCGGGACGCCGTAGGGGGCGACGGCCTCGAAGACCTTCGCCGAGGCGGGCAGCACCGAGCGCCGGTAGTCGGCGGGGGCGAGGGCGCCCACCCAGGAGTCGAAGAGCTGGACGGCCGAGGCGCCGGCCTCGATCTGCACCTTGAGGAAGGTGCCGGTGATCTCGGCGAGCCGGTCGAGCAGGTCCGCCCAGAGCCGGGGGTCGCCGTGCATCAGGGCCTTGGTGTGCTCGTGGTTGCGGGACGGGCCGCCCTCCACGAGGTAGCTGGCGAGGGTGAAGGGCGCTCCGGCGAAGCCGATGAGCGGGGTGGCGCCCAGCTCGGCGGTGAGCAGGCCGATGGCCTCGGTGACGTAGCCGATGTCCTCGGGCGTGAGGTCGCGCAGCCGGGCCAGGTCGGAGCGGGTGCGGATGGGGTCGGCAATGACCGGGCCGACGCCGGGCTTGATGTCGAGGTCGATCCCGATGGCCTTGAGCGGTACGACGATGTCGCTGAAGTAGATCGCGGCGTCGACCTTGTGGCGGCGGACGGGCTGCATCGTGATCTCCGCGACCAGCTCCGGCATCATGCAGGAGTCGAGCATCGGGATGCCTTCGCGCACCTTCAGGTACTCGGGCAGCGAGCGCCCCGCCTGGCGCATGAACCAGACCGGTGTGTGCGGCACGGGCTCGCGGCGGCACGCCTTCAGGAACGCCGACTCATGGGTGGCGGAGGTCTTCGTCTGCTGGCCCATGGGGCGATCGTTGGCACTCACACCAGGAATCTTCGCACGAAGCCGCAAGCAGCCGGGCCCGCCCGGGTGTCCCTCCCTGCGCGGAGCCCCGGTTCCGCCTACTCTTCCCCGCATGGCTCCGGCTCAGGAACAGTTCTCCGATCAGACCGATGGCGCTGACACCAGGGACAGCGAGGAGGGCGGCTTCGTGCCGCCCGCGTTCCGTTCGGCGGTGGACGCGTTGCATTCGGCACGGCTCCGACCCGAGCTGGAGGTGGAGCCGACGCGACCGCCCAGGCGGCTCGCCCCCTACGCGTACGCCCTGGAGGCCGCGGTCGTCGACGGCGAGGAGGATCTCGCCGACGGCCGTCTCGTGCTGCTCCACGACCCGGCCGGGCAGGACGCCTGGCGGGGCACCTTCCGTCTGGTGACACTGGTGCGGGCCGAGCTGGAGCCGGAGATGGCGTCCGATCCGCTGCTGCCGGAGGTGTGCTGGTCCTGGCTGACCGGTGCGCTGGAGGCGCGCGGCCTGTCGTACGGGGAGGCGGGCGGCACGGTGACCCGGGCGGGGTCGCACTACTTCGGCGCGCTGGGCGAGAGACGGCCGGCGACCCAGATCGAGATCCGGGCGTCCTGGACGCCGCGCGAGGGGCGCGGCGGGGCCCCGGACGCCTCGGCGCATCTCATGGCGTGGGGCGACCTGCTGTGCCAGATCGCCGGCCTGCCCCCGTCGGATCCCGTGGACGCGACGGTGGTGACGCTTCCTCAGCGTCGCGGCCCCCAGACCCACTGACTCCATTTCTGACCGAAAACCATCCCCATGCCGGTAACCGTGCGTCACATTCGATGCACCGTTACCGGCATTCTTTCCATACAATCGATCGCATGTCCGGTTTGCCTGGAATTGTTACTCACTAAATCGCGATCTTCCCCTAAAGGAGGGCGGGCCCGCTGCCGAAGAGGTCAATGACCCTTCAAGCACGGTTGCCCCGGCTTCATCCCCGAGCCGGCCCGTCCCACCACTCCCCCCAGGAGGCCTGGTGTCCGTTCTCCTAGAGCAGCCCGCAAGCCTGGTCGCCTACCGCCCGAACAAGCCGACGGCCATGGTCGTCGTGGCCGACCCGCGCGTCCGTTCCACCGTCACCCGCCATCTGTGGGCTCTCGGAGTACGTGACGTCATCGAGGCGTCGTCCATCGCGGAGGCTCGTCCCCGCGTCGGCAACCCGCGCGACATCTGCGTTGCCGACGTCCACCTGCCCGACGGTTCCGGGCTGACCCTGTTGTCCGAGACCCGGGCGGCCGGCTGGCCGAACGGTCTCGCCCTCTCCGCCGCCGACGACATCGGCGCCGTGCGCAACGCCCTCGCGGGCGGTGTGAAGGGCTATGTCGTCACCGGCACCCGAACCAATATCGGCCATCCCGCCCGTCCCGGCGTCGCCCCCATCGGCGCCAACGCCGCCCGTATGCACCGCCGGCCCCCCGGCACCCCGAGCCACCCGGGCGGCTACCGCGAACTGTCCGGCCGCGAGGTCGAGGTCCTCCGGCTGGTCGCCGAGGGCCAGTCCAACAAGGCCATCGGCGTCTCCATGGGGTTGTCCGCCCTTACCGTCAAGAGCCATCTCGCCCGTATCGCCCGCAAGCTCGGCACCGGGGACCGCGCCGGAATGGTCGCCGTCGCCCTGCGCACGGGAATCATCCACTGACGCCCACGACCCGGCAGGTCCGCGCGGCCCCGCCTCCGGGGACCGGCCGGTTTGCATGCCTCGGCGCCCGTCGACGGAACGTTCCGTCGACGGGCGCCGTACATACACAGATACCCTTGACACGTGACCGACGCCCAAGAGACCGCAGCAGACACATCACTGCGAACCACCGGGGGCGCTCCCCCGGACGACGTCGCCCCGGCGCCGATCCCCTTGCTCGAACCTCGCGAGGGCATCCCCCCGGTGGTGGCCTCCGACGACGCCCTCGCCCGGGTGATCTCCGCCTTCGCCGCCGGCTCCGGTCCCGTGGCCGTGGACGCCGAGCGGGCCTCCGGCTACCGCTACGGCCAGCGCGCCTACCTCGTGCAGCTGCGCCGGAACGGCGCGGGCAGCGCGCTGATCGACCCGGTCGGCTGCCCCGATCTGTCGGGGCTCGGAAACGTCCTGAGCGGCAGCGAGTGGATCCTGCACGCCGCCACCCAGGACCTGCCCTGTCTGCGCGAAATAGGGATGACTCCCACCGGGCTCTTCGACACGGAGCTGGCCGGACGGCTCGCCGGCTTCCCGCGCGTCGGTCTCGGCGCCATGGTCGAGAACGTGCTCGGTTACTCCCTGGAGAAGGGCCACTCCGCCGTCGACTGGTCCACCCGCCCGCTGCCCGACCCCTGGCTGCGCTACGCGGCGCTCGACGTCGAGCTGCTGATCGACCTGCGCGACGCCCTGGAGGAGGAGCTCGACCGGCAGGGCAAGCTGGGGTGGGCGCACGAGGAGTTCGACGCCATCGCCTCGGCGCCGCCCGCCCCGCCGCGCAAGGACCCGTGGCGCCGCACCTCCGGCATGCACAAGGTCCGCCGCCGCCGCCAGATGGCCGTGGTGCGGGAGCTGTGGACCGCCCGTGACCAGGTCGCCCGGCGCCGCGACGTCTCGCCGGGCAAGGTGCTGAGCGACGCCGCGATCGTCGAGGCGGCGCTCGCGCTCCCGCCGAACACGCAGGCACTGACCGCGCTGCCCGGGTTCGGCCACCGCATGGGGCGGCGTCAGCTGGAGCAGTGGCAGGCCGCCGTCGACCGCGCCAAGGCACTGCCCGACTCCGAACTCCCCCAGCCCGGACAGGCCCTCACCGGTCCGCCGCCGCCCCGTGCCTGGGCGGACAAGGACCCGGCCGCGGCGGCCCGGCTCTCGGCCGCGCGCGCCGCGGTGTCGGAGCTCGCCGCGCGGCTGAGCATGCCGCAGGAGAACCTGATCACCCCCGACACGGTGCGCCGGGTCTGCTGGGAGCCGCCCAAGCACCCGACGCCGGACGCGGTCGAGGCCGCGCTCGCCGGATACGGGGCGCGGCACTGGCAGATCGAGCAGGTGGCCCCGCTGCTGTTCCGCGCACTGACCGCGAAGGGCTGACGACCCGCCACCGGACGCCCCGCCGGAGACTTGCCGGGGTCGCATTCACGCCAGGTTGCACGGCGGCGTCCGCGCCCCGTGGCCCCGAGCGCCGGACGGGCCGAGTCCGCCCCGTCCGGCGCTCGTCGTCGTACCCGCGACTCCCCCGCGTCCGCCGTTGCCCCGCGCCACGCCCTGCGCCCGTCCCGCGCACGCGGCCACGCGGGAAGCCGTGACCGCCGGCCGGAACGGGCCGGACGGGTATCTTTCCCGCATGTGACCTTCACCGCTCCCGACACCAGGGGTGGGCAGTCTGGTTACCCGCAAGTAGCATGAAGGGGCGGCGCGCTCGGGCGCGCCCGCAGCAGTGCCATCCCGCACCCTGGAGGAGAGCCACCGTGCCTCGTACCATCCGGGACGTCGTCTTCGTCGACGGCGTCCGCACCCCGTTCGGCAAAGCGGGCCCGAAGGGCATCTACCACGAGACCCGCGCCGACGATCTCGTCGTGAAGGCCATCCGGGAGCTGCTGCGCCGCAACCCGGACCTGGACCCCGCGAACATCGACGAGGTCGCCATCGCCGCGACGACCCAGATCGGCGACCAGGGTCTGACGCTGGGCCGCACCGCCGGAATCCTGGCCGGGCTGCCGCAGTCCGTCCCCGGTTACTCCATCGACCGCATGTGCGCGGGCGCGCTGACCGCCGTCACCTCGACGGCCGGCTCCATCGCCTTCGGCGCCTACGACGTCGTCGTCGCCGGCGGTGTCGAGCACATGGGCCGTCACCCGATGGGCGAGGGCGTGGACCCGAACCCGCGCTTCGTCTCGGAGAAGCTGGTCGACGAGTCCGCCCTGTTCATGGGCATGACCGCGGAGAACCTGCACGACCGGTACCCGCAGATCACCAAGCTCCGCGCCGACGAGTACGCGGTCCGCTCGCAGGAGAAGGCCGCCAAGGCGTACGCCGACGGCAAGATCCAGCAGGACCTGGTGCCGATCTCCGTGCGCCGCACCACCCCGGAGGGCGGCGAGACCGGCTGGGGTCTGGTCACCGCCGACGAGCCGATGCGTCCGGGCACGACCCTGGAGTCCCTGGCGGGTCTGAAGACCCCCTTCCGCGCGCACGGCCGGGTCACCGCTGGCAACGCCGCGGGCCTCAACGACGGCGCCACCGCCTCGCTGCTCGCCGCCGAGGACGTCGCCCGCGAGCTGGGCCTGCCGGTCAAAATGCGCCTCGTGTCGTACGCCTTCGCGGGCGTCGAGCCGGAGGTCATGGGCTACGGCCCGATCCCCGCGACCGAGAAGGCCCTGGCCAAGGCCGGGCTGACGATCGGCGACATCGGCCTGTTCGAGATCAACGAGGCGTTCGCCGTCCAGGTGCTGGCCTTCCTCGACCACTACGGCATCGCCGACGACGACGCGCGGGTCAACCAGTACGGCGGCGCCATCGCCTACGGTCACCCGCTGGCCTCCTCCGGCGTACGTCTGATGACGCAGCTGGCCCGCCAGTTCGAGGAGCAGCCGCAGGTCCGCTACGGCCTCACCACCATGTGCGTCGGCTTCGGCATGGGCGCCACGGTCATCTGGGAGAACCCGCACCACAAGGACGCCGGAGGCGACAAGTGACCACCACCACCGAGCTCCTGAAGGGTGCGGCCGAGCTGTTCCCCGACGAGGTCGTCACCCAGGCGCACGTACGCCACCTCGACCTCCCGGCCGGTGCGGGCCGCTTCGCCCTCATCACCCTGGACAACGGCCTGGACCACACCAAGCCGACCACCTTCGGACCGCAGTCGCTGGCGAACCTGAACGCCGCCGTCGACCAGGTCGAGAAGGAGGCCGCCGAGGGTGCGATCACCGGCGTCGGCATCACCGGCAAGCCGTTCATCTTCGCGGTCGGCGCCGACCTCAAGGGCGTCGAGCTGCTGAAGAACCACGACGACGCGCTGGCCATCGGCAAGGGCGGCCACGACGTCTTCCGCCGCCTGTCCGGCCTCGCGGTCCCGACGTTCGCGTACTACAACGGCGCGGCGATGGGCGGCGGTGTCGAGGTCGGTCTGCACTGCTCGTACCGCACCGTCTCCAAGGCGCTGCCCGCGTTCTCGCTGCCCGAGGTCTTCCTCGGTCTGGTCCCGGGCTGGGGCGGCTGCGCGCTGCTCCCCAACCTGATCGGTGCCGACCGCGCGGTCTCCGTCATCATCGAGAACTCGCTGAACCAGAACCGTCAGCTCAAGGGCAAGCAGGTCTTCGAGCTCGGCATCGCCGACGCGATCTTCGAGGGTGCCGACTTCCTGGAGCAGTCGCTGCTCTGGACGGCGAACGTGCTGAACGGCACGGTCGTGGTGGAGCGCCCCGAGGTCGACCGCGGTGACGCCTGGGACCGGGCCGTCGCGCGCGGCCGGGCCATCGCCGACTCCAAGGTGCACGGCGCCGCCCCGGCCGCGTACCGCGCGCTGGACATCATCGCCGCGGCGAAGGACGGCGACCTGAGCGCCGGATTCGACGCCGAGGACCAGGCCCTCGCGGACCTGATCATGGGTGGCGAGCTGCGCTCCGGGATCTACTCCTTCAACCTGGTCCAGAAGCGCGCCAAGCGCCCGGCCGGTGCCCCGGACAAGAACCTGGCCCGTCCGGTCACCAAGGTCGGCGTCGTGGGTGCCGGTCTGATGGCCTCGCAGCTGGCGCTGCTGTTCCTGCGCCGCCTGGAGGTGCCGGTCGTGCTGACCGACATCGACCAGGAGCGGATCGACAAGGGTGTGGGCTACGTCCACGCCGAGATCGAGAAGCTGCTCGGCAAGGGCCGGATCAACCAGGACAAGGCCAACCGCCTCAAGGCCCTGGTCACCGGTGTGCTGGACAAGGCCGAGGGCTTCTCCGACGCCGACTTCGTCATCGAGGCCGTCTTCGAGGAGATCGGCGTCAAGCAGCAGGTGTTCGCGGAGGTCGAGGCGGTCGCCCCGGCGCACGCGATCCTCGCCACCAACACCTCGTCCCTCTCGGTCACCGAGATGGCGTCGAAGCTCCAGCACCCCGAGCGGGTCGTCGGCTTCCACTTCTTCAACCCGGTCGCGATCCTGCCGCTGCTGGAGATCGTCCGCGGCGAGCAGACCGACGACGCCTCGCTGGCCACGGCGTTCGGTGTGGCGCGGAAGCTGAAGAAGACCGCGGTGCTGGTGAAGGACGCCCCGGCGTTCGTCGTCAACCGCATCCTCACCCGCTTCATGGGCGAGATCCAGAACGTCATCGACGAGGGCACCCCGGTCGACGTCGCCGAGCGGGCCATCGAGCCGCTCGGTCTGCCGATGTCGCCGCTGGTGCTGCTGGAGCTGGTCGGCCCGGCGATCGGTCTGCACGTCTCCGAGACCCTGAACCGCGCCTTCCCGGACCGGTTCACCGTCTCGGAGAACCTGGCCGCGGTCGTCAAGGCCGGCAAGCGCGGCTTCTACGTCTACGACTCCGGCAAGCCGGAGCTGGACCCGGAGGTTGCCGCGCTCCTGAAGCAGGGCGATGTCGTCCTGTCCGAGGAGCAGGTCCGCGACCGGGTCCTGGACGCGGTGGCGCAGGAGATCGGTCTGATGCTGGACGAGGGCGTCGTCGCCGAGGCCCAGGACATCGACCTCTGCCTGATCACCGGCGCGGGCTGGCCCTTCCACCTGGGCGGCATCACGCCGTACCTGGACCGTGAGGGCGTCTCGGAGCGGGTGAACGGCAAGAAGTTCCTGGCACAGGGCGTGGCGAGCGTTCCGGCGTAACCCTTCGCCGATGCGAGGACGGGCCGTACGGGGAATTCCCCGTACGGCCCGTTCGCATGTGTTCCGCCCGTGCCCCTGCCCCGCCGGGGCGGGTGCGGGGCCGCTTCGGGCGGGGTCTCAGCGCTCCGGTGGCGCGCCTGCGAGCACCCCCGGGATCGCGCCGAGGTCCCCCACGTGGACCGTGACCCGGCCGGGGACCAGGCGTCCGTCGCCCGCGTCGAGCACGTAGTCGAACCAGTCGTAGCCCAGGTGGCCGGGGAAGGGGTGGTACGTCACCGCTCCGTCCGCCTCGACGCTCGTCGTCCCCTGGCGGGCCGGTCCCACACCGACCAGCCGCACCTCCTCGCCCAGCCCCGCGGCGAGACCGGTCAGCACACCGCGGTGCCCCGGCAGCACCGTCATGCTCCGTCCCTGCGGCGGCAGCGGGGCGATCCGGAAGCCGTGGCCCTTCAGGGAGAACGTGGTGGAGGTGAGGCTCTTCCCGCCGTCGGCGATGATGCCCGCCCGCAGGACGGGGACGAGGAACGCGTCGGGTGCCGCGTGCCGGTTCACCCGGAGCGTGAACCTGGCGACGCGTTCGACGCCGGGGGTGGTCGAGGTCGCGTACCGGTCGCCCGACGGCAGCCGGCTCATCCCGGCCATGCTCTCGACGGTGGCGACGGATTCGAACGAGGTGGCCATGAGGTACCCGTAGTAGCGGGTGCCCTCGCCCTGCGGGGTGAGGATCCACTCGAAGTCGATCGTCCCGCCCGGCCGGACCGGAAGACGGGGGTCCGTGGTGGTCCGGAGTTCCGTGTGGGCCACGATCGAGGGGTCGCCCTGCTGGACGCTGCGCATTCTCGTGAGGGTGAAGGTGCTCATGCCCGTCCGTATCTCAGTTGGAGCCCAGCGTGCGTGCCCTGGTCAGCTCGGCGTGCGTCTCGTCGTCGAGCCAGGTCACCCACTCCGGGGGGAAGTCCGTCCGGTCCAGGTCGACGACCCAGTGCGGGGGCACGATCCGCTGCTCCACCAGGGCGTGGGCGATGTACCGCGCACAGGCGATGGCCCCCTCGGGCGTCATGTGACCGGGGTCGTGGAACCCCTCCGGGTAGTTCGGGTGCTCCCCCGGTTCGAGGTGGATGAAGAAGGGGCGCACGCCTTCCGGGCCCAGCGCCTCCCACCAGCCGTGGGTCCGGGCGTAGAGGTCGATGTAGGGAACGCTGCACTCGGTGGCGAGGTCGCGCATCGCCATCGGGTACTCCGGGATGCTCATCGGCATGTTGCCGTGCACGTCGTGGCCGTCCCGTTCGGGCGGACTGATCAGCACCGGGTGGGCATTGCGTGCGCGCGCCCCGTCGACGAACTTCCGCAGGTGCTGCGGGAAGTCGCCGTAGGCCTCGCTGTAGAGCCACTTCTCCGGCTTCGCGTCGTTGGTGCCGAACGAGGTGAGCAGGTAGTCCCCGGGACGCAGGTGCTGGAGGATCCAGTCGAGCCTGCCCCGTTCGCCGAACGTCCGGGCGCTCGCTCCGGCCCGCGCGCAGTTGACGATCTCCACCTCACGGGTGAGGAAGAAGTGCAGTACCTGGCCCCAGCCCGTCATGGGGGCCTTGCTCGCCTCCCTGGTCACCATGGCGGAGCCGCCCGCCAGGAAGATCCTGCGGGGCCCTCCCGCCCCGGGGTTCCCCTCAGACAGCACGGTCCCACCCTCCGTCGTGCGTGTCCGCGCGCACGGCCGTCCGCGCGGTGGTGTCCTGGCCCGGCGCGTCCTCGCCCCGGGGTACGCGCGTCGCGGGCAGGGCGGCGACGGGGCCCGAGGGCCCGAGGTCGGCGGCGTGCGCCGTCCCCAGCGCCTCGATCGCCTCGTGGACGCGCTCGCAGTTGCCCTCGCCGCTGTACGCGAAGAACCGCTCCGCGCGCTCGCGGTAGGGGCTCTCGACCGTGAAGCCCCTGGTCATCGCGGCGATGATCTCGTCGACGGCCTGGTCGACCGTGCGGCAGACCGGGCCGAAGCCGTGTTCCGTCAGGTCGAAGTAGCCCCGCTTGTAGTGCCGTCCGTAGAAGTCCTCCTCGTCGAAGGGCACGTGGACGAGCGGGATCCCCATGTAGGCCACGTCGAAGAAGACCGACGAATAGTCCGTGACCATGAGGGAGCACTCCTTCATGGCCTCCTGGACGTTGCGCTTCCCCGGGTCGGCGACCTCGATCGCGGGGGAGTCGATCCGGAAGTTGTGCAGGTACGGCCGGATCTCGTAGTGCGGGAAGAACTCCAGGTCGACGCCGAAGTGTTCCAGGGCCGCCAGGAGTCTGCGGTCGGAGAGCAGCGACCGGTAGAACCGGAAGTACTCGGACTGGGTGAAGGCCGTCTTGGCCGGGCCCGCGGACTTCTTGTACGAGGCCGTGACGATCCACTGCCGCCAGGTGGGCATGAGCAGGATGCGGGGGCGCTCCCGCCGCTCCCGCCGCAGCGCGTCGAACCTGGGCAGGCCGGCCAGCACCGCGCGGTCGCCGAAGCCGGCCTCCTGGGCCAGGTAGGCCCGCTCCTGACGCCCCGTGGTCACGATCATGTCGTAGCTCGTGATGCGCTGGTCGACGCCGGAGGTCACGTCGTTGTAGATGATCCCGTGCTGGAGGAAGATCCGCTGGTACTTCAGGAGTTCGCCGAACCGGTGCAGGAAGAGCACCTTCCGGTACCCCTGGGGCAGCAGGTACGACTCGGAGTCGTACGAGCCGATCAGTTTGGTGGCGTGCAGCAGGTACATCCGGTGCTTGAACGAACCGAGTCTGATCACCCTGCCGTGCCGGGCGACCTTCTTGTAGTCCGGGGAGTTCCCGTCGATGACGTAGTACGCCCGGCGGCGCCTGTGGTGGGTCCGGATCCACTTGAAGAAGTGGTACGAGTTGTCCTGGGCGGTGTCGGACCGCTCGCCGATGAGCCAGATCTCGCGCGAGTCGAGGAAGGGGTGGACGAGCCAGTACGCGAGCCTCATCCGCCAGCCGGGGTTGCGGGTCCGGAGGATGCGGACCTCGCGGGCCAGCCGCCACAGGGCGTGCTTCGTCCGCGCGCGGAGCTTGCGGTCGACGAGCCGGAAGTGCAGCGCCTCCTGACCCCCGATGGTCAGCATGTAGGGGTGGCCCGCGATCCGGCCGGGGCCCTTGAGCCGGTGCAGCGGGAGGCGCGCCCGCATGACGACGTTGCGCTGTCGCGAGCCGTCCGTGCGGTGCACCCGGAGCCGGAAGTCGCCGACGCCGAATCCGCCCCGCACCAGGTCCGCGAGCGGGATCTCCGCGTACCAGCCCGCGTACAAATCGCGCCCGTTGCGGGAGTTCCACAGGTCGCGGCGGGCCACCTGGCGCAGTGGCACGGCCACCTTGGCGTGCCGGGTCTGGTGGACGAATTCCAGCGGGTTCTCCAGGGGGCCGCCGATGTCCATGCCGGGGAAGGCCATGCATCCCTCGACGACGAGGACGCCGCCCCGGGTGCGGACCGACTCGACGACGACGTTGGGGTCGTCGACCCTGGCGGTCCGGCTGCTCAGGGTGCCGCCCTCGAAGGTCCGGTAGAAGCCGTCGTCGTCGATCTCCAGCTTCAGCGGGGCGTTCTCCAGGGCCGGGCCGGGGTCGCAGAAGAGCTCGAAGTTCCCGCTCTTCGCGGCGTAGTGGTCGAGCTGCTGGGCGGAGTTGGTCGCGTATTCGAGGACGACCTCGTCGGGTATCTGCGCGTAGTGGCGGCAGATGTCCGGGAACATCTCCCGCAGTTGTGTGCGGCCCATGACGTTGCGGGCGTTGCACAGGAAGCCCTTGTAGGTACGGGTCACGTAGCGCTGGAACATGTGCCGGACTTCGGCGCGCTCGGTGGCGGTGTAGTCCAGCAGGAAGTGGTTGAGCCGCAGGTGGTCCCGGTAGTTGGCGGGCTTGCTCCACAGGGAGTCCATGATGGAGGAGCCGTCGGGGCGTCCGCGGTAGTAGTACACCGGCCGGTCGACCAGGCTGATGGCGTTGGCCCGCAGCATGCACGGCAGCGTCACCCAGGAGTCCTCGAAGTGGACCCCTTCGCCGAACCGCACGCCCAGCCGGCGCAGCAGCCCGGTGCTGAACAGCTTGTTGCACGCCGAGCCGCTGAAGATCAGGTCGGGGACGGAGGCGAAGTCGTCGATGCGGCGGTCGCCCCGGCCGAAGTACTGCTTCCAGGGGCCGTAGGGGCGGTCGGGGAAGTTCACCAGGTCCCCGACGACGAGTTCGGAACCGTCCCGCCACGCCGCCTGGAGCATGTGCGACAGGGCCCGTTCGCCGAGGATGTCGTCCGAGTCGAGGAAGGTGACGTACGGGGCGGTGACCCGGGCCAGGCCGTTGTTCCGGGCGTTGCCGAGTCCGCCGTTCGTCTGGTGGACGACCGTGACGTTAGCGTAGTGCCGGGCGAAGTCGTCCAGGATGTAGGGGGTCTCGTCGGTGGCGCCGTCGTCCACCAGGACGATCTCGGTGGCGGCGAAGCCCTCCTGGGCGGCCAGCGAGCCGAGGCAGTCGTCCAGGTACTTGGCGACGTTGTAGCAGGGCACCACGACGGCCATCTCGAAGGGGTGGTCGAGGCGTGCGATCGGCGGGTGGGCCAGGCCGCGCCACCACATCCACGGCGCGTCCGGGTCGTTCTGCGCCGTCTCGAAGGTCCTGCGGCCGGCCGTGGCCACCCGCAGGGCGAGGTTGCCGCTGACGGTGCGGTAGCCCTCCACCTCCTCCCCGTTCGCCAGGAAGGCCAGTCCGCGGAGGTCCACGTCGCGCACGTTGAGCGGGGAACGGGAGCGGGCACGGTTCCATTCGACGACGACCGACACGTTCCAGACGGTGTTCTCGGAGAACTCCTCGCCCAGGACGGCGGTCAGGTCGACGGTGCCCCCGAAGCCGACGAACCGTTCGCCGACCTCGGCGGCGGCGAGCGCGACGGTGACGTCCTTCTTCGAGTGGCGGTTGCGCACGGCCAGGGTCAGCGCGAGGTCGTGGCCGGGGTCGATCCGCCCGAAGCGGTTGAGCAGCCGGCCCTCGAAGCGGAGCGTCCCGTCGTCGACGGACCATTGGTCGAGCTGGGCGAAGAGCGGTTCCTGGGCGAGCTTCTCCGCGGTGAGCCCCAGTTCCGTCACGTCGAGCATGCGCCGGGCGTCGGGCAGGTGGAGGTGGTCACCCGACCAGTACACCCGGCCGTCCTCCTCCACGAGGAAGGACGACAGCACGCTCTTGCGCTGGACGTAGTCGAGGGTGGTGAGCGCGGCCTCGATCTCCTGGTACATCACGAGGTAGGCCCGGACCCGGTCGACGGGGTCGGACAGCTCGAACGCCTCCTCGCTGAGCGAGAAGAGGTAGTTGCCCGCGATCTCGGCGAACCCCTGCTGGAACTCCGGGTCGCCCTCCGCGAGCGCCCGCATGTACAGCCGCAGGTCGTGGGCGAGGAACTTCGAGTCCTTGCGGACCTTCAGCTGCCACAGGCCCCGGTCGATCAGGAAGGAGTCCGTCGCGCGGTGCACCGCGACCCGGTCGCGGATGGAGCGGAGCTCGCCCGTGCGGCCGGTGATCGACCCCCCGTCGGGCTCCCACATCCACCGGTAGACGGGCTCGGTGACGACCGTGATGCCGTCGGCGAGGCAGCCCGCCACGGTGGAGAAGTAGGTGTCCTCGTAGAAGACGCCCTCGGGGAACCGGATGCCGCCCGCCCGGAGGAAGTCCACCCGGTACAGCTTGGCCGCCGCGATCGGGTCGGCGAGCATCAGCGGGAACTCCGCGAGCGAGGGCACGGTGCGCGCCAGCGCGTACACCTCGGGGGCCCAGGGCTCGCTCTCGCCGGTGGCCCGGTTGACCCGGACGGCCTTGCCCGCGGTGATGTCGCTGCCGGTCTCCAGGGCTCCGGCGAGCAGCAGCTCGCAGGCACGGGGCGGCAGTTCGTCGTCGGCGTCGAGGAACATCACGTACCGGCCGGCGGCCTGGTCGATGCCCTGGTTGCGCGGGGCACCGACACCGCCGCTGTTCATGGACCGGCGCAGCACCCGCACGCGGTTGTTGTTCCCGGCGAAGTTCCTCACGACGTCGAGCGTGTTGTCCGTGGAGGCGTCGTCGACGACGACGACCTCGACCAGTTCGTAGGTCTGGTTGACGGCGGACTGGAGGGCCTTGCCGATCGTGGTGGCCGCGTTGTACGCGGGGATGACCACGGTCACCCAGACGTCGGGGGTGTCCTGCTCGTGGTTCATCCGAGGTCCCCCCGGTCGGCCGGGTGTCCGTGGTCGGACGGCAGGTCGAAGGGTGTGAGGTACGCGGGGCGGCCCTGGACGGGGTGGTCGTACGAGGGCTCCGGCACCTGCCCGTACGTCCGCGCGTGCGCCTGCTCCGGCGAGGGGCCGTGCGTCCGGGTGCGTTCCTGCTCCGGCGCCTGCCCGTACGGCCGGGTGCGTTCCTGCTCCGGCGCCGGGCCGTACGTGCCGTCGTACGACGGGTAGGGCTCGGGATACGGCTGGAAGCCGGGGTCCTCGTGGGGCGGCGGGGCGTGGAAGGCCGGGTCGGCGAGCGGGTCGCCCGACGCCCCCCGGCGGTGCCGGCCCCGGTGGAGGTGGGGGGCGATGGAGCCCGAGCGGGACGGTTCCTCGGTCAGTTCGGCCATCACGGCGGTGAAGTCGCGGGTCGAGAGCCAGAACTTGTACATGATGACCAGCTCGAAGATCCCCAGCAGGACCGCGGAGACCACCGTGGTCAGGAGGATCCGGCCGATCAGCGGCCCCACGATGAAGACGAACATCTGGAACTCGATGCCGCTGATGAGGTGCGGCCTGATCCTGCTGCGCAGCAGTGCCTGCCGGACCCGCTGGTACCACGGGAAGCGGTGGCGGAACTGCGCGTGCAGGTCGACGACGTGGCCGGTGCCGGACTGTTCCTTGAGCACCTCGGCCTCGGCCTCGGGGTTCTCGCGCAGCAGGTCCTCCATGAACCGGATCTGCTGCTCCTCGGGCGCGGCCCCGGCCTCCCCCGCGAGGGCGCGTTCGGCCTCGCGGCGCTCCCGGGTGACCTTCTCGATCTTCGTCCGCATCGACATGCGCATCTTGTAGATCTGCAGCGCGTCGACATAGCGCAGCATGTCCAGGAAAACAACCATGAGCGCGGCGAGAAGAAACCTTTCGTCACCACTGCGCAGGTACTGGCCGCCCATCAGGGCGAGGGCGCAGAACAGGACCCGGATGCGGTCGAAGACGTAGTCGAGCCAGCCGCCGAAGACGGTGCCGTTGCCCTTCAGCCGCGCGAGCTTCCCGTCGATGCAGTCGAGGATGAAGCTCAGGTGGTACAGCGCCGCCCCGACGACGAGGGACCAGGTGTCGCCCATGAGGAAGAACCCGGCGGACCCGAGCCCCACGAACAGCGCGGCCCACGTCACGCGGTTGGGCGTGACGAACCCGAACCTCGCCAGGACGATGAGCATCCGCGTGGCCACGGGGTCGACCAGGATCACCGTCCACCAGGCGTCGCGCTTCTTGCAGGTGAGCTTCTGGACAGCACGCAAGGACAGCTTGGCCATAACCCCTCAGTCACGAGAACGACAGAGCGACGAAGCCCCTGTTCCATCCGGTCACAGTCGGGTTCACCAGCTGTTCACGAGAGTCCCCCGAGTCCTTCACGGGAAGGATCAGCAGACTTTATCAAAACCTCAACAGGTTTCAGCCAACCTATCGACAGAAAAGATCATCGGTGATGACAAATCATCACACTGTGTAACAATTTCCGAACTCAAAACCACTGTTCGATGACGCTCGGTGAGAAATTGCCAGTCGAGATCCGGCCATGAGCGCCGCCAATGTGACCATCCCGGTACGGCTTCGGACAGCCGTGGGCATCGCGACCGGCTCCGCGCCCAGGCCGTTCCACCACACGCCGGCGTCCGCCCGGCCCTCCGCGTACGCCCCCACGAGGCAGGCGCCACCGGGGCCGGACCGCAGGAGCAGCGAGTACGTCCAGCCGTCCGCCTCGACACCGCGGATGCCGGTGACCGGCCCCGGCCCGTCGGCGCCGCCGCCGAGGGGCACGGGGGCCGTCGCGCCCGGCCACCAGAGGCCGGGCTCGTGGGTCGTCGCGTCGCGGAAGAGGACCGTTCCCGGTTCGGGCCCGGCGGCCAACGAGCCCGGAGCGGGCGAGAACGGGACCGACCGGTCCTCCGTCCAGGCGCCCTCGGGGCCCGAGCGGTACCAGCGCAGCACCGCCGCGGAGTCCCTGGCACGGGCGAAGAGCTCCACCTCGCCGCGGGCCGTGGTCACGGCGACGAGCTCGTCCGCGACCCGGACGCCGCTCAGGTGCCGCCACGGTGCCCAGGCGCCGTCGGCCCCCTGGTGCCGGTAGCTCACGCTGTGCCCGAAGTTGCGCACGAAGACGAGGAGGCCGCCCGCGCCGTCGAACGCCGCCGCCGGGAAGCCGACCTCCCGGCTCCGGTCCCGGTTGCCCTCGTTCGGATTGCCCAGTGAGTGCCAGGGGGTGGGCGGGGCCCCGGTGCGGTACTGGGCGGCCCGCACCACGCAGACCTCGTCGCCGTCCTTCGAGGAGGTCCGGCGCAGCGCGAAGAGGTGCGGGAATCCGTACGCGTCCCGGGCCGCCGTGAGGCCGGGCATCAGCCGCGGGCCGGGCAGGAGCTCCGGGCCCCGCCAGGCGGTGCCACCGGGTTCGGTCTGGGTCCAGCGCACCACGCCCGCCGCGGAGGGCAGGAAGGCGGACAGCCTGCCGTCGAAGCCCTCGTTCAGCCAGGGTGCCGGCCGGGGGTGGCGCGACTGCCCCTCCGTACCGGCGCGGTGGCATTCCACGAAGACCGGGGTTCCCGTCTCCAGCTGGTGGTCGCGGACCGCGCGGAGCGCGTCGAGCGCGGCGGCGGCGTTCTCCGCGGGCTCGTCGTGCACCGGAACGCCGCGCTGCCGGTCGTACGACACATGGGCCGGGTCGGGGTCCGGCAGCCGCACCCGCTGCGGACGGGCCGACCGCAGCTCCCGGAGCAGCGCGGCCGCGACACCGCCCTCCCGCGCGTCGAGGGTCCGCACCGGGCCCGCGAGGCGGCAGCCGCGCCGTTCCGCCTCCGCGAGCGCCCGGTCGAGGGCGCCCCGGCCCTCCTTGTCGTCCTCCATGACGCACAGGACGGTCAGTTCCGTCCCCGCGCCCTCGGCCGCGACGAGCGCCACGGCCTCGCGATGGCGCGCGGCGACGACCGCCACCCTCGTCGGTGCCGCCCCGCTCATATCCGGCTCCAGTCCCCGAGGGTCAGCCCCTGGCCGTTCTCCTGCCGTGCGACCATCGGCCCGCCGTCGGTGCCGACGGCCGCGACGACCGCCCTTCCGCGGCCGTCGACGGCCAGCGCGGGGTCCCCGGTGCAGTCCATTCCCGTGCCCGTCCACCAGACCCCGTACTGCTCGCCCTCCGTGGGGCAGAGGCCGAGGTGAACCGTTCCGTCGGTGCCGCGGAGGGCGAGCAGCGTGCAGTCGTAGCCGTCCACCGTCGTCCTGACCGCGGCGATGCGGCCGTCCCCGGGGCTGCCGCCCAGCGGCACGGTCCGGCCGTCCGCCCGGAGGGCGACCACTCCGCCGTTCCACGCGTCGGCCAGGTAGTGGGTGAGCCGGCCCGGGGCGGTCTCCAGCGCGGTCGCCGATCCGGGCACGGGCACCACGCCCACTGCGTCGACGTCCGCCAGGGGGCCGCCCGGGGCGGACTGCCTCAGCCGGAGCGCGCCGGTACGGGTGGGGACGAGGACCTCCACCCGGCCGGTCGAGGTCGCCGCCGGGGCCGGGCCGTCGGTGCAGCCGGAGGCCCGGAGCGTGCTCCACGCCTTCCAGCGGCCCCGCTCGTCCTCGTGGCGCACCGCCACCGTGCCCGGTCCCGTCGGTACGCAGACGTACACCGCGCCGTCGTCCGTGACGGCGCCGGACGGGGGTCCGGTCTCGACCGCCTCGCCGATCTCCTTGAACGGATTGCCCAGCGAACGCCATTGCGTCATCGGGCGGCCGGTCTGGTACTGCGTGGCGTACACGATGTCCACGTTCGTCCAGTCGTCGGCCCTCGGACGGACCCGGCGTCCCAGCAGATGCGCGTAGCGGTTGCTGCCCTGCACCACCGTGAGCCGTTCGACGTCCTTCGCGGGCAGGACGTCCGGTTCCGTCCATCGCCGGTCGTCGGCCGTCGTCTGCGTCCACCGCACGACGGCCCCTTCGACGTGCACGTACGCGGTCAGCCTGCCGTCGTGTCCGGTCAGCAGCCAGGGGCCGCCCAGGGGGCGGGCGAGGAGTGCGGAGGCGTCCGTCGCGGGCCGGCCGGACGGATTCGCTTCGCGTGGGAAGGCTCCGCGCATTGCCGTTCGTCACCCTCCCGGAAGCAGGCCGCGCAGATCGCGGGCGCTGGAGCAAGTCATCATGAATAGGCTGAAAATAGCTCAGGCCGGGGTGTCCGAGGAGACGGAACGGTGCGCTCCGGGGTTCCTCAGGCACCATCCCTCCCATGCCGAGACGACCATCGCGCGGGCGTCGTGCCGGGCGGACCAGCCCAGCTCGGAGCGGATCAGGTCCGCCGACGCGACGACCCTGGCCGGGTCGCCCGCCCTGCGCGGGGCCGTGACCGGGGCCGCCTTCGCCCCGTGTCCCGTCACGTCACCGATCAGCTCGATCATCTCGCGCACCGAGACGCCCTCGCCGCGGCCGATGTTGAGGGTCAGGTCCGTGCCCGGTGCGCGGTCGAGCAGGGCGCGGGCCGCGGCGAGGTGCGCCGAGGCGATGTCGTCGACGTGGATGAAGTCGCGGACGCAGGTGCCGTCTTCGGTGTCGTAGTCGTCGCCGAAGACCACCGGGGCCTCCCCCCGCGTCAGCCTCTCGAAGACCATGGGCACCAGGTTGGACACACCGGTGTCGGCGAGGGCCGGGGTGGCGGCGCCGGCGACGTTGAAGTACCGCATCGAGGCGGTGGCGATGCCGTGCGCCTTCCCGGCGGCGCGCACCATCCACTCGCCGGTCAGCTTCGTCTCTCCGTAGGGGTTGATCGGGGCGCACGGGGTGTTCTCCGTCACCAGCCGTACGTCCGGCATGCCGTAGACGGCCGCCGAGGACGAGAAGAGGAACGCGCGCACCTCGCTGTCGGCCGCCGCCTCCAGCAGGGTCTGCAGGCCCTGCACGTTCTCCCGGTAGTAGTGCAGCGGGCGCTCGACGGACTCCGCCACCTGCTTCTTCGCGGCGAGGTGGACCACACCGCGCACCGACAGGTCGGCCAGGGTGCGCCGCAGCAGGTCCGCGTCGAGCGTCGATCCCCGGACGAACGGCACGTCCGAGGGCACGCGCGAGGGATCACCGGTGGAGAGGTCGTCGTACACGGCGACCGGCTCGCCGGCCGCCCGCATGGCACGGACGACGTGCGCCCCGATGAACCCCGCCCCGCCCGTGATCAACCAAGTCATGAACGAATAGTAGTTCGAGGCTCATAGATCATGATTCCGGGGACCAAAACACCCATTCGCACGATCCTCTGTTCTATAGTGCACGGTCAGTCATGCACGTACGGACCGGCCACGCCCCCCACCCGAGTCCCACGCACTTCACCGTCCGCTTCGGGCACTGAGATTTGAGGACTCGACCACGATGAGCCACGACGCCATGGCACCGGGCCGTTCGGACTCCCAGGACGGCGGCCGGAAGCGGAGGGGCGGCCCCCGCAAGCGCCGCCGCGGCCTGAGGATCGCGCTCGTTTCGGTGCTCGTCCTGCTGCTCGCCGCAGGTGGCACCTTCTACTGGCTGTACAGCCGCCTGGACGGGAACATCAAGGGCGTCGACATCGACAAGGCCCTCGGCGAGGACCGGCCGGAGAAGCTGCCCACCAGCGGCCAGAACCTGCTGGTCCTGGGCTCCGACTCACGGGCGGGCGCGGAGAACAGGGCGCTGGGCGGGGGCGGCGGCGTCAGCGGTGCCCGCTCGGACACCGCGCTGGTGGTGCACATACCCGAGGGCCGGACGAAGGCCGTCGCCGTCTCCATTCCGCGCGACACCCTCGTCTCCCGGCCCGAGTGCACCGGGGCCGACGGCACGACGGTGCCCTCGGCGAACCGTGTGATGTTCAACTCCGTCTACTCGCAGGTCGGACCGGCGTGCGTGGTCAAGACCGTCGAGAAGATGTCCGACGTCCGCATCGACCACTACCTCGAAATCAACTTCGCCGGGTTCAAGGACCTGGTGGACGCCATCGGCGGTGTCACGGTCGACGTTCCGCAGGACATCCACGACAAGTCGTCCGGGCTCGACCTCACGGCGGGCCCGCACAAGCTCGACGGCACCCAGTCCCTGGCGTACGTCCGTACCCGGCACGGCATCGGCGACGGCAGCGACCTCGGCCGGATCGGGCTCCAGCAGCAGTTCCTGCTCGCGCTGCTGAGCGAGGTGAAGTCGCAGGACCTGCTGGGCAGTCCGGCCAAGTCGTACAAGATCGCCAGTTCGGCCACCCGGTCGCTGACCACCGACTCGGGACTCGCCTCGCTGAAGTCCCTCGCGGAGTTCGGCCGGTCGATGAACGGCGTGGACCCGAACACCATGGAAACGATCATGCTTCCGGTGGCGTACGACAAGCAGGACCCCAACCGGGTGGTGGCGGCCCAGCCGCAGGCCGACGAGCTCTGGAAGGCCATCCGCAAGGACGCCACGATCCCCGAGTCCGCCAAGAAGTCCCCCGCGACCGGCGGCTGACGCGACGCGGGGCACGGCTCCGTGACACGCTTTCGGCATGCCGAGCGAACGGACCCTGGTGATCGTGGACGCGGCCAATGTGGTCGGCTCCGTGCCCGACGGATGGTGGCGGGACCGCCGCGCCGCCGCCGAGCGGCTCCGGGACGCCCTGGTCCCGCTGGCCTCGGCGGGGCTGCCGGGACACCCCGGCCCCGCCGAACTGGTGCTGGTCGTCGAGGGCCGGGCCCGCGGCGTCGCGTCGGTGCCCGGCGTCCTGGTGGACCCGGCGCCGGGCAGCGGTGACGACCGGATCGCCGAACTCGCCGGGGTGGCCGCAGGCCGCGTCTGCGTGGTGGTCACCGCCGACCGGGAGCTGCGGCGGCGGGTGGAGGAGTACGGGGCCCGGTGCGTGGGGCCCCGCACGGTACGGCCGGCCCCGCCGGTGGACACCGCCCCGCCCACGGCTCCGGACTAGGGTCTTTCGTCTGGATCAGGCCGGATCAGGGAGCGGGGTCCGGTGCGTGCGATCGCAAGGCGGAGGAGGGAGTCATGGCGGAGCCATGGCGAGTGACGACAACGCGGCGAGCAATGGGGCCTCCCCTGCTCGAGCGAAGCCGAGAGCTCGGGGAAGTGCCGGGGCACGCGAGCCCGGCCTGATCCAGACGAAAGACCCTAGTGCTGTGGCCGGAAAGGTTCACCGGCTCGCGACGCCCGGCACGGCACCTCGCCGCGTTGTCGCATCACCCGAGTACATCCAGTACGCGGGCAATGCTCCGCCTTGCGATGCACCGCACCGGACGCCGTGAGCTTTCCGGCAAACCTTTCCGGCCACAGCACTAGGGCGTGTTGAGGCGGCTGTGTCGGCGCCCGTACGCGAAGTAGATGATCACGCCGATGATCATCCAGGCCGCGAACCGCACCCAGGTCTCCGCCGGCAGATTGAGCATCAGCCACACCGAGGCGGCCACCGAGAGGAGCGGGATCACCGGCACCCACGGGGTGCGGAAGGCGCGGGGCAGATCGGGGCGGGTGCGGCGCAGTACCAGGACGCCCAGCGCGACGACGACGAACGCGAAGAGCGTGCCGATGTTCACCAGCGTCGCCAGTTCGTTGATGCTGGTGAAACCGGCGACGATCGCGATGATCACACCGAGCAGGATGGTCGGGCGGTACGGGGTGCCGAACTTCGGGTGCGTCTTGGAGAAGAACCGCGGGAGCAGTCCGTCGCGGCTCATCGCGAAGAACACCCGGGTCTGCCCCAGCAGCAGGATCAGGCAGACCGTGGTGAGGCCGATCGCGGCGCCGAAGCTGATGAGCCCGGCGTAGACGGGATGGCCGACGGCCTTGAAGGCGTCGGCCAGCGGCGCCTCGACCGACAGATCGGTGTAGTGCTCCATGCCGGTGACCACCAGGGACACGGCGACGTAGAGCACGGTGCAGATGAAGAGCGAGGCGAGGATGCCGCGCGGCATGTCCCGCTGCGGAAGCTTCGTCTCCTCGGCGGCGGTGGCCACCACGTCGAAGCCGATGAAGGCGAAGAAGACGATGGAGGCGGCGGTGAAGATGCCCATGATGCCGAAGTTGGTGGGCGCGTAACCGAACATCAGCTGGACCAGCGGCGCGGTCAGGCCGGTGCCCGAGGCCTGCGGTTCCGCCTCGGGGACGAAGGGCGAGTAGTTGGCGGACTTCACGAAGAACAGCCCCGCGACGATCACGATCAGGACCACCACGATCTTGATGGCGACGACGACGCTCGTGACCCGGGCCGAGAGCTTCATGCCGAGCACCAGCACCACGGTCAGGACGAGCACCAGGGCGAAGGCCAGGATGTCGAAGCCGAAACCTTCCGCCACGTCCGGTCCGGAGAGTGCGGTGGGCATGTGCCAGCCGAAATTGTCCAGCAGCGAGCGCACATAGCCGGACCAGCCGACCGCCACCACCGCCGTGCCCAGCGCGAACTCCAGCACCAGGTCCCAGCCGATGATCCAGGCGATCAGTTCGCCGAGGGAGGCGTAGGAGAACGTGTACGCGGAGCCGGCGACCGGCACGGTGGAGGCGAACTCGGCGTAGCAGAGCGCCGCCAGGGCGCAGACGACGCCCGCGGCCACGAAGGCGAGGGCGGTGGCGGGCCCGGCCGTCTCCTTGGCCACCTTGCCGGTGAGCACGAAGATGCCGGTGCCGATGATGACGCCCACTCCGAAGACCGTGAGGTCCAGGGCGGAGAGGGACTTCCTGAGCGCGTGCTCCGGCTCCTCGGTGTCGCGGATGGACTGCTCGACCGTCTTGGTCCGGAACAGCCCGTCGCTGCTGGGGGGTGTGTCCTGCTGGGCCGTCACCGGCGTACCTCCACGCACTCGTCGTGTACGCCATGATTGGGACCGATTCGGCCACGGAGGGCTCCGCAGTGGCCGATTTCACGCGAATGGGCCGGGCGGACCACTCGTACAGGGTGGTCCGCCCGGCCCATTCGCCGTAGCGGTGCGAACTGCCGGTCGCCGCAGGTCAGTCGCGGACGGGCTCGACCACGGAACGGGGGTCGGCGTCGTCGTCGAAGCGGCCGTCCAGCTTGGCGACCAGGCCGGTGACCTGGCGGGCGATGTCCGGCGCGGTCAGCCCGATCTCGGCCAGGACCTCCTTGCGGGAGGCGTGGTCGAGGAAGCGCGGCGGGATGCCGAAGTCGCGCAGCGGTACGTCGACCCCGGCGTCGCGCAGCGTCTGGGAGACGGCGGAACCGACGCCTCCGGCCCGGCTGTTGTCCTCGACGGTGACGACGACCCGGTGCCGCTCCGCGAGCGGGGCCATCGCCTCGTCGACCGGCTTGACCCAGCGCGGGTCGACCACGGTCGTCGAGATGCCCTGGGCGTCGAGCAGGTCGGCGATCTCCAGGCACATCGGGGCCAGCGCGCCGACCGAGACCAGGAGCACGTCCGGCCGGGCGGCGCCGGACTCGCGCAGCACGTCCATGCCGCCGACCTTCCCGACGGCCTTGACCGCCGGGCCGACCGCGCCCTTGGAGAAGCGGACCACGGTCGGCGCGTCGTCGACCTCGACGGCCTCGCGCAGCTGGGCGCGGACCTGGTCGGCGTCGCGCGGGGCGGCGATCCGCAGCGAGGGCACGCACTGCAGGATCGACATGTCCCACATGCCGTTGTGCGAGGCGCCGTCGGTGCCGGTGATCCCGGCCCGGTCCAGCACGAAGGTCACCCCGCACTTGTGCAGCGCCACGTCCATCAGGACCTGGTCGAAGGCGCGGTTGAGGAAGGTGGCGTACACCGCGAAGACGGGGTGCAGTCCGCCGGTGGCGAGCCCGGCCGCGGAGACCGCGCCGTGCTGCTCGGCGATGCCGACGTCGTAGATCCGGTCCGGGAACTCCTTCTCGAACTTGGTCAGGCCGACCGGCTGGAGCATGGCCGCGGTGATCGCGACGATGTCCTTGCGCTCCTTGCCGAGCTTGACCATCTCCTCGCCGAAGACCGAGGTCCAGTCCAGGCCGGAGGAGGCGATGGGGAGCCCGGTGTCCGGGTGGATCTTGCCGACGGCGTGGAAGCGGTCCGCCTCGTCCTGGAGGGCCGGGGTGTAGCCGCGGCCCTTCTCGGTGATGCAGTGCACGATGACGGGGCCGCCGAAGCGCTTGGCGCGCTGGAGCGCCGATTCCAGGGCCTCGATGTCGTGGCCGTCGATCGGCCCGACGTACTTCAGGCCGAGGTCCTCGAACATGCCCTGCGGGGCGATGAAGTCCTTCAGCCCCTTCTTGGCGCCGTGCAGCGTCTCGTACAGCGGCCTGCCGACGACGGGGGTGCGCTCCAGGATGTCCTTGCCGCGGGCCAGGAAGCGCTCGTAGCCGTCGGTGGTGCGCAGCGTGGCGAGGTGGTTGGCGAGGCCGCCGATGGTCGGCGCGTAGGAGCGCTCGTTGTCGTTGACGACGATGACGAGCGGGCGGTCCTTGGCGGCGGCGATGTTGTTCAGCGCCTCCCAGGCCATGCCGCCGGTGAGAGCTCCGTCACCGATGACCGCGACGACGTGGTCGTCCTTGCCCAGCACCTCGTTGGCCTTGGCGAGGCCGTCGGCCCAGCCGAGCACCGTGGAGGCGTGCGAGTTCTCGATGACGTCGTGCTCGGACTCGGCACGGGAGGGGTAGCCGGAGAGGCCGCCCTTGCTCTTGAGCTTCGAGAAGTCCTGCCGGCCGGTGAGGAGCTTGTGCACATAGCTCTGGTGGCCGGTGTCGAACAGCACCTTGTCCTTCGGCGAATCGAAGACCCGGTGCAGGGCGATGGTCAGCTCGACCACGCCCAGGTTGGGGCCGAGGTGGCCCCCGGTCTTCGACACGGCCTCGACGAGGAAGGTCCGGATCTCTCCGGCGAGCTGGTCCAGCTGCTCGGGTGTGAGCCGGTCCAGGTCACGCGGTCCACCGATGCGGGTCAGCAGGGCCACCCGTGCCTCCTTGCGTTTTGAGCTGGTCGAGCATGCCGATCCGATGAGTCTAATGTTCCGGGCGCGCACGGGGTCATCGGGCGGTGTGTTCGGGACGTACTCCGTACATATGGGCCGGGTTCCCGCGCCGGACGCGGACACGGCGGTGCCCGGTGCCCGTGCGGGGGGGGCGCCGGGCACCGGGCCGGGCGGGCCGCACACGGCGGCCCGCCCCTCTGGGTGGCGCTACGCGCGGCCCGCCGTCTTCTGGGTGCGGCGCGAGACCGAGTCGATCACCACGGCGGCCAGCAGGACGGCGCCCGTGATCATGTACTGGACGGCGTTGGCCATGCCGATCATGTTCAGGCCCTGCTGGATCGACTGGATCACGATCATGCCGAGCAGTGCGGACCAGACCTTGCCCCGGCCGCCGAAGAGGCTGGTGCCGCCGATGACGGCGGCCGCGATGACCAGCATCAGCGTGTTGCCGCCGCCGACGCTCTTGGTGGCACCGCCCGACAGGCTCGCGATGAAGAGGCCGCCGAAGGCGCCCAGCATGCCGGAGAGCGCGAAGACGGTGATCCGGATGCGGTCGACGCTGATGCCGGCGCGGCGAGCCGCCTCCGGGTTGCCGCCCACCGCGAAGACCTGGCGGCCGAAGGTGGTCCGGCGGGCCACGAAGTCCGCGACGACCAGCACGGCCAGGAAGAGCACCAGGGCCAGCGGCAGGCCGCGGGCGCCCGAGGGCTCGTTCAGCACGTACGCGACGGCGAAGCACAGGACGGCGACGACGCCCGTACGGAGCAGGATCTCGCTGGTCGGGCGGGCCGGCAGACCCGCGGCCCCGCGGCGCCGGCTGTCCATCAGGAGCGACCCGGCGTAGGCGAGGACGGCGACCAGGGCGACACCGTACGCGACGGCCTTGTCCTCGAAGAAGTAGTTGGTGAGGTTCTCGACGATGCTGCCGCTCGGGGTGTTGATCGAGCCCTCACCGCCCATCATCCACTCCTGCAGACCGCTCCAGCCGAGGAACCCCGCCAGGGTGACGACGAAGGCGGGCACGCCGATCTTGGCGAAGAAGAAGCCGTGCAGCGCGCCGAGCGCCATGCCGGAGAGCACCGCGACGAGGACCGCCGCCCAGTCGTTCCAGCCGTGGTTGACGTTGAGCACGGCCCAGACGGCCGCGCCGACGCCGGCGACCGACCCGACGGACAGGTCGATCTCGCCGAGCAGCAGCACGAAGACGATGCCGACCGCCATGATGCCGAGGCCGGAGCTGTAGACGGCGATGTTGGCGACGGAGCTGGCGGAGAGGAAGTTGCTGTTCTGGAGCTGGAAGACGATCGCGATGACGATCAGGCCGACGAAGACCGGCAGTGAGCCGAGCTCGCCGCCGCGCACCTTGCGGGTGAACTCGGACCAGTAGCCCTTGAAGCCCTCCTCGCGGACCAGCAGGCGCGGGTCCACCGCGGGAGCGGGGGCCGCCGACGGCTCGGCCGCCGGGACGACGGGCTTCTCGGCAGGGCTCTTGGCGGGCTCGGGGGCCTCGGCAGAGCTCTTGGGGGTCTTGGCGAGGTCGCTCACTTCGCGTCCTCCTTCGAGGCTGTGCGTGCCTGGCGGCGCGTGACGGCGTTGTCCGTGGCACCGGTGATCGCGGAGATGATCTCCTCGTGGGACGTGGTCGCCACGTCGAAGACTCCGTTGTTGCGGCCCAGCCGCAGCACCGCCACCTTGTCGGCGACGGCGCGCACGTCGGCCATGTTGTGGCTGATGAGGATGACGCCGTGACCGCGCTCGCGCAGTCGCTCGACGAGGTCGAGGACCTGGGCGGTCTGCTCGACGCCGAGGGCGGCGGTCGGCTCGTCGAGGATGACGACCTTGGGGTCGCCGATCAGGGCGCGGGCGATGGCCACGACCTGGCGCTGGCCGCCGGAGAGCGAGGCGACCGGGATACGGACGCTGGGAATCCGGATGGACAGGGTGTCCAGCAGTTCCTTGGCGCGCTTCTCCATCGCGATCTCGTCGAGGACAAAGGCCCTGCGCAGTTCGCTGCCGAGGAAGAGGTTGGCGACCACGTCGAGGTTGTCGCAGAGGGCCAAGTCCTGGTAGACGGTGGCGACTCCGAGCTCCTGGGCGTCGTTGGGCCGGTTGATCCGGACCGTCTCGCCCTCCCACTCGATGGCGCCTTCGTCGATCGGGTGGACACCCGAAATGGTCTTGACGAGGGTCGACTTGCCGGCGCCGTTGTCGCCGACCAGGGCGACCACTTCGCCGGAACGAATCTCCAGGTCCACATCGGTGAGCGCCTGGACGGCGCCGAACCGCTTGGAGATTCCGCGCAACGCCAGCACGGGCGTAGCGGACACGTGAATCATCTCCTTCACCGCCTGACCGGCGGGGATGGTACTGCTGAGCTCAAGGGGCGGTGCCGGTCACCGGGCCGCGGGACGACCGGAAAGCCTCCGGGCCCCGGGACGGCCAGGAGGTCTCCGGCGGGTCCGCCTCGGAACGTCGTCGCCGGGGGACGACCACGCGCCGAGGTCCGGACCCGGAGAGAGCTTCCGTACGGGCCGGGGCCCTTCGGCACGTTCCGGGGGCGGCCGTACGCGGATGACCGGAACCGGCGGGAAGTCCGGCGCCCGCCCCTGCTGCGGGGCATGTGACGGGGCGGGCGCCGGACCGGACCGGGGGACGCTTGCCGGCGGGCGGTTACTTGATGCCGGCGGCGTCGCAGGCCGCCTTGTACTGGGCGGTGCAGATCTGCTCGACCTTGTACACCTTGTCCGCGACGATGGTGGAGGCGATGTTCTCCTTGGTCACGACCGAGGCGTCGTACAGCTTCGAGGGGATGCCCTTGAACTCGCCCGAGAGGCTGTCGACCTTGGCCGGGGCCAGTTCGTCGATCTTCTCGCCCTTGAGCAGCCGGACGGCGATCTCGGCGGTGGTCTCGGCCTCCGGCTTGATCTGCTTGTAGATCGAGAAGGACTGCTCGCCCGCGATGATGCGCTGCAGACCGGCGAGTTCGGAGTCCTGGCCTCCGACCGGAACCTTGACGCCCTGCTTCTTCAGGGCGGTGATGATGCCGCCGGCCATGCCGTCGTTGGCGGAGTAGACGCCCTGGAAGCCGTCCTTGCCCAGGGAGTCGATGGCCGCGCCCATCTTCTTGTTGGCCTCGTCCGGCGACCAGTCCGGGATGTCCTGCTCGTAGACGACCTTCTTGACCTGCTTGTCGAGGACGCTGTGCGCGCCCTTCTTGAAGAAGGGGGCGTTCGGGTCGGTCGGCGAGCCGTTGATCATGACGACATCGCTGTCCGCGGCCTTGGAGCCCAGGGCCTTGACCAGCGCCTCGCCCTGGAGGCGGCCGATCTTCTCGTTGTCGTACGACACGTAGGCGGAGATCGGGCCCTCGGCGAGACGGTCGTACGCGACGACCTTCACGCCCTTCTTCTCGGCCTGCTGGACCCAGGACTTGGTGGCCTTGTAGTCGACGGAGTCCAGGATGATGACCTTCACACCCTGCGTGACGAGCGCGTCGAACTGCTTCTTCTGGGTCTCGGTGTCCTGCGAGGCGTTGTTGTACTTGACCTCGCAGTCGTCGCACAGCGCCTTGATCTTCGCCTCGATGATCGGGCGGTCGAACGTCTCGTAACGCGTGGTCTTGTTCTCCGGCAGGAGCAGACCGATGGTCTTGCCGTCACCGCCGCTGCCGGAGTCCTTGTCGTCGCCCGCCTTGCCGCAGGCGGCGAGGGAGAGGGCCATCGAGACCGCGGCCGTTCCTACGACCAGGCGTCGCGTCGTTGCGTTCATTACGGGTTGCCTCCCTGACGAGGCCGCAACGTTGCGGCCGAGGTGGCAGGCAGTCAACTCGGCTGCAACGTCAGCGTCAAGGAGTAAATCCTTAACGAGATGACAACGGTGCCATTCGTTATCTAAGTGAAGGCAGGAGCGTTCGCCATCAGGGTGCTCTCCAAAAGGGTCGAATCCCCCATCTCGCTCAGCACCAGGGCCAGCGCGCCCAACACCTCGGCCCGGCCGCCCAGGGCGCCCGGCAGCACCGACAACTGCCGGGCGGCGCTGGGGATGGCGTACCGGGAGACCGAGTCGCGGATCGGCGCGAGCACCAGCTCGCCCGCCTCGGCGAGCGAGCCCCCGAGGACCACCCGGCTGGGGTTGAGCAGATTGCAGAGGTTGGCCACCCCGCTGCCGATGTGCCGTCCGACGTCCCCGATCACCCGGCGGCAGCCCGGGTCGCCCCCGCGGGCCAGCTGGACCACCCGCTCCATGGTGAGGTCGGGCCCGTGGCTGGGCTGGAGCAGCGGCAGGACGTACCGGGCCGCCGCGAAGGTCTCCAGGCACCCCCGGTTCCCGCAGCGGCACACCGGCCCGGACTCGTCGAGCGTGATGTGCCCGATCTCGCCGGCCGTGCCGCCCGGCCCCCGGTAGATCCGCCCGTCGATCACCAGGCCGGCGCCGACGCCGCCGGCGACCTTGATGTAGGCGAGGTCCCTGACGCCCCGGCCGCTCCCCCAGACCAGTTCGCCGAGCGCCCCGAGGTTGGCGTCGTTGTCGACGTGCACCGGCACGCCGAGCCGGCTCGCGAGCTCCTTGCTGGGGTTGATGCCCGTCCAGCCCGGCAGGATCGACGTGGAGCCCAGCGTGCCGGACTCCACGTCGATCGGGCCGGGAACACCGAGGCCCACCCCGATCACCTTGTCCTGGCTGATCCCGGTCGTCTCGATCAGCCGCTTCACGAGCTGTTCCGCCCGCCCGAAGCCCTGCGCGGACGAGGCGTCCACGTCCAGCGGCTCGGCCTCCTCGGCCAGCACCTGGTGGGCGAGGTTGCCGACCGCCACCCGCAGGTGGGTGTGCCCGAAGTCGACGCCGATCACGATGCCCGCGTCGCCGCTGAGCGAGACGCTGCGGGCCCGGCGGCCGCCCGCCGAGGTGGGGGTCACCTCGACCGTGCCGCCTTCCTTCAGTTCACGAACGATGTTGGAGACGGTGGCCGCTGACAGGCCGGTGCTCCGTGCGATCTCCGCCTGGGTGAGCGAACCCGCCATGCGTACCGCACGCACGACCCGCTCCAGGTTGGCGCGATGCAGAGAAGTCTGCGACCCCGGAGTCTCCATTGACTCACTCCTAGCGTTCTCTCCAACATGTGAACTCCAAGCTGAGCGTTTTGAGGTGCCCCCCGTCAAGACCTTGAGCGAGCGAAGCCCCGGATGAGCGCCCGACCGCGCCCCGGAGTGCCGCCCGCACACGCGAACCGCCCGCCGGCGAGGAGCCGGCGGGCGGTTCGTACGGGTGGCGGGCCGAGGGCCCGGGACAGGAGGCGGGCCGCTACTTCACCGCGCCCGCGGTGAGTCCCGCGACGACCTGGCGCTGGAAGACGATGTAGGCCCCGAGGACCGGCAGCATCGCCATCACCAGACCGGCGAACAGACCGGACCAGTCGCCCTTGTACCCCTGGCTGTTGGCCAGCTCGACCAGCCCCTGGGAGAGCACCCGCTGGTTCGGGTCGGTGTTGAGCACCGTCGGCAGCATGTACTGGTTCCACTGCCCGAGGAAGTTGAAGATGCCGACGCTGATCAGGCCGGGCCTCGCCATGGGCAGCATCACCTGGAAGAACGTCCGGGTGTGCGAGGCCCCGTCGAGCATCGCGGCCTCCGCCACCGAGGTCGGCAGCGTCCGGAAGAACGAGGTGAGGAAGAAGACGGTGAACGGCAGCGAGTACGCGATGTAGACCAGGATCAGTCCGTGCTGCGTGTTCAGCAGGGCCATGTTGTTCATCACGAAGAACAGCGGGACCAGCGCCAGGATGATCGGGAAGCTCATCCCGCCGATGAACAGGAAGTACAGGAAGCGGTTGCCGGGGAAGTCGAACCGCGCCAGCACGTAGGCCGCCATCGACCCCAGCAGCAGCGTGCCGACGAGCGAGCCGCCCACCACCACGATCGTGTTGAAGAAGTAGTCGCTCATGTGCGCCTGGCTCCAGGCGCGCGACCAGTTCTCGAAGTGCAGCTTGTCGGGCAGCGCCCACGGCGTCGACAGGATCGAGTCGTCCGTCTTGAACGACGCCATGACCGCCCAGAGCAGCGGCATGACGACCAGGATCGCCCAGATGATCAGCACACCGTGCGAGAAGACGTTGAGGACCTTGCCCTCGCTGCTCTTCTCCTCGACGGCCGGCGCGGGGCGCCCGGCCACGGGGGCCGGGTCCGCCGCCGGGGCCGCGGGCGGGGTGTCAGTCGTCTTCACGTGTACTCACCTCGTACTGTCGAGCCGGACACGGAGGCCGACCTGTGGTGCCTGCTGGGGATCCGGGGGCCGTCGCCCGTCGTTCGCGGCATCAGAACTCCAGCCGTTCGCGCCGGCCCAGTCGCATCACGATGGCCGCGAAGGCCATGGTGACGACGAGCAGTCCGACACCGATCGTCGTCGCGTAGCCGGCCTGCCCGTCGCGGAAGGCCGTCTGGTAGACGTACAGCGGCAGGACCGTGGTCGAGTAGTCGGGACCGCCGGGGCCCACGGTCATGACCTGCACGGCGGTGAACGCCTCCACGCCGAGGGCCAGGATGCCCATGTACACCCAGCCCGACTGCACCGTGTCCCAGAGCAGCGGCAGCGTGATCTTGAAGAACGTGGTGAAACGGTCGGCCCCGTCGAGGAGCGCCGCCTCGTAGAAGTCCTTGGGAATGGACGCCATTCCGGCCGAGAAGAGGACGACGAAGAATCCGACCGTCGACCAGATCAGTACCGCCATGACGCAGACGAGCGCCAGGTTCGGGTCGCCGAGCCATTCGGGCTGGAGGGAATCCAGACCGATCCCCTTCAGCGTCGAGTTGATCATCCCGTCCCGCGGGTTGAACGCGAACTGGAAGAGCAGGGCGACGATGACGATCGAGAGCACCTGCGGGAAGAAGTAGGCGATCTTGTAGAAACTCGACCCGCGCACGCCGGCGACCGTGGCGTTCTTGCGCCGACGGCCCCCGACATTGAGCATGAAGGCGAAGAACAGCGCCAGACCCAGCGTCACCAGCGGCAGCAGCAGCACGAGCAGCACACTGTGCTGCAGCGACTTCCAGAAGATGTCGTCCTTGAACATCCTCGTGTAGTTGTCGAACCCGACCATCTTGAAGTCCGGGCTCAGGCCGGTCCAGTCCGTGAACGAATAGTAGATGGACTGGATGAACGGCCAGATGACGAAGACCGCGTACAACGCCAGTGGGGCCGCCAAGAACCCCACGATGAAACGGTACTTGCCGTGCTGCATCGTTTACCGACCCCGATCTTTCCGCGGGTGCCGCCGCTGGTGACGGTTGCTCACTGGTGCTTGTAGTGCTTGATGGACTGGTCCTTGGCCGCCGCGTCGGCGAAGGCCTGGATCTTCTTGATGGCCTCGGTCGGGGTCAGGCGGCCGGCCATCATCTCGCCGATGCCCGCCGTGCCGATCTGCTCCTTCTGGAGCTTCACGTACCAGTCCTGCAGGCGCGGGTTCACCACGTTGTCGCCGGCCTTCTTCAGCGCGTCGACACCGGCCTGCAGCGCGGTCGACAGGGCCAGACCGTCGGTGCCGCCGTTGAAGGCGCTGAGCGACTTGACCTGCTTGGTGAAGTTCTTCGAGGACTCCTCGGAGAGCATGATGCGCAGCTGCTCCATGCCGCCCTCGGGGTTGTTCGCCTTGGCCGGGACGATGAAGGGCTCGCCGCCGGACGCCCAGATGGTGCCGAACGGCATCTTGTCGGACGAGTCGAGGCCGGACGGGGCCGCGACCATCATCTTGAAGTCCTTGGGAGTGGTCGGCGCCGCCTCGTTCTCCACCCAGGAACCGTTGGGGATGAAGAGCGCCTTGCCCTTGGTCCACTCGGTCTGCGACTGGATGTGGGTCAGGCCCGGGGTGCCCTTGAGGATGTAGCCCTTCTTGTACAGCTCGTAGTACGCCTCGAACGCCGCCTTGACCGCGGGGTCCTTCCAGGCGTTCGGCTCCAGGTTGTCGATCTTGTCGAGAACCTCCCGGCCACCGATCTTGGCGATGAACGGGTAGAGCGAGAACGGCAGGTAGTAGGGGTACTTGCCGGGGTACGTCCAGCCGGCGATGCCCTGCTTCTTCGCCTTCGCGCAGAGGGCGAGCATGTCGTCCCAGTTCTCCGGGTACTCCGCGTCGAGCTTCTCGAGCGCGGTCTGCGAGTACCAGACGCCGTAGACCGTGTACGCGTAGTACATGATCCAGACCGGGTCGCCGTCGAACTGGCCCATCTCCAGGACGCCGGGGCGCAGCGTGTCGCGGACCTTCTTGTTCGGGTCGTCGATGGACGGGGCGTCCATCAGCGGCGTCAGGTCCAGCAGCTGCTTCTTGCCGACCAGGACACCCATGTCCATCTGCTCGGCGCCGGAGTTGTCGATCAGGTCCGGCGGGGTGCCGCCGTTGAAACGCGGCTGCAGCTGCGACTGGATCTTCTGGGTCGCGGCGTGCTTGACCTTCGGGGCCTTCGGGAACGCCTCGTTGTACTTCTTCTCCGCGTCGATCGCGTACTGCTCGCCGAAGCCACCGTTGAAGATGACGACTTCGAGCGGGGCCGTCTCGTTGACGCCGAGCGGGTTGGTCTTGGTGACCTTGCCCTTCTCGACCTTCTTGTCGTCACCGCTGTCGCTGCTCGCGCACGCCGACAGGAAACCCATCGTCGGAACGCTGATCAGGCCGAGTGCGGCAGATCGCTTGATCACATCGCGACGGCCGAGGCCCTCATTCTTGTGGGCGGAGGTGGATCCCATGCTCAAGTCCTCGCCTTCTCCAGGACTCAGGCGGTGTGTACCGGTCGCCCGTCGAAATTCGCCTCAGGCGAAGGGCCCCGCCACCGCGGTCAGTTGCGCTCGGGTAGTGCTGTTCAAGGCTAGCCACGTGCATCGGGGGCAGGGAGACCAGACATCGGGCGCACCCCTCGCGCCGTTCCCGTCCGTCCCCCGCGTCCCCCTCGCCCGCGCGGACGAAACATCTGCGCGGACGCCGACAGGTATAGTCCACTCACACTCAACTGAGCAAGATCGAACACAAGGTTGAGCAGCAGTCTTTCCCGAGTTGAGACCTCGCGGATACCTGGAACCCGCGCCTCCCTGTCCGGCTGCGACAATTTCCGCACGACGGTCGATTCGGTCGGTCATTCATTCCCAACACCCTTGACACATCGCGGCACTTGGCCACCTACTGGACCTTGCGCATCCATTTGACAACGTTGTCCATGCGTATTCCCCCGGGAGGAATGGCTCGGCATGCAGCCCCGACATGGTTCTCGCAGGAGACACAGCCGTACGGCCGCGCTGATCGTGGCCTCGCTCGTTCTGGTCGCGACCGCTCCCGCCACCGCCGCCGCGCAGTCGGCCGGTTCGTACGGAAAGGACCGGATACCCGCGGGGGAACGAACCTTCAGCTCTTCCTTCGAAGCGGACGAGAAGCAGCCGGACTGGCGCGACACCGTGGAAGAGGGCCCGGACGGAAGGAAACGGTCATCGGGCGTCGATGGCGGCTTCTCCGTGGGAATACCGGGCAATGTCACCGACAGGGTGACGGACGTCCGCGCCAGTGGCGAGAACACCGGCGGCGGGGAGGTCAAGGAAAACCTGATCGACGTGGAGCCCGGCACCAAGTGGCTGGTCTTCGAGTCCACCGGCTGGGTCGAGTTCGATCTCGACGAACCGGTCGAGATCGTGACGTACGCGCTGACCTCGGCCAACGACCACGACGAGCGCGACCCGAAGGACTGGACCCTGCAGGGCTCCGCCGACGGCCGGGACTGGAAGGACCTCGACTCCCGGACCGGCCAGACCTTCACCGAGCGGTTCCAGACGAAGTCGTACGATTTCGCCTCCGACACGGCGTACCGGCACTTCCGTCTGCGGATCACGAAGAACAACGGCGCCCCCGGCATCACCCAGCTCGCCGACGTCCAGTTCTCCGACGGGGACACCTCCGTCCCGGCCCCGGCGCAGATGCGCAGCCGGCCCGACCGCGGCCCCTCCGGCTCCCCCACGGCCAAGGCGGGCGCGGGCTTCACCGGGAAGAAGGCCCTGCGGTACGCGGGTACGCACAAGGCGGACGGCCGGGGCTACTCGTACAACAAGGTCTTCGACGTGAACACGGTCGTCGCCCGTGACACCTCGCTGTCCTACCTGGTCTACCCCCAGATGGGCGGGACGGACCTCTCCTACCCGGCGACGCACGTGGCGGTCGACCTGGCGTTCACGGACGGCACGTACCTGAGCGATCTGCGGGCCACCGACAGCAACGGCGGCCTGCTGACCCCGCAGGGCCAGGCCGACGCCAAGCGGCTGTACGTCAACCAGTGGAACAAGGTCGAGTCGGCGATCGGCACGGTCGCGGCGGGCAGGACCGTGGACCGGATCCTGGTGGCGTACGACTCTCCCGAGGGCACGGCGAAGTTCCAGGGCTGGATCGACGACATCGAGATCGCCCCGAAGGCGCCCGAGAAGCGCCGTGCGCATCTGTCCGACTACGCGTCGACGGTCCGCGGCACCAACTCCAGCGGCGCCTTCTCCCGCGGCAACAACTTCCCCGCCACCGCCGTCCCGAACGGCTTCAACTTCTGGACGCCGGTCACCAACGCCGGTTCGACGAGCTGGCTGTACGACTACGCGCGCGGCAACAACGACGACAACCTGCCCACCCTCCAGGCCTTCAGCGCCAGCCACGAGCCGAGCCCCTGGATGGGCGACCGGCAGACCTTCCAGCTGATGCCGTCGGCGGTCGCGGGCACCCCGGACGCCTCCCGCCGGGCGCGGGCGCTGCCCTTCCACCACGAGAACGAGACGGCGAGGCCGCACTACTACGGGGTGACCTTCGACAACGGCCTCCGGGCCGAGATGACCCCGACCGACCACGCGGCCCGGATGCGGTTCACCTATCCCGGGAACGACGCGAGCATCGTCTTCGACAACGTCTCCAACGACGGCGGGCTCACCCTCGACCCGGCCACCGGCTCCTTCACCGGCTTCTCCGACGTGAAGAGCGGCGGCTCGACCGGCGCGACCCGGCTGTTCGTGTACGGCGTCTTCGACGCCCCGGTCACCGCGAGCGGCAAGCTGTCCGGCGGCGGTGGCGACGACGTCACGGGCTACCTCCGCTTCGACGCCGGCCGGGACCGCACGGTGAACCTGCGGCTGGCGACCTCGCTGATCAGCGTCGACCAGGCGAAACGGAACCTCGCCGCCGAGATCCCCGCCTCCCGCTCCTTCGACCGGGTCGAGGACCGCGCGCAGCGGGCCTGGGACGACATCCTGGGCAAGGTGGAGGTCGAGGGGGCCACCGCCGACCAGCTGACCACCCTCTACTCCAGCCTCTACCGGCTGTACCTGTACCCGAACTCGGGCTTCGAGAAGGTGGACGGCAAGCACAAGTACGCCAGCCCCTTCTCCCCGCAGGTCGGCTCCGACACCCCGACGCACACCGGCGCGAAGATCGTCGAGGGCAGGGTGTACGTCAACAACGGCTTCTGGGACACCTACCGGACCACGTGGCCCGCGTACTCCCTGCTCACCCCCGGCAGGGCCGGCGAGATGGTGGACGGCTTCGTCCAGCAGTACAAGGACGGCGGCTGGATGTCCCGCTGGTCCTCCCCCGGCTACGCGGACCTGATGACCGGCACCTCCTCGGACGTCGCGTTCGCCGACGCCTACGTCAAGGGCGTGAAGTTCGACGCGGAGGCGGCGTACGAGGCGGCCCTGAAGAACGCCACGGTGGTCCCGCCGTCCTCGGGCGTCGGCCGCAAGGGCATGGTGACGTCCCCGTTCACCGGCTACGCGAACACCGACACGCACGAGGGCCTGTCCTGGTCGCTGGAGGGCTACCTCAACGACTACGGCATCGCGCGGATGGGCGAGGTCCTCCACCGGAAGACCGGGAAGGCCCGGTACAAGGAGGAGTCCGCGTACTTCCTCAACCGCGCCCGCAACTACGTCCGGCTCTTCGACGACAGGGCGGGCTTCTTCCAGGGCAAGGACGCCAAGGGCGACTGGCGGCTCCCCTCGGACGAGTACGACCCCCGGGTGTGGGGCTACGACTACACGGAGACCAACGGCTGGGGCTACGCCTTCACGGCCCCGCAGGACAGCCGGGGCCTGGCCAACCTGTACGGCGGGCGCGCCGGTCTGGCGAAGAAGCTCGACACGTACTTCGCCACGCCGGAGACGGCCGGCCCCGAGTTCGTCGGCTCCTACGGCGGCGTCATCCACGAGATGACGGAGGCGCGCGACGTGCGGATGGGGCAGTACGGCCACAGCAACCAGGTCGCGCACCACGCCACCTACATGTACGACGCGGCCTCACAGCCCTGGAAGACGCAGGAGAAGGTCCGCGAGGTGCTGGGCCGCCTCTACACGGGCAGCGACATCGGGCAGGGCTACCACGGCGACGAGGACAACGGCGAGCAGTCGGCCTGGTACCTCTTCTCCTCGCTCGGCTTCTACCCGCTGGTCATGGGCAGCGGCGAGTACGCGATCGGCTCCCCGCTCTTCGAGAAGGCCACGGTCCATCTGGAGAACGGCCGGGACCTGGTCGTCAGGGCGCCGAAGAACAGCGCGAAGAACATCTATGTGCAGGGTCTGCGGGTCGACGGCAAGAAGTGGACCTCGACCGCGCTGCCGCACGAACTGCTGGCCGAGGGCGGTGTGCTGGACTTCGCCATGGGCCCCGAGCCCTCGTCGTGGGGCACCGGCAAGGACGCGGCCCCGGTCTCCGTCACCGAGGACGACGAGGTGGCGTCGCCGGAGACGGACGTGCTGAAGGGCGGGGGCGCCCTGTTCGACGACACGTCGGCCACCTCGGCGAAGGTCGCCACGGTGGACCTGCCGGTCCCCTCGGCCACGGAGGCGGTCCGGTACACGCTGACGTCGGACGTGGCGGACGGGGCCCCGTCCGGCTGGGTCCTCCAGGGCTCGTCGGACGGCACCACGTGGAAGGACCTCGACAAGCGCTCGGCCGAACGGTTCGCCTGGGACAGGCAGACGAGGGTGTTCTCGGTGAACAGTCCGGGGACGTACGCCCATTACCGCCTGGTGTTCGCCGGTGAGGGCAGGCTGGCGGAGCTGGAGCTGTTCTCCTGACCCCGTGTTCCACCCGCGTCACGGCCGTCGGCCGGTGCCCCTTCCCCGGGCACCGGCCGACGGTCGTTCACAAGACCTGCGCCCGGTCCCGCTCCGGGCTCTCCGGGACGGCCCGCTGGAACAGGCTCTCGGGCAGGGTCACGTTCCACGCCGTGATCACCGGCTGGCCGTGCTCGGTGCCGAGTCGCGAGACGGCTCCCGTGGCGAGCTGGAACAACGTGCCCTCGGCCGGGGTCAGTCCGAGGTAGCGGGCGGTGAGCACCCGCAGGAAATGGGAGTGGGCGACGAGCGCGACGTCCTCGTCCGCCTCCCGGCCCGCGGCCTTCGCGACCTCGGCCAGCACCCGGTCGGCACGGGCGCCGACCTCGGCGGGCGTCTCCCCGGGATGCGCCTCGGGCCCGGGGGCGACCCCGTCGGTCCACAGGTTCCAGCCGGGACGGGTGCGGTGGATCTCCTCGGTGGTCACCCCCTCGTAGCCGCCGTAGTCCCATTCGCGCAGCTCCGGCGTGATGCGGGGAGCGGCGAGCCCGGCGAGTTCCGCGGTGCGCCGGGCCCGCACCGCGGGACTGACCAGGGTGAGGGCGATCGGCCGGTCGGCGAGCAGGGGCGCCAGGGCACGGGCCTGGCGTTCGCCGAAGGGAGTCAGGGGCAGATCGGTGTGACTCGTGTGCTGCCCGGACCGCGACCACTCCGTCTCGCCGTGCCGGATCAGGATCAGCTCGCCCATGATGATTCCGCTCTTTCTTTCCGTCTTCCGTACCGATACCGCTGTTGCTGCCGCTGTCACTGTTGCTGTCGCTGCGTCAACCCGCGGGCCCACGATCGCATTCCCCCGGACCGGCGCGGGGGCGGCTCGCCCTCGGCCGAGGGGGTTGTGCGGGCCGTCCGGAGCCGGGGGCCGGTACGGAAAAGGGCCGCCCCCCTTCGTGCTGCGAAGGGGGGCGGCCCGCTGTCCTGCCGGATCGGCTACTTGCGGATCAGGCTGCGGAGCACGTACTGCAGGATGCCGCCGTTGCGGTAGTAGTCCGCCTCACCGGGGGTGTCGATGCGGACGACGCCGTCGAACTCCACACCGGTGTCGGT
The DNA here is from genome assembly GCF_053596315.1 of Streptomyces sp. NPDC001732. Classification (NCBI taxonomy): domain Bacteria; kingdom Bacillati; phylum Actinomycetota; class Actinomycetes; order Kitasatosporales; family Streptomycetaceae; genus Streptomyces; species Streptomyces sp. NPDC001732. The sequence continues at coordinate 102,298 of NZ_JBSFFY010000013.1, forward strand.
GGTGACCTTGACGGTGCGCGGCGTGGTGCCCTCGTTCAGCTCGGTCACGCCGGTGATGGAGAAGGTCTCCTCACCGGTCAGGCCGAGGGACGCGGCGCTCTGGCCCTCCGGGAACTGGAGCGGGAGGACGCCCATGCCGATGAGGTTCGAGCGGTGGATGCGCTCGTAGGACTCGGCGACGACGGCCTTGACGCCGAGGAGCGCGGTGCCCTTGGCGGCCCAGTCGCGGGACGAGCCGGAGCCGTACTCCTTGCCCGCCAGGATCACGAGCGGGGTGCCCGCGGCCTGGTAGTTCTGCGAGGCGTCGTAGATGAACGACACCGGGCCGCCGTCCTGGGTGAAGTCGCGGGTGAAGCCGCCCTCGGTGCCCGGCGCGATCTGGTTGCGCAGGCGGATGTTGGCGAAGGTGCCGCGGATCATGACCTCGTGGTTGCCACGGCGCGAGCCGTAGGAGTTGAAGTCACGACGCTCGATGCCGTGCTCCGTGAGGTACTTGCCGGCCGGGGTGTCGGCCTTGATCGCACCGGCCGGGGAGATGTGGTCGGTGGTGACCGAGTCGCCGAGCTTGGCCAGGACGCGGGCACCGGCGATGTCCTCCACCGGGCTCGTCTCCATGGCCATGCCCTCGAAGTACGGGGGCTTGCGCACGTAGGTGGACTCGGCGTCCCACTCGAAGGTGTCGCCGGTCGGGATCGGCAGCGCCTGCCACTGGGCGTCGCCCGCGAAGACGTCCTGGTAGGACTTGTTGAACATGTCCTCGCCGATGGCGTTCGCCACGACGTCGTTGACCTCGGCCTCGGTCGGCCAGATGTCCGCGAGGTGGACGGGCTTGCCGTCCTGGTCGACGCCGAGGGCGTCCTTGGTGATGTCGACCTTCATCGAACCGGCGAGGGCGTACGCGACGACCAGCGGCGGGGACGCCAGGTAGTTCATCTTGACGTCGGGGTTGATCCGGCCCTCGAAGTTGCGGTTGCCGGAGAGCACCGAGGTCACGGCCAGGTCGTGCTCGTTGACCGCCTTGGAGACCTCCTCCGGCAGCGGGCCGGAGTTGCCGATGCAGGTGGTGCAGCCGTAGCCGACGAGGTTGAAGCCGACCTTGTCGAGGTACGGGGTCAGGCCCGCCTTGTCGAAGTAGTCGGTGACGACCTTGGAGCCCGGGGCGAGGGTGGTCTTGACCCACGGCTTGCGGGTCAGGCCCTTCTCGACCGCCTTCTTCGCCACGAGCGCCGCGGCGACCATGACGTAGGGGTTCGAGGTGTTGGTGCAGGAGGTGATCGCGGCGACGGTGACGGCGCCGTGGTCCAGCTCGTACGTCGAACCGTCGGGGGCGGTCACGGTGACCGGGTTGGACGGGCCACCGTTGGGGGCGACGGCCGGGGCGTCGGAGGCCGGGAAGGACTCCTTGCCCGCCTCGTCGACCTCGTCCACGTAGTTGCGCACGTCCTGCGCGAACTGCTGGGCGGCGTTGGCCAGGACGATGCGGTCCTGCGGACGCTTCGGGCCGGCGATGGAGGGGACGACCGTGGAGAGGTCGAGCTCCAGCTTCTCGGAGAAGTCCGGCTCGGCGGCCGGGTCCAGCCAGAGGCCCTGCTCCTTGGCGTACGCCTCGACGAGCGCGACCTGCTGCTCGTCACGGCCGGTCAGGCGCAGGTACTTCAGCGTCTCGTCGTCGATCGGGAAGATGGCGGCGGTGGAGCCGAACTCCGGCGACATGTTGCCGATGGTGGCGCGGTTCGCGAGGGAGGTGGCGGCGACGCCCTCGCCGTAGAACTCGACGAACTTGCCGACGACACCGTGCTTGCGGAGCATCTCGGTGATGGTCAGCACGAGGTCGGTGGCGGTGGTACCGGCCGGGAGCTCGCCGGTCAGCTTGAAGCCGACGACGCGCGGGATGAGCATCGAGACCGGCTGGCCGAGCATCGCGGCCTCGGCCTCGATGCCGCCGACGCCCCAGCCCAGCACGCCGAGGCCGTTGACCATGGTGGTGTGCGAGTCGGTGCCGACGAGGGTGTCGGGGTATGCCTGGCCGCCCCGGACCATGACCGTGCGGGCCAGCTTCTCGATGTTGACCTGGTGCACGATGCCGGTGCCCGGCGGGACGACCTTGAACTCGTCGAAGGCGGTCTGGCCCCAGCGCAGGAACTGGTAGCGCTCCCTGTTGCGGCCGTACTCCAGCTCGACGTTCTGCGCGAACGCCTCGTTGGTGCCGAACTTGTCGGCGATGACGGAGTGGTCGATGACCAGCTCGGCCGGGGCGAGCGGGTTGATCTTCGCCGGGTCGCCGCCCAGCTCCTTGACGGCCTCGCGCATGGTGGCGAGGTCCACGACACACGGCACACCGGTGAAGTCCTGCATGATCACGCGGGCCGGCGTGAACTGGATCTCCTGGCTGGGCTGGGCCTGGGAGTCCCAGCCGCCGAGGGCCCGGATGTGGTCGGCGGTGATGTTCGCGCCGTCCTCGGTGCGGAGCAGGTTCTCCAGCAGCACCTTCAGGCTGTAGGGGAGGCGCGCGGAGCCCTCGACCTTGTCCAGCTTGAAGATCTCGTACGACTCGTCGCCCACGCGCAGCGTGCTGCGGGCGTCGAAGCTGTTCGCCGACACGACAGTCTCCTTCATCAATGTGCGCGTACTCCGCGCCGCGCCTCTCTTACGGCGGGCGCCGCGTGGTGCCGCCTACGGCCCCGGCCATCCGCTAAGGTAAGGCTTAGTTAGGTAACCCTTACCGACTGGCGGACGCGTGCGCCTTCGGCATATATCTCGATGTCGAGATAACACTAGTACATCACCGTGGCGCGGTCATGCCCGGCCGGGGCCGATCCGCCACGACAAGGACCGGACCGCTCCCCCCAAAGGCCGAGCATCCGTCCGGGCGCAAGTCGACACCCTCCACGCGGATACGGGGCACCCGCCGCCCCGCGCCGTCGAGGCCGCCCTCGCAGACCAGAACAAGACAGCCGACGAGAACTCGCAGGTCGAACCGGGGCCGAAGGGCCGATCAGAACCCTTCCGCGCGACACGCGAACACCGAGCCGGATCCACCACGGAGCGGGCGCAAGCGATCACCGCCCAGATCCGGGCCGCCCCCGGGGCGCATCCATCGATCAATACGTGACTGTCCGCATTTGATACACCACTTTAAGCGACACTTCTCCTGGGGTCGGAGCACAGCCAACCCCCGCACTCCTGGAGAATCCGTGGCACGCTTCCGCACCCGTCCGGCCCTGCTGGGCCCGGCCGCAGCGGTGGGTCCCGGCACCGACGTGGTCACCGTCGGCGTGGGCCGACCCGCGCACGCACGGCATCACCGGCCACCACCCCGTGGCGAGCCGTCTCCGGCACCGCGCCGGAGACGGTTCCGCGGGCGGAAGACAGCTCCGCCGTGCCGAAGACGACTCCGTGGGCCGGAGGTGGCCCGGGGGCCGCACGCTCCCGGAGCAGGAGGTAATCGCTGGGACGTCGGCCCGGTGAGAACTAACCTCCGTGCGATGGGAATAAGCATCGAGGTCCTGATCGCGGACTGGGAGCGGCTCGAAGCCACCCCGGCCGCCGAACAGTCCGCTCTTCTCTGGGATGCCTTCGACGACGAGGACTGCGCCTGGGGGTCCCTCCCTCCTGCGGGGTGGGTCCGGCCGCGGGACGAGGACGCCGACTGGTGCCGCAGATACGACTTCCACAACACGCTCAGCTCCTACAAGCCCCATTTCTGGGCGGGCGAGCGGTGGGAGGACGTCCGCGACCACGCCGCCCCCGGCCTGCGCACCGCCCTGGACCACTACCTGTCGGCGCTGTTCTGGAGCGGCCTTCCGTACATGGACGGCGGCGACGGCCGGGACGACTTCGAACCGGAATGCCCCTGGAACGTACAGGCGTTGATGTGGTGCGCGCCGGACGAGGTGCCGGGGATCAAGCGGCTCTGGGAGCGGGCCGCGCCCGAACTCGACACGCTGCGGCAGCCGTTCGCCGAGCATGCCGCGGATCCGGGGGGCTGGATCGAGAACTTCGACGAGTTCGCCCTGTTGCTCAAGGACTGGGCGGAGGTCGTCACCGAGGCCGACCGCCGCGGCTGGGGCGTCATCGGGCTCCGCTGCTGACCACCCCGGGCGACCGGAACGGCCTCCGTATACGCACAGGAACGCGCCACCCACGAAGGCACGAGCGGACGACGCCGAAAGACGAAGAAGGCCGTCGAGCCACTGGGTGGCCCGGTGCGGTGCGGCGGCGTGCTCGTGAACGCCGGTGACGTCGTGGTGGCCGACGAGGAGGGCATCGTGGTCACACCCCGGGACCGATGGGAGCACGTGCTCGTCGGCGCCCGGAAGAAGGCCGACAAGGAGGCCGACAAGGAGGCCGCCGAAACCCTCGACGCGTGGGAGGCGACACATCGCGCCCGCATCGACGACATCCTGCGCGCGAACGGCTTCGAGGACTGACAGCGAGGAACCCCTCCCCGCCCCACCACCGCCCCCTCCCCCGGACGGACGCACAGCGCGTGCCGTCGCGGCGGCTCGCGGGGACCATGGAACGCGCGGTGAGCGCCGGGTCCGTACCACTCGTGCGGGCCCGGACGCGCGACCGCCACGCCGTCACACGCCCTCATTCACCCGAACACCACACCCCGGCGCAGGTGTCATCTCATATCTGAGATAACCTTTCGCCATGTCAGACGATTACCTCGTACGCATCGGCAAGCTCATCCGCGACGCCCGTCAGCACCGGGGCTGGACACAGAGTCAGCTCGCCGAGGCGCTCGCCACCAGCCAGAGCGCCGTGAACCGCATCGAGCGCGGCAACCAGAACATCAGCCTTGAGATGATCGCGCGCATCGGTGAGGCACTCGACAGCGAGATCGTGTCGCTCGGCTACGCCGGGCCCATGCACCTGAGGGTGGTCGGCGGACGTCGGCTCTCGGGCTCCATCGACGTCAAGACGAGCAAGAACGCGTGCGTGGCACTGCTCTGCGCCTCGCTGCTCAACAAGGGCCGCACGGTACTGCGCCGGGTGGCCCGGATCGAGGAGGTCTACCGCCTCCTGGAGGTGCTCAACTCCATCGGGGTGCGCACCCGGTGGATCAACGAGGGAACCGATCTGGAGATCGTCCCGCCGGCCCGGCTCGACATGGACGCCATCGACGCGGACGCCGCGCGCCGCACCCGTTCCATCATCATGTTCCTCGGCCCGCTGCTGCACCGCATGGACCAGTTCAAGCTGCCGTACGCGGGCGGCTGCGACCTCGGTACGCGGACCATCGAGCCGCACATGATCGCGCTGCGCCGCTTCGGCCTGGAGATCGCCGCGACCGAGGGCATCTACCACGCCCAGGTCGACCACTCGGTCACCCCCGGCCGCCCCATAGTCCTGACCGAGCGCGGCGACACCGTGACCGAGAACGCGCTGCTGGCCGCCGCCCGGCACGACGGCACGACCGTCATCCGCAACGCGTCCTCCAACTACATGGTCCAGGACCTCTGCTTCTTCCTGGAGGCGCTCGGTATACGCGTGGACGGCATCGGCACGACCACACTGACCGTGCACGGAGTTCCGCACATCGACGTGGACGTCGACTACTCCCCCTCCGAGGACCCGGTCGAGGCGATGAGTCTCCTCGCCGCCGCCGTGGTGACGGAGTCCGAACTGACGATCCGCCGGGTGCCGATCGAGTTCCTGGAGATCGAACTCGCGGTGCTGGAGGAAATGGGCGTCGACTGCGGCCGCACGACGGAATACGCCGCCGACAACGGCCGCACCCGCCTGGTCGACCTCACGGTCCGGCCCTCCAAGCTGGAGGCGCCGATCGACAAGATCCACCCCATGCCGTTCCCCGGGCTCAACATCGACAACGTGCCCTTCTTCGCGGCGATCGCCGCCTCGGCCCACGGCCAGACCCTCATCCACGACTGGGTCTACGACAACCGGGCCATCTACCTCACCGACCTGAACCGCCTCGGCGGCAGGCTCCAACTCCTCGACCCGCACCGCGTCCTGGTGGAGGGCCCGACCCGCTGGCGCGCCGCCGAGATGATGTGCCCGCCCGCCCTGCGCCCCGCCGTGGTGGTGCTCCTCGCCATGATGGCGGCGGAAGGCACGTCCGTACTGCGCAACGTCTATGTCATCAACCGGGGTTACGAGGAGCTCGCGGAGCGGCTCAACTCGGTGGGTGCGCAGATCGAGATCTTCCGGGACATCTGAGGTCCCCCTGTGATGCCGTCGCACCCTGTTTGGCCTGCCGAAATGCAAGCAGGAAAGGAGGTGCGACGGCAGCGACCACGACTTTCCGCCCCGCGCTCAGGTGTCCAGATGGTCCACGAAGATGCCGATGAGTATGCGACCGCCGAGGCGGGGCTCGGGCAGGCTGAAGCGGACGCGGTTGCGGTGCCGCTCCTTCTTGCCGTGCCACTCGCAGCGGTAGGTCTCGCCTTCATGGTCGACGTCCCGCTGCTTCATGATCCCGTGTTTGGAACGGGTGTTGGGTCTCTCGGGAGACAGATCCAGGCCGAAGCGCCCCAACTCCGCCTGCACCTGGTGCGGCTGCCCCGCGTGCAGGGTCATGGCGTCGGCGAAGTGGTCGTGCACCACGCCCAGAAGCCTTACGACCCAGTCACGCATCTCCGCGTAGGTGCCGTCGAACTTGCGGAAGGAGAGGGAATCGGCGAAGACCAACCCGGGGAAACTCTGGCGGGCACGGTCGAAGAAGTCCTGCTCCGTGGTGTTCTCCCGCTCGAACAGGGAGCGCCAGAACTCGGAGAGCGCAGACGGCTCGACGAAGTGAAAGACCTTCTCGGTCACCGGTTCGCCGACCGCCCCGCCGGTGGCGGAGACCGGAAGCCAGCCGCTGCGGTCTTCGGCAGGGAAGACCAGGCATGCGACATGGTGCCTCTGCCGCGTCTGCCACCAGGCGTAGCAGAGGGACCAGGCGAAGTCCCTTTCGGTGCCCACCACTTCGATGCGGTCAGGCAGGCCGGAGAGGTCCGTGTCCCAGGTGGGGCAGCGGGCCATGAGGCGGACCGTCCTCAGCCGTGCGTCCCGCCCGGCCGGGCTCACTGCACGTTCACCAACTGCCCCTCGCAGTGCCGTGCGCCCGATCTGCCAAACCGTCGAAGCCATCTCCACAGGCCACACCCCTTGAGCATGTTAACGATGTCAACATGCTCATTCGGCTTGAGTCAACAGAGTTCTGGTGTACACTCCCCACGGGATGTACGCGACAAGCGGAACGGGGAGGGGCATGAGCCCGGAGACGGTCGACGCACGGTTCCGGATCACGGGAAGCGTGGGGCGCGGGAACATGGGGGAAGTGCACCGGGCCGAAGACCTTCAGGCCGCCCCGGACTCCCCTCACCGAGAGGTCGCGATCAAGACCGTGCTGCGCGGCCGGACCGGGATCGCCGTCGACACCTCGGGGTCCACCAAGGAGATCGACCGCTTCCGCCGGGAAGTGCGGATCATGCGCATGCTCTCCCAGGGCCACCCGAACCTCACCCGGCTGTTCGACGGCGGCGTCGACGGAGCGCCGGGCGGCAGTGGTCTGCCCTACCTTGCCATGGAGTTGCTGGACGGCCATACTCTCGCGGACCTCATCGGCGAAGAGCCCCAGCTCCCGGTCTCCTGGGCCGCCGCCGTCGGGGCGCAGATCGCCTCCGGTCTCGCCGCCGCGCACACGGCCGGGGTCGTCCACCGCGACCTGAAGCCCGCCAACGTGATGCTGACCCAGGACGGCACGGTCAAGATCCTCGACTTCGGCATGGGATCGATCGTCGACGATCCCGACCAGACGCGCCTGACCAGCACGGGTGTCAGCATCGGTACGGCCCGCTACATGGCGCCCGAGCAGTTCCGCGCCGAGCGCGTCTCCGCCCTCGCCGACCTCTACGCGCTCGGCTGCATCCTGTACGAACTGCTGGTCGGGCAACCGCCGTTCTCCGCCAGAACCCCGTACGAGCTCTCCGAGCAGCACCAGCACGAGCAGCCGCCGTCGCTGAGCCTGGTCCGCCCGGACCTGCCCGCCGGGCTGGTCCGGCTCGTGGACCGGCTTCTGGAGAAGGAGGCCGAGCTCCGGCCCGAGAACGCCGCTCTGGTCCGTGACGCGCTGGTCCCCCTCGCTCTCGCGCCGGACGACACCGCCGCCCTGCTGGCCCCGCACTGGCAGGTGATGGACCCGGTGGCGCGGCTGCGGGCTCTGTTGCCGGAGCGCACCCCGGCCGCACCCGCGCCCGTGCCGCGCAGGAAGCCGCGCCTGCCCGAGACGATGGACGTCTTCGGTATCCATGCCGACCTGATCAGTGAGTACGAGAACTTCACCCGGAGCGCGACGGTGTTCCGGGACGCCCGGATCGACGGCTTCGTCAAGGACGACCTGGCGGCGAAGTCGCAGTGGCCCGACCCGTGGCTGTCGTTGAACCCGTTCTTCGCCGACGGCGGCCAGGTCACCGACCTCGTGCGGGACGGCGTGCTGCACCCCCGGTGCGCGGAGATCTTCCAGGCGGACAAGAAGGAGACCTCGCCGCGCCCGGACGGCCGTCCGCTCACCTTCCACCTCCACCAGCGGCAGGCGATCGAGGCCGCGCAGGCGGGCGACTCCTATGTGCTGACCACCGGCACCGGTTCCGGGAAGTCCCTGTCGTACATCGTCCCGATCGTGGACCACGTCCTGAAGGAACGCGAGGCGGCCGGTCCGGGCGCGGGGGGCCGGGTCCGCGCGATCGTCGTGTATCCGATGAACGCCCTGGCCAACTCCCAGCTGATGGAGCTGGAGAAGTACCTGCGCCACGGTTTCGGGGTCGGCCGCGAGCCGGTCACCTTCGCCCGCTACACCGGTCAGGAGTCCGAGGAGCAGCGGCGGGAGCTGCGCAAGAACCCTCCGGACATCCTGCTGACGAACTACGTGATGCTGGAGCTGATGCTGACCCGGCCGGACGACCGGTCCAGCCTGATCCGTATGGCCGACGGTCTGCAGTTCCTCGTCTTCGACGAGTTGCACACCTACCGGGGCAGGCAGGGCGCGGACGTGGCGTTCCTGATCCGCCGGGTCCGTGAGGCCTGCCGGGCCTCGGCGACCCTGCAGTGCATCGGCACCTCGGCGACCATGTCCACCGAGGGCTCCTGGGAGGACCAGCAGCGCGAGGTCGCCAGGGTCGCCGGCCGGCTGTTCGGTACGACGGTGCTGCCGAAGCGGGTCATCGGCGAGACCCTCGTCCGGGCGACCGAGGAGGCCCCGGCGACCGTGCCCGCCGAGCGGCTGCGGGCACCCGCGGCACCCCTCGCGTACGAAGCTCTGACGAAGGACTCGCTGGCCCGCTGGGTGGAGTCCCGGTTCGGCCTGGAGCGCCAGGAGGGCACGGGCCGGCTCCGTCGCTGCGCACCGGGCACCGTGGAGGCCGCGGCGGCCGAGCTGGCCGAGCAGTCCGGGGTGCCCCAGGGGAGAGTGCGCGAGGCGATCCGCACCACTCTGGAGGCGGGTGCGCAGGCGAAGCATCCGGTGACGGAGCGACCGCTGTTCGCCTTCCGGCTGCACCAGTTCCTCTCCAAGGGCGACACCGTCTACACCACGCTGGAGGACCCGCTCACCCGGCCGCTCACCCGCACCTACCAGCTGGAGCAGCCGGACAGCGACGGCAAGCCGCTGTTCCCGCTGGCGTTCTGTCGTGAGTGCGGTCAGGAGTACCTGACCGTCTGGCGCTCCGAGGAGAACGGCGCGTACCGGTACGAGCCGCGTCGGAACACCTCCGCGTCGGGCGGCCGCGACGGCGAGGGCTACCTGTACCTGGGCATGCCCGGGGAGGACTACGAGTGGCCGGCCGATCCGCAGAGCGCCGTGGACGACAGGCGGTTGCCGGAGTCCTGGCTGGAGCCGGACGCGCAGGGCATGACCGTCGTCAAGAAGTCCTACCGCCCCCGGGTGCCCAAGCGCGTCGTCGTGGACGCGTTCGGGAACGAGTCGGGCGAGGGGCTGGTGGCGGCGTTCGTCCCGGCGCCGTTCCTGTTCTGCGTGCACTGCCAGGTCTCCTACGAGCAGACCCGCGGCCGGGACTTCGCCAAGCTGGCCACCCTGGACCAGGAGGGGCGTTCCTCGGCCACCTCCCTGATCTCCGCGTCGATCGTGAAGTCCCTGCGCGCGGTGCCCGAGGAGAGCCTGGGCAAGGAGGCGCGCAAGCTCCTCACCTTCGTCGACAACCGGCAGGACGCCTCGCTCCAGGCCGGCCACTTCAACGACTTCGCGCAGGTGACCCAGTTGCGCGGCGCGCTGTACCAGGCCGCGGCGCAGGCGGGTGAGGAGGGGCTGCGCCACGACGACCTCGCCGAGGCGGTGACCGGGGTGATGGGGTTGTCGCCCCGTGAGTACGCCGGGGGTGCCTCCCTCGCTCCCTCCATGGAACGCCGTGCGACGAAGGCCTTCCGCGACGTCGTGGGGTACCGGCTCTACCGGGACCTGGAGCGCGGCTGGCGCATCACGATGCCCAACCTCGAACAGACGGGGCTGCTGCGGATCGACTACGAGGACCTGGACTGGATCGCCGCCCAGCCGGACCGCTGGCAGTCCGCGCACGCCGTGCTGCGCGACGCCGACCCCGCCCTGCGCGAGGAGGTCGCCCGCACGCTGCTCGACCACATGCGGCGGGCCCTCGCCATCGACGTCCAGTACTTCCGCGACGACTTCGACACCTTGCAGCGGGCGAGCGAGGAACGCCTCGTCGGGCCGTGGGTCCTGAGCGAGAGCGACAAGCCCACCGTCGGCACCGCGTACCCGTACGCTTCGAGGCCGGGCATGGAGCGCTCCGCGCTGTTCCTGTCGGCCCGCGGCAAGTTCGGCAAGTACCTCCGGCGGAACATGCCCGAGCTGCGTGCTCTGTCGCTGGACGACGTCCAGGGCGTCATCGGGGACCTGCTGAAGGTGCTGCTCCAGGCGGAGTTGGTGCGCGAGGTGGAGGCGGCTCCCGAGCACTCCGGCCCCGCCTTCCGCCGCCGGGCGGCCGAGAAGCGCATCGGTTACCGGGTGTCGGCCGCGGCCCTGGTCTGGCGGGCCGGGGACGGTGAGCGGGGTGCGGTCGATCCGCTGGCGCGCACGTACAGCAGCGGCGAGGGCCCGCGCGTCAACCCGTTCTTCCGCGATCTGTACCGGACGGCGGCTGCCGAGCTGGCCGGACTGTTCGCCCGGGAACACACCGCGCAGGTCACCCCGGAGGACCGGCTGGAGCGCGAGCAGGAGTTCCGGAAGGCCGAACTGCCCCTGCTGTACTGCTCTCCGACGATGGAGCTGGGCGTGGACATCTCCTCGCTCAACGCCGTGCTGATGCGCAATGTGCCGCCGACCCCGGCGAACTACGCGCAGCGATCGGGCCGGGCCGGCCGTTCCGGTCAGCCCGCGCTGGTGACCACGTACTGCGCCACGGGCAACAGCCACGACCAGTACTACTTCCGCCGTTCCCAGGACATGGTGTCCGGGCAGGTGGCGCCCCCGCGTCTGGATCTCGCCAACGAGGATCTGGTCCGCTCCCACCTCCAGGGCATCTGGCTGGCGGAGACCGGAATGAAGCTGGGCATCGCGATCCCGGACGTCGTCGACGTGGCCTACGACCCCGACGGCAGCGACCGCCCCGATCCGCGGATGCCGCTGCCGCTCCTCCCCCACATCCGCGACCTGTCCCTGGACGAGGGCGCGCGCCGGCGCGCGGTCGCCGCCGCCCGTACCGTCCTCGCCCCGCTGATCGCAGACTTCGCGGCCACCACCTGGTGGTACGACGAGTGGATCGAGGACCGGATCGATCGGGCGCCGCACTGGTTCGACGAGTCCTTCGAGCGGTGGCGCGAACTGTTCCGGGCTTCCGTCGTCGATCAGTACGAGCAGAACAAGCGGGTCGTCGACCACACGCTCTCGCAGGGCGAGCAGAGCCGGGCACGCACCCGGCGCCGCGAGGCCGAGACCCAGACGAACCTGTTGCTGAACCGCTCGTCCGACAGCAAGTCGGTGATGAGCGACTTCAATCCGTACCGCTATCTGGCGTCCGAGGGGTTCCTGCCCGGCTACAGCTTCCCGCGGCTTCCGCTGGCCGCCTACATCCCGCGTTCCGGCAACCGCCGCAACGCCGACGGCGACTATCTGCAGCGTCCCCGGTTCCTCGCGATCCGGGAGTTCGGCCCCGGCGCGCTCATCTACCACGAGGGGGCCCGCTACCAGGTCACCCGTGTCCAGCTGCCGCCGGACGCCTCGGGCGACCTGGCGACGGCGGAGTCGCAGCGCTGCGACGGCTGTGGTTACCACCACGTCGTCAAGCCCGGCGTGGACCTGTGCACGATGTGCGGGGAGAACCTGCGGAACAAGCGCACCGGCCTGCTCCAGCTGCACACCGTGTACACCACCCCGCGCGAACGGATCTCCTCCGACGAGGAGGAGCGCCGCCGGGCCGGTTTCCGTCTGGAGACCTCGTACGCGTTCCAGGACCACGGCGCCCGCAAGGGACGGCTCACCTCGCACGTCACCGACGCCGGTGGTGCGCCGGTTCTCGATCTGGACTACGGCGACTCGGCGACCGTCCGCATCACCAACCTCGGCCGGGTCCGCGACAAGGAGAACGAGCCGGACGGTTACTGGCTCGATCTCGGCGACGGCCGCTGGCTCAACGACCGGGCCGCCGCGGACGCCATCGAGGGCACCGGCATGCCGGTGGTCGACGAGGACGGCAACGAGAAGCGCCGCAAGAAGCGCGTCCTGCCCTATGTGGAGGACCGCCGCAACATCCTCGTGGTCACCCTGGACGAGCCGCAGCCCGAGCCGGTGGCGTGGTCGTTCCTGTACGCGCTGGAGCGGGGCATCGAGGCCGCGTTCGAGCTGGAGGACTCCGAGCTGACCGCCGAACTGCTGCCTCCGGACGACGGCCCGCGGCGTCGCATCCTGTTCACGGAGGCGGCCGAGGGCGGCGCCGGTGTGCTGCGGCGCATCCAGCACGACAAGGACGCCCTCGCCAGGGCCGCCCGGACCGCCCTGGAGATCTGCCACTTCGACCCGGAGACGTACGAGGACGAGGGCGGTCCGGCGGAGGGCGAGAAGTGTGCCCGCGGCTGCTACGCCTGTCTGCTGACCTATGCCAACCAGACGCACCACCGCAAGCTGAGCCGGCACAGCGCGCAGCCGTTGCTCGTGCGGCTGGCCACCGCCCGTACCGAGCGGGAGGACCGCGGCGAGTCCCGCAGCGAACGCTTCCGCAGGCTGGCCCCGGCGGTGAACAGCGACACCGAAACGCCCGCCGGGGCCGCGGAGCCCTCGGCGCCCGCGCCGACCCCGCTGGAGACGGATCTCGGGGCCCTCGTCGCGAGCGGCGACCTGCTCGGCTGGCTCAGGGCGAAGGGTTTCCGGCTGCCGGACGAGGTCGAGGTCCTCGTCCCGGAGGCGGGGGCCTGCCCGGATCTCGTCTTCCGTCTGGACGGTGCCAACCTCGCCGTGTTCGTCGACGTCCCCGGCCGGGCGGCCGGTTCGACCCGCGACGTCGAGGCCGGTTACCGCCTGGAGGACGCCGGCTGGGACGTCCTGCGCTTCCCCACGGACGCGGACTGGGACGCCATCACAGAGCACAACGCCGCCTACTTCCACCTGCGTTGACCGCACCACCTCTTCTCGATCCAAGGAACTGGGACATCTCATGAGCCTCATGTACACAGCCGGCTCCCTGGTCGCCGCCCGTGGCCGGGAATGGGTGGTGCTGCCCGAGAGCGCCCCCGACATGCTGGTGCTGCGCCCCCTGGGCGGGAGCGAGGACGACATCGCGGCCGTCTTCCCCTCCTTCGAGGAGGTGCGCCCGGCCGAATTCGCGGCACCGGGCCCGGACGACCTGGGCGACCAGCGGTCCGCCGGTCTGCTGCGCACGGCGCTCCGTATCGGCTTCCGTTCGGGCGCGGGCCCGTTCCGTTCGCTGGCCTCGATCGCCGTGGAGCCGAGGGCCTACCAGCTGGTCCCGCTGCTGATGGCGCTGCGGCAGCGCACCGTGCGGCTGCTGATCTCGGACGACGTCGGCATCGGCAAGACGGTCGAGGCCGGTCTGATCGCCAAGGAGCTGCTCGCACAGGGCGAGGCGGCCCGGCTGGCGGTGCTGTGCTCCCCTGCGCTGGCCGAGCAGTGGCAGTCCGAGCTGCGGGAGAAGTTCGCCATCGACGCCGAACTGGTCCTGGCCTCCACGGTGTCGCGCCTGGAGCGCAACCTGGAACTGGGCCAGTCCCTGTTCGACAAGCATCCGTACACGATCATCTCGACGGACTTCATCAAGTCGACCCGGCACCGCGAGGACTTCGTACGGAACTGCCCCGACCTGGTGATCGTCGACGAGGCCCACTCCTGTGTGGCCGCCGACGACACCACGCAGGGCTCCGCGTCCACTTCGAACCAGCTCCGTTACGAGTTGCTGCGCAAGATCTCCGCCGACACGGGCCGGCATCTGCTGCTGCTGACCGCGACCCCGCACTCCGGCAAGGAGTCCGCGTTCCGCAACCTGCTCGGCCTGGTGCGGCCGGAACTCGCGACGCTGGACCTGGAGTCCCCCGCGGGACGGGCAAGGCTCGCCGAGCACTTCGTGGCCCGCAAGCGCGCCGACGTCCGCGACTACCTCACCAAGGAGGACGGACTCGCCGACGACTCCCTGGCCGAGCGGACCGCCTTCCCGTCCGACCGCTGGACGAAGGACGAGCCGTACAAGCTGACGCCCGCCTACCGGGCGCTGCTCGACGACGCCATCGCGTACGCCCGCGACCGCGTCGCGACCGCGGGCGAGCAGGGCAGGCGGGAGGCGCGGATCGCCTGGTGGTCGGTGATCGCACTGCTGCGCTCGATGGTCTCCTCGCCCGCGGCCGCCGCGCAGACCCTGAAGACCCGCTCCGAGTCCGCCGCCGCCCGCACCGCGCAGGAGGCGGACGCGCTGGGCTTCCCGGTGGCCGCCGATTCCGCCGACAACGACCGGCTCGAAGGCATGGACGTCGCGCCGGGCGCCGCCGAGTCGGAGGAGGCGGGCGCCCGGCTGCTCGAACTCTCCCAGCGGGCCGCCGAACTCGTCGGCCCCGCCGGGGACGCGAAGCTGAAGGCGCTCACCCGGCACCTGAAGAGCCTGATCGCCGACGGCTACCACCCCATCGTCTTCTGCCGCTACATCCCTACCGCCGAATACCTCGCCACGCAGCTGGAGGGCAAGCTCGGCAAGAAGACGAGGATCGCCGCGGTGACCGGCACCCTGTCCCCGCAGCAGCGCCTGGAGCGCATCGAGCAACTCGCCGCCGAAACCACCGAGGAGGCCGGCGACCCGGCCGTCCGGCGCGTCCTGATCGCCACCGACTGCCTCTCCGAAGGCGTCAACCTCCAGCACCACTTCGACGCCGTCGTCCACTACGACCTGGCCTGGAACCCCACCCGCCACGACCAGCGCGAGGGCCGTGTCGACCGCTACGGACAAAAGCGCGACCAGGTCCGTGTCATCACCATGTTCGGCGAGGACAACGGCATCGACGGCAAGGTCCTGAAGGTGCTCTTCGAGAAGCACCGGCAGATCATGAGGGACCTGGGCATCTCCGTCTCCGTCCCCGACGAGACCGCCTCCGGCGTCACCGACGCGGTGGTGGAGTGGCTGCTGCTGCACGGGCGGCAGGGCAGCCAGGAGAGCCTGTTCGAACTGGACAACCACCAGGAGTCGTTCGACCGCATCGAGCGCGAGTGGAACTCGGCCGCCGAACGCGAGAAGACGTCCCGTTCCAAGTACGCCCAGCGCGCGATCCACCCGGAGGAGGTGGCGCGCGAGGTCGCCGCCGTACGGGCCGCGCTCGGCGGCGCCGAGGAGGTACGCGACTTCGCCCTGGAGGCGCTGGGCGGCCTGGACACGCTGGTCCGCGACCCTCGTGACGGTACCGGGGACTTCACGGCCCAGCCCGGTGGCGCCCCGGCCGGTCTGCGCGACGCGCTCGCCGCCACGCTCGGCGGACGGCTCGTCGAGGAGGACCGGGAGATCCCCTTCCGCACCACGCCCGCGGTCGCCCGCGGCGAGGCCGCCCTGGTCCGCACCGACCCGGTGATCGGCGCCATCGCCTCGTACGTCCTGGACTCGGCCCTCGACGCGAACACCCCCGGCCCCCGCCCGGCCCGCCGCTGCGGCGTGGTCACCACGGACGCGGTCACCGTACGCACCACGCTCCTGCTGGTCCGTTACCGCTTCCACCTCACGCTCCCGTCCCGCAACGGCGAACGGCAGCTGGTCGCCGAGGACGCCCGTCTGCTCGCGTACGAGGGAATGCCGTCGCGCGCGCGTTGGCTGGACGACGACGCGACCGCCGCCCTCCTCGCGGCCCGCGCCACCGCCAACACCCATGAGCAGCTGGTCCGCAACCAGATCACCAAGGACCTGAACGGCCTGCCGGACCTCGCCGCGCACCTCACCGAGTACGGCACCCGCCTGGCCGCCGAGCTCGACGCCTCGCACCGCCGGGTCCGCAAGGCGAACGAGGAGATCGTCCGCGGCCTGAAGGTCGTCCCGCAGGAGCCCGCCGACGTCCTCGGCGTCTACGTCTACCTGCCGCAGCAGCCCGCCCCCGCCGCGTCCGCCTCTACCGTGTCCGGAGCCGAAGCCTGATGTCCGCCGCCACCCGCACCGCCCTGGCCTTCACCGCCGTCACCCCGGTCGGCGGCCTGCTCCCCTCCGACATGCTGCTGCGCATCGCGGAGACCCGGAACCTGCCGGGCACCAAGCCCGCCGACTACGGCCTGCCCGCCTCGGTGCCCGTACGCAACGAGGCCGAGCGCGCCTGGGAGTACCTCAAGCCGCTCTGGCGCGACCTGCGCGCCGCGCTCCCCTCCGACGCCGTGACCGGCGCGCCCGCCGCCGACCCGACGGGCCGCGCCGGCACCGACTGGCTCGCCCAGCTCTTCCGCAAGCTGGACTTCGGCGCACTGACGGAAGTCGGCACGGCGGGGATCGGGGCGGACTCCGACCCGGAGAAACGCTTCCCGGTCTCCCACCGCCACGGCCCGGCCCTCATCCACCAGGTCCCCTGGAACCAGGACCTCGACAAGCGCCCGGCCCCCGGCCAGGTCCCGCCGCAGTCGATGGTCCAGGACTGCCTGAACCGCACCGAGGCCCACCTGTGGGCGATCGTCACCAACGGCCGTCGGCTGCGCCTGCTGCGCGACTCGTCGTCCTTCTCCACGGCGGCCTACGTCGACTTCGACCTGGAAGCCCTCTTCGACGGCGAGCTGTTCAGCGAGTTCGTGCTGCTGTACAGCCTGTTGCACGCGTCGCGGTTCGCGGTGGCGGAGGGGACGGCGGCGTCGGGGTGCTGGCTGGAGAAGTGGCGCGCCGAGGCCGTCACCTCCGGCACCCGCGCCCTGGACCAGCTCCGCCTGGGCGTCCAGAACGCCCTGACCGTCCTCGGCACCGGCTTCCTGCGCCACCCGGACAACGGCGCACTGCGGGAGAACACCGACCCGAAGGCCCTCCGGGACGCCCTGCTGCGCCTGGTCTACCGCCTGCTGTTCGTCTTCGTCGCCGAGGACCGCGACGCCCTGCTCGACCCGGAGGCCGACGACTCCCGGCGGGAGGCGTACGAGCGGTACTTCTCCTCCGCCCGGCTGCGCGAGCGCGCCCGCCGCCGCCAGGGCACGGCCCACGGTGATCAGTACGAGGCCCTGCGCATCGTCCTCGAAGCCCTCGGCAAGGAAGGTGGCCGCCCCGAACTGGCCCTGCCCGGCCTCGGCGGCCTGTTCTCCCACACCGAGACCGATGCTCCGCTCGACGGCCTGAAGCTGTCCAACGAGTCGCTGCTCTCCGCCGTCCGCCACCTCGCCCAGGTCCGCGACCCCGGCGCCCGCCGCTGGCGGCCCGTCGACTACCGCCACCTGGACGCGGAGGAGCTCGGTTCGGTCTACGAGTCCCTGCTTGAGCTGGAGCCTAAGCACTCCGCGGCGGACCGCTCCTTCGAGTTGGTGGAGGTGGCGGGCAACAGCCGTAAGACGACCGGCAGTTACTACACCCCGTCCTCGCTCATCGAGTGCCTGCTCGACACGACCCTGGACCCGGTGCTGGACGAAGCCTTCAAGCGGGGTGACCAACGGGCCACCGCCGCCGGCCGTCCCGACCCGGCCGACGACATCGTCGCCGAGCTCCTGTCCCTGACGGTCTGCGACCCGGCGTGCGGCTCCGGCCACTTCCTCGTCGCGTCGGCACGGCGTATCGCCAAGCGGGTGGCCTCGGTGCGCGAGCACAACCCGGAGCCGACGGACGACGCAGTACGCCACGCCCTGCGCGAGGTCGTCGCCCGCTGCATCTACGGCGTCGACCTCAACCCGATGGCCGTGGAACTGGCCAAGGTCTCCCTGTGGCTGGAGGCGATGGAACCGGGCAAGGCGCTCGGCTTCCTCGACGCCCACGTCAAGCACGGCAACGGACTGATCGGCGCGACGCCGAAGCTGCTGGCGGACGGCGTCCCCGACGACGCCTTCAAGCCGATCGAGGGCGACGACAAGAAGCACGCCTCCGGCCTCGTCAAGCGCAACAAGGCCCAGCGCGGCGGCCAGGACGAACTCCTCTTCGACACGGAGCCCCTGCCGGGCAACGAGCGGTACGCCGTCGAGCTCTCCCGGATCACCGCCGCCCCCGCCGACTCGCTGGAGCAGGTACGGGCCCAGGAGTCCGCCTACCGCGCCTACACGGAGTCGGCTGCGTATGTGCATGACCTGCACGCCGCCGACGCCTGGTGCGCGGCGTTCGTGTGGCCCAAGCACGCGGGCGCGCCGGAGGCCCCGACCGACCAGGTGTTCCGGGCGCTTCGGGGCCGGGACCAGTCGGCGGTGTCGGATGCGACGCACGAGGAGATCCTGCGGCTGCGGGACCAGTACCGGTTCTTCCACTGGCACCTGGAGTTCCCGGAGGTGTTCGCCGTCCCGGAGTCGGGTGTTGGTGTGCAGGGCGGTACGGGGTGGGCCGGCGGGTTCGACGCGGTGGTGGGGAATCCGCCGTGGGAGCGGGTCGAGATGGTGGAGCACGAGTTCTTCGCCCAGCGGGACCCGCGCATCGCCGAGGCCAAGAACTCCGCCGCGCGGAAGCGGCTCATTGCCGCGCTGCGCGACGACCCCGACGGTGTGCGCCTGTACGGCGAGTTCGAGGACGCCAAGCGGCGCGCAGAGGGCGAGAGCCACTTCCTCCGCAGCAGCGACCGCTTCCCGCTGACTGGTCGAGGCCGCATCAACACGTATGCCGTCTTCACGGAGACAGACCGGGCGCTGACGGGGCCGCGGGGGCGGACGGGCGTGATCGTGCCGACGGGGATCGCTACGGACGCGACTACGCAGTTCTTCTTCAAGGACCTGGTCACCAAGGGACACCTAGTCGCGCTGTACGGCTTCGAGAACGAGGAGAAGGTCTTCCCGGGCGTCGACCACCGCGTGACCTTCGCCCTGTTCTGTATGGCAGGTTCCGGCTCTCCCGACGCCCCGATCTCCATCGCTTTCCGAGTTCGTCAGACCGAGCAGATCTCGGAGCGCTCCTACCCCCTGACAGGCCGCGACATCCAGCTCCTCAACCCGAACACCGGCACGTGCCCGGTTTTCCGGAGCCGCCGGGACGCCGAGATCACTCTGGGGATCTACCGCCGCGTACCGGTCCTGATCAACGAAACGAAAATGGCAGGCGGGAACCCCTGGGGAATCTCGTTCACACAAGGCCTGTTCAACATGGCAAGCGACTCCCCTCTGTTTCGCCCCGCCGCCCAGAACAACGAGACGCTTGACGATCTCTTCAAGGCGGGCTGGACCCTCGACGGCAACAGGCTCGTCCAAGGTATGGAACGCCTGCTCCCGTTGTACGAAGCGAAGATGCTGCACCACTACGACCATCGTTTCTCCACGTACGAGAACGCCACGGAGAAGCAGCTTGCCGTGGGCGCCCTCCCGCGCTTCACCGTGGAGCAGCATCAACAGGCCTCCGCCGTACCGCTACCTCGCTACTGGGTGCCGGAGCAGGATGTTCCGACCGGCAAGGTCGACAAGAACGGCAAGCCGATCGTAGAGCCGGGTGTCCGCAGCCGTCTGGCCGCCAAGGGGTGGGACCGGGAATGGCTCTTCGGCTGGCGTGACATCTGCCGGGCGAGCGATGAACGCACGCTGATCGCGGCGGCTGCTCCCGCTCACGGCTTCGGCCACAAGTACTTGCTGGCCCTCGCTCCGCAGGCGGCACTGCTCACTGCTGTCTGGTCCTCATTTGTCGTTGACTACGTGGCTCGGCAGTCCGTCGGTGGCACTTCGATGAGTTACTTCATCGTGCGGCAGCTGGCCGTCCCCACCCCCGACCAGCTCGCACCCCACGCGGCGTTCATCGCCCCTCGCGTCCTCGAACTCACCTACACCGCAACCGACATGGCGGGCTTCGCCCGCGACCTCGGCGACACCGGCGCCCCCTTCATCTGGGACACCGACCGCCGAGCCGTCATCCGCGCCGAGCTGGACGCTCTCTTCTTCCACCTCTACGGCATCACCCGCGAGGACACCGCATACATCCTGGACACCTTCAACGTCACCCGCGACAACGACATGAAGGCGCACGGCGAGTACCGCACCAAGAACCTGATCCTCGCCGAGTACGACCGGATGGCCGCCGCCGGCCTCACCCTGGACAACCCGCTCGACGAGTCCCCTGCCGGGACATACCACTCGCATCTCACCCCGCCTCCGGGCCAGGGTCCCCGTCACGCGGCCTGAACCCAAGACGGCTGGCAGAGCCATGCAGCTGGTCGGCCCGCTCCCAACAGTCGCGGGCCGGCTTCGCACCCGTACAAGACGCCACCCTCGCTCGCCCCGCGTGCGTAACTCACCATGACACAAGAGGATTTCAACGTGACCGACAGCGCGTCCTCCGGGCCCGACGGATCCGCCGCCCAGGCCCCCGAAAGTCCCGCCACCCAGCCCCCGATGCCCACCGCTCCCCCCACGCTGCCGTCCGCCACTGCGGGGCCCTCCTCCCCGGGGGACCCCAGAAAGTGGCCGTTCATTGCCATCGCCGTATGCACTGCCCTGCTCACCGGCGCTGCCGGCTTCTGGTGGGGAAGCAACGACGTCAACGACTCGGCCGGACCGTTGGACCATGTCGAGATATCGGGCGGCAAGCTGACCGAGGGGGAGGTCAGCGAGGACTGCGACGACCACGACAGTCTCAGCTACAACGACTGCGACTCAGGGACCACGTACAAGTTCAAGTACAGAGTCAAGAACGAGGGCGACGGGATCGCCAGCTACTCCGCAGTCGTGAACGCCTTCGACGAGGACGGAAACTTTATCGGTCAGGACTACGTCCTGGTCAGCCATCTGGCCCCGGGCAAGACAAAGTCCGACGAGGGTGAATTCAGCACGTACTCGACACTCGAAGGCGACAACGAGCTCTCTGACATCGCCACTTTGAAGATCGCCCACGTGGAACGCACTGCGCTCGCCAATTGAACCGGCAATTCTTGTGGCAGGTCACCGGTCAAGCCGGCGACCTGCCACAGGCGATGAGGGTACTTTCCGATAGCGCGAGACGGAGAGGCAGGCGAAGGAGCAGTATGAAATATAAGAACGAAGCTCAGCTCATGCGGGAACTTGGGATCGATACCTGGAGACATCTCTCCAAGGACAAGATGATCAGATTCGCTGCCATGATGCCCGACATGGATACCGAAGTAGCTCTGAAGGTCGTCGATCAGTTCCCCGCGTTCAAAGAGTTCGCCAAAGAGGCCCTGGACACCATACACAAGTCGCACGAGGCCACACTCTCAGCCAACAAGCACAGCATGGATCAGGTCTTCCAGGCCCTCCAGAAGAACAGGGAAATATTCGAACGCGAACTCAGCAAGGACGATCTGAGCCGGGAAGAGAGAAAATTCCTCCTTGAGCTCATCCAGGAAACTGGAAGACTTGCCTGCCAGAAGGACAGTGAGAACAAGAAGTTCCTGGACGGAATGCTCAAGAAGGCCATCGTCGGTGTCGGCTCCGCACTCGCCCTCGGTGTCGTTTTTGTCGGAGGCAGAATAATGGCCCAGAACAAGGAAGAACCCAAAGAATCCCTGGGGTCATGAGTTCGACAACGTTATTACCCCCTCCTGCACTTCCGCGATTACAGCCCCAGCGCAGTCAAGGCGCTACGAAACACCTCGACGTGATACCAAAGGAACCAGCCCCAAGTGGTACGTCGAAGCCAGAGCAGCAACCCCCGTCCGGCCATCGTCCTGACCTCGGGTACGGACTGAGGCACCCGTACCGCCGGGCAGCGGCGGCGCAGCGGGGCCGAGTCCCCCACACCCCGGCGGCAGCCCGCGAAGATCAAGGCGTTGCAGCAGACCATCGGGGTGGCGCGCATGGCGATCAACAGCAAGCGCCGGCACCAGGCGCGTTACGCGCTCAGCCGGGCCCGGGTCCTCGTCAACATCCTTCCCGCCAACGTGGCCCCCCAGGAGCGCGAGCAGCTCTCAGCGCTCCGCAAGAAGTATGCGGCACGCAACACGCCGACTGCGAAGAACGTCAAGCAAGCGAAGTCGACACCGGCCAGGCGTGCGGGTGGCGAGAAGTCCGCCCCGAAGAAGTCCCCGGTGAAAAGCGCCGCCCGGAAGCCGAAGCCCGCGCCTGTTCGCAACCTCGGCGACCGCTTCATCAACCGCGCGGCCCTCGGTTACGCCCCTGCCGACGAGGCATGAGGGGCCCCTCGTCACGGCATTCGGCACGACCTTCATGACACGCACCTCACGTCTCACGCCCTTGAGAGGGGACCACCCATGGAACCACGCGGCTACCGCATGGTCGTTTCGACCGACTCGGACTACGTAGACACATGTGCCGTCGCGGAGCGGCAGCTGATCGGATGGCTTCGCGACAAGAAATACGACCCTTCCGGGCTGGACGAGGGGCGGACCGAGATCGCCGCCCACGCCACCCTCGATCGTGACTCCGAATCCGGCAGGAACGGCGCGTACAGCCGGTGGCGCATGCGCGAGAAGCCCTCCGCCACCTCGGGCACCTGGCAGTCGACGCTCATCGTGCGCTCCGGGCTCCCCGAAGACGAAGGCCGCACCTGGGTGCAGGTCGACATCGAACACCAGCCGGCCAACGCGGGCGAATTCCCCACCCCTGCCAACACTCCGGGCATCGCCCGTTCTCTCCTCGATGCGCTGGAGGCTCGCGACGGCCAGGCCGACGTCACCACTGCACCGGCCTTCATCGAGGCCGACGATGTGGACGACCTGCTCGAAGAACTGTGCGACGCAAACCGTCGGATGCCCGTCGTCATCGCCACCGTGCCGTACGGGAAGAACCCCGACGAGTGGTCGCGTTCGGTCGTGGAGCCGCTCTTCCGCAATCTGCACGGGCTGGCTGTGCTGTACATCCTCGCACCGGATGCGCAGGCCAAGTTCAACACAGAACTGGAGTACCACCCGGTGTTCGGCGGTGGCGTCCGCACGTACGTACCAGGGCTCGATCCGGCATGGAAGCCGGACGCACAGCGGCATCCTGTGATGTCCCGCCGGACCATCGAAGCCGGTACGCGTCGCGCTGCCTCGATACTCGCCACGCTCCCGCAACGGCTCGCCGCGCGCCACGTGCTGCCCGCCGCCCTGCTGAGTGTTCCGCGACAGCGGGCACGGCTTCGGCCGAGCTCGGACGGCGCGGACATCGCCCAGCTCCGTAACGACAACGCTGCCCTGACCTCGCTGCTGGACGAGGCGGAACAGGAGGAGGCGAGGCGCGCCAACGAGATCAACGATCTTTACGCGGAACTCGCCAAGGAGGAACGAGAAAGCAACGAACTGAGGGGCGAGAACGAGGAACTGTACGACAAGTTCCAGGAATCCCAACGTCTCATACGCTTCCTGCGTGAACGGCTGGAAGCCGCAGGAGAGTTCGCTGCGGCCTACGATTCGGGCGAAGCCCCCTCCATCACCTACCCGGAAACCTTCGCCGACCTGCTCGACCGGCTGAAAGAGCTTCCCTTCATCGCGTTCACGGGCAACCGCAAGATCACCCGAGGGCTCGACAGCCAGTCGGTGGACAACTGGCTGAACGTGGCCTGGGACGGCCTCCTGGCGCTCAACCATTTCGCCGAGGCCTCGGCCGGCGGCAAAGCCTCTGGTGACTTCCTGAGTTGGTGCAAGTCCGAGGCCTCCGGCGCCTTCCCCTTCCCGGCGGCCAAGGTGGCCATGCGGGAGTCCGACACCGTCGCCAGGAACGGCAAGCTGCGCAACGAGCGGATCCTCCCTGTCCCGGAGACAGTCAACGCGGACGGCCGGGTCTTCATGCAGGCCCACATGAAGATTGGCGGAGGCAACACCGTCGCTCCGCGCCTCCACTTCTATGAAGACGGCCCCCGGTCCGGAAAGGTCTACGTGGGCTACCTCGGCCCGCACCTGCGCAACACGCTGACCTGAGCAAGGGAGGGTGTGCCGCCGGTCGTTCCACCGGCGGCACCCCACTCGTTCGGTCAGCTCCCCGACACGAACCTCACGAAGGGCGCCCACTCCGCGCGCCCCACGGCGAAGGCCGGGCGTGCCAGGTCCTTGGAGTCCCGTACGTGAACAGCCTCTTCGGCGACTGCGATTTCCACGCAGCTGTCGCCCTGGGTGCCGCTGTAGCTGGACTTGAACCAGGCGAGTTCCGTCGTACCGCTGCTCATAGCTCTCCTCGCAGTCGCTCCAGCAGGTCCCGGGATTCCTTGGGGTTCAGGGCCTGCGAGCGCAGTGTTTCACAGCGGCGGCAGAGCAGACTCACCTCTTTCGGGCTGGAGATGAGCCGCCCGTTCTGCTGCCCCTCGGAGTATCCGAGCCGCTTGCCGTCCGGAGTCTCCAACAGCTGAACCGGCCCGTCCAGGCAGCCGTGGAACTCCAGATCCATCGGCACCACCTGAAGCGTCACGTTGCGCGGGGCGGTGAGCTCAAGGACATGATCCAGCATGCTCGCGTGCACCTCCGCCCCACCCAGCCTGCGCCGGAACACATGCTCCTCCACGATAAAGCTGAATGGCACGGTCGGCCGCTCTCGCATCATCCGTTGCCGCTCCATCCGTGCGCTGAGCTGATCCTCGGTCTTCTCGTCGGTCAGCAGCGGGATGCTGTTGTCGAACACCGCCCGCGCATACGCCTCCGACTGCAACAGCCCCGGCACCAGCCGGCACTCGTACGTGCACAGGCTCACCGCCTTCCGCTCCAGCCGGGCCCAGCGCCGGAACCACGCCGCGAGGCCGACCTCGCCGCGGCTGAGGTGGCCGGCCGCTTTCCGCAGGGCACCCGTGTTGCCGAGCGCCCCCTCCGCGCGCTCGACGAACTCCTCGTCCGGCATGCGGCGGCCCAGCTCGACGGACTCCACGGTGTGTTTGGAGTACTGGACGAGGTCGGCGAGCTCGGCCCGGCTGAGTCCCGCGTGTTCGCGCAGGGCCTGGACGACCGCGCCGAACGTGCGCAGACTGTCCGACGGATGGGGTTCCCGCTCCCCTTCCCCCGCCTGAGCCGTCCGGGCTTCGGCGTTCCCGGCCGCCTCCCCTTCGACAATATCCATCCGCCGCTCCTCTCTTCGCACCCGCACCCGCGGCAGCTCCTCGCCACCGTCACGTTCCCCACCCAGCGTGACAGCCGACCTCGCGTACCACCTACCGAATGTGCCCGTACGCTGACTCCGCGTACGGGGTGCGGCGCTCGCATCCGGCCATATCCGGCCGCCACGATGACGCCATGAACCAACCCCTTCCCCAACTGGACGTTTCGCAGCACGTCTTCACCCAGCTGCTGTCGTCCACGCGGCGCGGCGCCCGGCTCGCCCGGCTTCTCGGCGTGACCCAACTGCGGTCCTGGGGCGTCCCGCAGGACCTCACGGAGCGTGCCGAGCTCGTCGTCGCGGAGCTTGCCGCCAACGCCGTCCTCCACGGCTTCGTGCCCGGCCGGAGCTTTCGGCTGACGCTCACGTTCGACGCCTCGCCCGGCCGCCTCCGCGTCGACGTCACCGACGCACGCGGGGAGCGACTGCCCCGCTTTCCCGACGAGTTCCCGCATGAGGGCGCCGCGTCCGGCGCGCTCCACACCGGCGGTCGCGGCCTCACACTCGTTGCCGCGCTCTCCGACCGCTGGGAGACGGTCCCCCATCCGCCCAGCGGCAAGACCGTTCGGGTCGAACTGACCTCCGTGAGCCGTGGATGAACTCAGCGGCAGGACTCCGTCCGGAAACCGCCCCCATCCGGTCACGCGCAGCACCGCAACAATCGATTGACAGTGTCAACAGGTAGGCTGTGCGAAATTCGCGCAGGCCTCACCTCGCCCGGAAGGTCACCCATGTCACAGCCCGACCGTCTCCCCGGCACGCCCGACTTCCGGATCAAGCTCCCCAAGGACGGTGGAGAGGCGCACGGGCATCTGCTCACCGAGTTCGGCGGGAACGGCACGAACAAGTTCCTCCTGCACGAGGGATCGTTCGTGGTGGCGGAGACATCGCCCAGTCTCCACGACCACGGACGCCGCATCCGTACGGAGTTGCGGGCGAGCGGCGCGCTGGTCGACGTCCCGGCGGACCCCGACCGGTCCGGGACGCTGCCGCGCTGGGTGGCCACCCGGGACATCCCGTGCAACTCCTCCTCCGCCGCGACCGCGCTGGTATACGGCTACCACGCCTCCGGGCCGGAGTCCTGGCGGACCGCCGAGGGCCACCCGCTCGCCGACTACCTGTCCACCGCCTGGCGCGCTCCGCGCAAGGCGTGGCTCGTGCGCGGCAACAACGTCTCGGGGCACAACCTGGTGCGGCAGCTGTGGCTGAAGGAGGGGTTCGTCTCGCTCGCCGGTGCGCATCTGCCGCCCCTGGAGGAGACCGATCCGACCAAGAGCACACTTCGTCGCTTCGTCGAGGACGGGTACGAGGGGGCGGCCTCGTACAACCAGAAGCGCGGTCTCGTCGACGAGTTGCACGGATTCCTGACGCAGATGCGCGTCGGCGACACGGTGGTCACCATAGGCGACGGCCGGCTTCATCTCGGACGGATCACCGGGGAGGCCGTGCAGACCGGTTCCCCGGGCGGCCTGTCCAATCTGCGGCGGACGGTCGCCTGGGAGCCCGACAGCCACCCGTACGAGGAACTGCCGGAGGAAGTGCAGCAGAAGCTGTCCGCGCAGCATGACGTCATCGACCTGACCGGTGTCCTGGAGGCGCTGGACGGGCTCGTCGGCCCCACCGAGCCGGCCGCGTCCGCCGACCCCGCCCTGCGACCCGTCACCGAGCGGCCCGTGCCCCGGGAGCTGGTCCTTCCGGACGTGACCGACGCCCTCGCCGCCGACCTCCTCGTCCACAAGAAGGAATGGCTCGATGACGTGCGTGAACTGCTCGTCGACGAGCGTCAGTTGGTCTTCTACGGCCCGCCCGGCACGGGCAAGACCTATCTGGCGATGAAGCTGGCCGAGCACTTCGGCGGCGGTCCCGAGCAGGTCAAGATCGTGCAGTTCCACCCGTCGTACGCCTACGAGGACTTCTTCGAGGGGTTCCGGCCCGTGGAGGACGACGAGACACGGGAGGTCGCCTTCCGGCTGACGGCGGGGCCGCTGCGGGAACTCGCCGATCTCGCCTCCCGCGAGGGCAATCGGCACGTCCCGCACTTCCTGATCATCGACGAGATCAACCGGGCCAATCTCGCGAAGGTCTTCGGTGAGCTGTACTTCCTGCTGGAGTACCGGAAACGGTCCCTCCGTCTCACCTACTCCGGAGACGATTTCGCGCTGCCTCCCAACCTGTTCGTGATCGGCACCATGAACACCGCCGACCGGTCGATCGCACTGGTGGACGCGGCGATGCGGCGCCGTTTCGCATTCGTGGAGCTGTCCCCCCGTACCGAGCCGACCGCCGGGCTGCTCGCGCGGTGGCTGGAGAACGAGGGCAGGGACGGGGAACCCGCTCGTCTTCTCGACGCCCTCAACGCCCGCATCGACGACCCGGACTTCGCCATCGGGCCCTCCTACTTGATGAAGCCGGGCGTGTACCGCGAGGGCGGTCTCGACCGCACCTGGCGCACGAAGGTCCTCCCGCTGCTGGAGGAGCACCACTACGGCGAGGGGCTCGACGTCGCCGCCCGCTACGGACTCGACTCGCTGCGCGAGCAGCGCCCGTGACCGCGTCCGCAGCCGCGTCCGTGCCGGATGTGACGCTGCGCGAGTACGGGCCCGCACTCTCCGTCCCACTGACCGCCGAGGCCGGGCGGGCCCTTGCCGCCGCCGGAATCCTGCAGAGCGCCACCCCGGACCCCCGCAGGGAGGGGCACTGGCTGCTGCGGGCGGGCAGCCGGGTCGGCGCCGTGCGCACTCCCGGCGGCCCGGTCCTGCGGATCATGCCCAAGACCCCTGTGAGCCGGCTGTTCTTCCTCCTCGGCTTCGGTCTCGACCCGGCACGGGCCTGGCGCGACAGCCGGGAGGGCACCGTCGACACCGGTGCCCACGACGACGTCGTACCCGCGCTCGCGCACGCCGTGGAGCGGCAGGTCGACGCGGCTCTGCGGCAAGGGGTGCTCCAGGGCTACCGCGAAGTGGAGGAGACGGCGCTGGTCGTGCGCGGGCGGATACGCGAGGCCGAGCAGATCCGGCGGCACTTCGGCCGGACACCGCCCGTGGAGATCGCGTACGACGCGTTCACGACCGACACCGCCGAGAACCGCATACTGCGCGCCGCCGTCGAGCAGCTGCTGCGGCTGCCGGGAATCCCCGGCCCGGTCCGTCGGCGCCTCGCCCATCAGCGTCTGCGCCTCGCCGACGTCCAGCCGCTGGTGCGGGGGCAGGAGCTACCGCTCTGGCAGCCGTCGCGTCTCAACTCCCGCTATCAGCCGGCACTGCGGCTCGCCGAGGCCGTGCTGCGCGGCACCTCGCCCGAGCACCGGCCGGCCGGGGCCGAACCACTCGCCGTGAACGGCTTCCTGCTCGACATGAACAAGCTGTTCGAGGACTTCGTCACGGTCGCGCTGCGCGAGGCTCTTCGCGAGCACGACCTGACCGCGCGGCTCCAGGACCCCCACCACCTCGACCTCGCGGGGCTGGTGAGGATGCGCCCCGACCTCGTCGTCCGCACCGGGGACGGTCGTACTCCGGTCGCCGTGGTCGACGCCAAGTACAAGGTCGAGAAGGCCGACGGGCTCCTCAACGCCGACCTGTACCAGGCCCTCGCGTACGCCACCGTGCTCGGCCTGCGCGAGGCCCACCTCGTGTACGCGGCCGGACGACAGCCGGAGCGCTTCCACGAGGTGCGCGGCACGGCTGCCGGACAGGACCGGCGAGGAGTGCGCCTGTACCAGCACAGCCTCGACCTCTCCCGTACGCCTGAACAGCTCCTGTCGACGATCCGGGAGCTCGCCGGAAAGCTGGCCTCGGCGGCACCGCGCCCTCGTTCGTCGGCCACCATCACTCGGTAAGGAAGTGACGTCATGCCTCGGCTCGCCTTCGCCCAGAGCTTCTGGGACGGCTACGACATGCTGGAGAAGCCGGTGCGAGCCGGCGTACGCAAGGCCATGGGCAAGTTCCACGCCCTGACCGTCGCCGAACTCAACGCGGACAAGGGCCTGCATCTGGAGTCGGTGAACAACGCCCGTGACCCGCGGATGCGGACCATCCGCATCACCGACTTCTGGCGGGGTGTCGTTCTCGCGCCCGACGACGGCAGCGATGTGTTCCTGCTGGTCAACGTCCTGCCGCACGACGACGCCTATACGTGGGCGGCGAAGCGGCTGTACAGCGCGAACACGGCGACCAGGGCCCTGGAGGTGCGCGACGCCGTCGCCCTGGACGAGCTGACCCCGCTGTACGAGACGGCTGCGGCGGGCGCGCCCAAGCTGCTGTTCGCGCAGGTCTCCGACGGCACCCTGCGCGAACTCGGCCTCGACGACCAGGTCCTGCGCGCCGCGCGTTCCCTGGTCGACAAGGCCCAGCTGGAGGCGTTCTCCACGCTGCTGCCGGAGGACCAGCTGGAGGTGCTCCAGTACCTCGCCGAGGGCTTCGGCCCGGAGGAGGTCTACCGGGACGTCGTCGCCGTCCGCCGGCCCGCCGACGCGCCCGCCGAGCCGGTCGAGGACCTGGCCACGGTGATCGCCAACACCTCGGCGCGCATCCGCATGGTCACCGGGCCGCAGGAGCTGGAGGAGGTGTTGCAGAAGCCGTTCGAAGCCTGGCGGGTCTTTCTCCACCCCTCCCAGCGGCGCGCCGCCTACCGCACCTCGTACGGGGGTCCGGTCCAGGTCACGGGCGGGCCGGGAACGGGCAAGACGGTCGCCGCCCTGCACCGGGTCAAGCATCTGCTGGGACGCAGCGAGGACGGCCGGATCCTCCTGACCACGTACACGAACGCGCTCGCCGCCGGACTGCGCGAGATGCTCGGTCTTCTCCTCGACGAGGACGAGGAGCTGCTGGCCCGGGTCGATGTGACGACGGTCGACGCCTACGCCAACGGGGTCGTGCGCGCGAAGTCCGGGGCGGCGCCGCATCCGATCGGGGACAGGGAACAGCGGCAGTTGTGGGAGAAGACCGTCAAGCAGCTCGACCTGCCGTTCACCGCCCAGTTCCTCGCCCAGGAGTACCGGCACGTCGTACTCGGTCAGGATCTCCGCGATCTCGACTCCTACCTCGGTGCGAGCCGCCGGGGCCGCGGCACCGGCATGGGGCCCGCGCGCCGCCGAGAGGTGTGGAGCGGCGTCGAACGGTTCGAGCAGTTCCTGCGCGAGCGCGGCGAGACCACACATCTGCGGGTCTGCATCCGCGCGGCGGACTTCCTGGCCGGTGATCCAACCCCCTACGCCCATGTCGTCGTCGACGAGGCGCAGGACCTGCACCCCGCGCAGTGGCGGGTACTACGCGCCGCCGTGGCTCCCGGTCCCGATGACCTGTTCATCACCGGTGACCCGCACCAACGGATCTACGACTCCCGGGTGTCGCTCGGTTCCCTGGGCATCGCCACGGCCGGCCGCAGCTTCCGGTTGCGCGTCAACTACCGGTCCACCGAGGAGATTCTCACCTGGTCGGCGCGGCTCCTCGCGCCCGTCACCGTCGACGCGCTGGAGGGCGAGGGGACGGACTCGTTGACCGGCTACCGCTCCCTGCTCCATGGACGCCGCCCCCAGGTACAGGGGTACGGAACCCGGCAGGAGGAGACCGATGCCCTGGTGGAGCGCGTCCGGTCGCTGCTCGCCGACGGCCTCGCGCCACACGAGATCGGCGTGTGCG
Source organism: Streptomyces sp. NPDC001732 (assembly GCF_053596315.1). Classification (NCBI taxonomy): domain Bacteria; kingdom Bacillati; phylum Actinomycetota; class Actinomycetes; order Kitasatosporales; family Streptomycetaceae; genus Streptomyces; species Streptomyces sp. NPDC001732. The sequence continues at coordinate 133,492 of NZ_JBSFFY010000013.1, forward strand.
CGCGCTTCAATCTCGCCCTGGACGCGGCCGAGGACAAGCTCAAGGCCTCCGGTGTTCCGGTGCTCCGGGTCAAGGGGCAGTCCGCCCCGGGAGCGCAGGGCGTACGGCTGGCGACCATGCACGCGATGAAGGGGCTGGAGTTCCGGGCGGTGTCCGTCCTCGCCGTCAACGAGGGCACCGTACCGTTCGCCCGCGCCGTCACCCCACGTGAGGCAGACCCTCTCCAGCACGATGCCGACCTGCTCCGGGAACGCTGTCTGCTCTTCGTCGCCTGCACACGTGCACGCGAGTCGCTGAGCGTGACATGGAGCGGGACCCCGAGCCCGTTCCTGCCACGGCCGGCCTGACCGGCACGGACACTGACCGGTGCGGGGGCACCCCCGAGGGATGCCCCCGCACCGTGCTTCACTTCTCCGGCGTCAGGGCGCCCGTGGCGAGGCCGTCACGGGCGACTTCGGCGAGCTGCCTGCTCAGCTCGTCGACCTTGCGCATGCCTTCCTCGAACTCGGAGACGGCCCGGAAGGCGGAGCCGTAGCGGCGCTGCTCGTCGATGCCCATACGAGGGATACGTGCCCCCCGGATGTCGAGGCGGTACGTCCCACTGGCGCTCGTGGACCGGCGGGTGTTGACGGAGCTCCGCAGGAAACCCCGAAGGTAGTCCGTGTCGAGTTGCTCGCTGGCCGAGACCGGCTCCGATCCCTCGTACGCGACGAGCCCGGCGCCGGCGAGATCCGCGACACTGGTGGTCGCACCGTCCAGCGAGCCCGGCCCACCCCCGACCGCCAACTCGGGCAGGAGGGCGGCGAGTCGACGGATCAGATCCTCCAGTTCCCGCCGCAGGGCCGTGTACTCCCCGGGGTAGTCGCGGTGCTGGGAACGGAGGTGCCTGCCCGGGGTGAGGTCGACGGTGTCGTCGAGGAGTTCGATCAGCGGCACGTCGGCGACCTGGTCGGGGCGTGGGTCCAGACCGCCGTCGGGGCCATTGCCGGTCAGGTCGATCATGCGCACGGTGCGGTTCGTGTCCGCACTCGCCGTGCGCTCGGGACGCCGCAGACACCACAGGTGAACGGGCAGGGCGTGAGAGGTCGCCGTCCCGGGCGGCAGAGCGATCACTTGGCACAGAATGCCCCGGCGTACGAGTTCCGCCCGGATGCGGCGGCCCGCCTTGCGGTAGGCGACCGAGGCCGGCATGACCATGAGAACCTGGCCGCCCGGCGCGGCATGCGCATACGCGTGCTGGAGCCAGGCAAGCTCGCCCTCGGCCTTGGACGGGGTACCGAGCTCCCAGCGCGAGTCGAGCAACAACTCCTCCCGCCCCCACTCGGTCACACCAGCCGGCGGGTCGCAGACGACGAGGTCCGCCTTGAGATCCGCCCATTTGTCCGCACGCAGGGAGTCCCCTGCCACGATGCGGACTTCCGACCGGCCCAGAAGATCGGCGCGGAGTTGCGCGAAGCGGGCGCTGTCGGCGTCCACCTCCTGACCGCGGCAACGCGTGCCCGGCCGGGAGGCGACGGACAAGAGCAGCACCCCGATTCCGCAGGCGGGGTCGAAGACCGTGGCGCCGGAAGGAAGTTCGGGAGCGAAATGGCGGACGGCACGCACCACGCGCTCGGGAGTCACCTGCTCCGATCCCGCGCGCCGAGCGGAGTCCACGAACCGTTCGGTCAGCCCGTTCACCAGGTCGGCGGGCGCCGCTGTTCGAGCGAGCTTCCGTACCTGAGGGGCGACGTCGTCCGACAGCCCCGGTGCAGGCTTTCCGGCCAGCGCCGCGGCCACCTCCGCCAGACCCGCGACCATCTGTTCCCCGTACGCGGCCCGCAGAGCCTGCCACAACTCGACCTCGGGTGACATCTCCTGGCCTTTGCGCTGCCTGTCCAGCCATTCCTGGACCTCGACGAGCGCGAAGAGCGGACTGTTCGCGGCGCCTCCCGCCGGAGCCGGGAAGTCGGCGTAGCGCCGACGCCAGTTGGAGACAGCAGCCCGTGTGACACCGGCCAGCCGAGCAATCTCGGCGCCGGTGACCAGGGGGCCGACCGGTGAAGCTGCATTATCCGTCATACGCCCAGCGTACACGGGGCATCATCACCACTCCAGAGTTAAGTCTGTTGACAACGTACACAAGCAAGTGTCAACATCTTCCGTGTACCTGGTCCGCCCTGGGCGGGTGCGACTGCCGCGCGACCTCGCCACAGCCGCCTCGTCCCGTCGCGCCCCACGACGCGGGGCCGCCCAGACCTGCGGCACCCGTCTTCGCCCCGTAGTCCCTGCACAGCCACCAGGGCGAAGAACACCGAGGTGTTCCGCCCACCTTCAGACCTTTTTGCCCACTGCTCCACGGAGGCTCGCCTTGGCATCGAACACTGCGGTACGCACCGTCTACCGGCTGACCGGCGTCGCACCCACCCCGGAGGGCATGCTGGACGCCCTCGACCCGGAACTTCTGGACAGGCTCGGTGCCGGTCTGCACTTCCCCGACGCGCTTGGGGTTCCGGCTGTGTACATCACCTGTGGAATGGAACATGCCGAGGCCCCGTGGTGCGAACCCATGGCACGCACCACCGGCATCACCGTTGCCGAGAGCGTCCGCCGCACCGCCGCCGTCCTGCTGCTCGCCGTCGACGGCACGGTGTACGCCATCGGCTGCGACCAGGGGTACCGACTGGTCCCCGATCACCTCAAGGACAAGCGCTTCGGTCTCTCCTTCGCCATCCGGCAGATGGATCCGAAGATGATCCGCGGGGCGGTGTCGAGGTCCCTCGGACAGGCGCGCACCGACATCTCCCTGGTTCCGAGGGGCGCCACGGTCCCTGTGCTCGGCATCCGCGACCACTCGCGTGTCGTTCGCAGCCTGGGCGGATACCTCGACGACCTGCCGCTCACCCGCTCGCGGTACACGCGTGGAAAGGCGGTCAGTGCCCAGGGCGGATGCGGATTGAGGATCGCCCTGGGGATCGAACCCGAGGCTCTGCTCTCCGACTTACGGACCATCGCCAGGATCTGCCGTGAGGACATCCCGCACCAGGAGCTGGAGTTCGTCGACCACATCGTTCCGGTCACCGATCCCACGGTCCTCGGCGCCCTCGATCGGGAGCTGGACGACTGTCTCGGCCGGCCCGCCGACGGACGGATCTCCTCCGTCGTCCCCTCCGATCACCATGGGGCGCACGCGGAGGCCACCGTGTACATGACGCGGATCAACAGCACCGACGCCTCTCATTCCGACGACTTCGACCTCGGCTACGTACTCATGCGGGCCCGGCTCGCACCGCCCGGCCGACGCCTCAAGGTGCTGCGCGAGGGGACGGTGACCCTGGCCAGGGACCGTCGGGCAGGGGCCGTCGACACACTTGCCGTGACCAGTGCACTGACCTGGCTGGAGACCGGCTCCTCCCTGGGCTCCAGGCGGTTCTTCCTCCTGGAGGGCGAGTGGTACGAGGGAGGGGCCGCCTATGTGGCGGAGAGCCGGGCCACGGTGGCGGCCCTGTTCTCTCCCGTTCCCTCCGTCTCGCTGCCTGCCTGGCTCAATGGTGAGTCCGAGAACACGTACAACAACAGGGTGGCCGACGGGCGGCCGGGCTGGTTCTGTCTCGACACCAAGAACGTCACCAATCCCCTCCGGCCCAGGGACCAGGTCGAGATCTGCGACCTGCTCATGCCCGACGGCACCCTGGTTCTCGTCAAGCGCGCAGGCGGTTCCGGTCCGCTGAGCCATCTGTTCAACCAGGCCAGGGTGGCCGTGGAACTGCTCCAGGAGTCCGCTCAAGTCCGTGCGGAATTCGTTGCGAAGGTCGCCCGGATCAGCGGGGGCGGCCGTGTGCTTCCCGACGACTTCACACCCAGGCGGATCATCCTTGCCATGCTGCTCAAGCACCGCGAGCGTCTGACCCCGGATGCCATCTTCGGCTTCTCCCAGATCACCATCGCCCAGACCGCGAAGGCCCTGGCAGCACGTGGGGTGGCCGTCGAAGTCATCGGAATCCCGGAAGGCGATGCCCATGCACTTTCCCTTCCTTCGTGTCGTGTGGGGATCGGTGCGGGGATCTCCGGCTGAGCGTCCCGGGCCGTGTTGGGCGCGGGGCGCGGTTCAGTGGCCGATCTCGCGGGCCAGGTCGAGGCCAAGGACGCGGTCGAGGTGGGCGAAGGTCTCGAACTTGGCGCCCGGGGGGACGTCGGGGCGGGCGGCGGTGTCGGCGAGCAGGGCGAGGACGGTGGCGACGTCGAGGTTCTCGGTGAGTGCCGCGTACGACTGGCGCAGCAGGTCGGTGGGGATCGGCTTGGAGGGGTGGCGTGCCCAGTCGGCCACCTGGGCGCGCCATTGGCGCAGGGTCTGGCGGGCCCCGGCGAGTGCGGTGCCGGTGATCGTGAGCGGGGCGGTGTGGGGGTGGTCGAGCAGCAGGAGGCGTACGGCCAGGGGGTCGGCCGCGTCCTGGGCGGGGTCGGCCGGGGCGGCCGAGAGATTCGGGAGGGCGGGGGTGTTGTCCGGCGGCGGGGCCGTGTCGACCCGTCCCACCTCGATCCGGGTGCCGGTCGTGGCGTCGCAGTGGTCGCCGTTGTCGTCCGGGGCGAGTACGTGTACGTCGGCGGGGCCGCCGAGCGCGACGGCGGTCGGGGGGTGGATGCCGAGCACCGCCATGACCCGGTCCAGTGCGCCGGCCCGGTCGGTCGTCAGTTCCTGGGTGGTGAGGACCGTGACGACCTGGAGACCGTTCAGTTCCGCGGTGCGTGCCAGGACGTCGCCGACCAGGAGCACGCGCAGGTGCGACGGGCCGAGCCCGGTGCCGGTGTCGTCGTTCGTGCCGGTGCCGAGGGCCGGTAGGTGGACACAGCTGCGCAGCAGGCGGCGCGGTGCGGTGGGGACGTCCACGAGGTGACCGGTACGGGGGTCGGTGATGCGCAGCATGGTGCGGAGGCTAGTCGCGGGGGCCCTCCGGGTGGGGGAGCCCGTGCGGTGGTGTTCGCGTGGAGGCCCGGGGACGGCCGGGGACGGCCACCGTGTTCCGGTCCGGGTCACTCCTCCGCGGTCAGTTGCTCGTCCAGTTCGTCGAAGAGCAGCTCGCCGTGGTCGATCTGCCCGGTCCGGTAGGCGGACCGGGCCACCAGGTGGGCGGCCACGGGTCCGGTCATCAGCTGGAAGAAGCCGATCAGGCCGAGGGTCGCGAGCTCCATGCCGCTGCGCAGTCGCAGGGCGACCCCGGCGAGGGCCAGGAGCATGCCGAGGGTCTGGGGTTTGGTGGCGGCGTGGCTGCGGGAGAGGACGTCGGGGAGGCGGAGCATGCCGATCACGCCGAGCAGGCAGATCGCCGCTCCGACGAAGACCAGTACGGCGCCGGCCATGTCGAGGACCTGAATCCAGGTGTTCATCGGGGTTCCCCCTCACCGTCGTCGTCCGGGGGGCGGCGCGGCGGTCGGTCGCGGACGGCGATGAAGCGGGCGATGCCGACCGATCCCGTGAACCCGAGGAAGGCCAGCACCAGCATGATCGGGAAGTAGAACGAGTCGCGCGCGAAGGCCGACTTGGCGGCCAGGCCCGCGATGATGAGGGCGGCGCACACGTCCAGCGAGATCGCCCGGTCCAGCATGGACGGGCCCCGCCAGATCCGGGCGAGCAGTCCGGCCCCGGCGACGACGATCAGTACGACGGCCGCGGTGAGCAGCGCCCGTTCGACGGTCTCCGGCGCGCTCATGCCCCGGTCCCCCTGTCGGATGCGAGCGGTGGCGGTGGTCCGGCGACGCGTGCGATCTCGTCGGCGGTGCCGAAGGCCCGTACCGTCAGCTCCTCCAGGCGCCACACCGAGCGCCGCGCCGCGTCGAGCACGGCGGGCCGGTCCGCGTCCAGGACGTGCAGGAAGACGGTGGCCGTGGCGCGGCGCACCTCGACGACCGATCCGCCGGGGACGTTCGACACGGCGACGGCGGTGGCCGCGAGCATCAGGTCGGAGCGGCAGCGCAGCGGTACGGCGATGACGGCGGCCCGGTGCGGATGGCCGACGAAGATCTGCCGGGTGACGCGTACGCCCGAGGTGTACATGTCGTAGAGCAGATAACCGGCGAGCATCAGGATGCCCCAGGGGTGCAGGCGGAGTCCGAGGTCGACTTGGGGCAGTGGGAAGGCCAGGCAGACGGCCACCGCGACGACCGCGCCGGTCAGCAGGTTGGCCCCGTTGGGGCTGGACCAGAGGAGCACCCAGATGAGGGTGAGCCAGGCGATCAGCGGGAGGTCGAGCACGCGGCGGCGGCGCCCGGCGAACTCGCAGCTGAGCGGCGGCAGGTCCTTGTTCCGGAAGGACAGCTTGATCAGGCGTTTCACCGGTCGAGCACCGCCCGGGTGTAGGGCGCCCGCGCGATGAGTTCGGCGGCGGCGCGGTCGGTGTAGGAGGTCAGCGGTCCGGCGAACACGGTGAAGGCGAGGCCGAGTGCGACGGCCGCGGCGGTCGCTCCGGTCATCGGCCGCGGCAGTTTCGTCGTGGTGGTGACGGCGTGGCCGTGCAGGGTGGCCGCGACCGCCCGTCCGGCGGGCTGGTGGCGGGGGCGCACCGGTTCGTCGCCGGTACCGGGGACGTGGTCGGGGCCCTCGTCGGTGTCGGTGTCGTCCTCGTCGGAGTCGGACTCCAGGACGGTGCCGTACGCGGCCTGTCCGGGGGGCGCGGCCCGCCAGAACGCCAGGTTCCAGACCTTGGCCATCACGTACAGGGTGAGCAGGCCGGTCACCGCCGAGCCGACGACGAGGATCCACGCCCAGACTCCGCCGTCGACGACACCGGCCCGCATCAGCCCGAGTTTGCCGATGAAGCCGGACAGCGGCGGGATGCCGGCCAGGTTCATGGCGGGGACGAAGAACAGCGTGGCGAGCAGGGGTGCCGCCTTGGCGAGGCCGCCGGTCCGGGTGAGTTCGGTGGTGCCGCTCCGGCGTTCGATCAGCCCCGCCACCAGGAAGAGGGTGGTCTGGACGGTGATGTGGTGGGCGACGTAGACGATCGCGCCGCCGTACGCGTCCCGGGTGGCGAGGCCGATACCGAAGACCATGTAACCGATGTGGCTGATGAGGGTGAAGGAGAGCAGTCGTTTCAGGTCGGTCTGGGCCACGGCTCCGAGGACGCCGACGACCATCGAGGCGAGCGCGGCGGCCATCAGCAGGTCGCCGAGCCGGTTGCCGGGGAAGAGCAGCGTCTCCGTGCGGAGCATGCAGTAGACGCCGACCTTGGTGAGCAGGCCGGCGAAGACCGCGGTGACCGGGGCGGGCGCGGTCGGGTAGGAGTCGGGGAGCCAGGCGGCGAGCGGGAAGACGGCGGCCTTGATGGCGAAGACGGTGAGCAGCATCGCCTGGATCAGGGTCTGCACTCCGAGCGGCAGTCCGCCGAGCCGTTCGGCCAGTTGCGCGAAGTTGGCGGTGCCGGCCGCCGCGTACGTCATGGCGATGGCGGTGAGGAACAGCATCGACGAGAACAGCGAGATGATCACGTAGGTGGAGCCGGCCCGGACCCGGGGGCCGGTGCCGCCGAGGGTGAGCAGGACGAAACTGGCGACCAGCATGATCTCGAAGCCGACGTAGAGGTTGACCAGGTCACCGGCGAGGAAGGTGCAGGAGACCCCGGCGACCAGGATCAGGTACGCGGGGTGGAAGACCGCTACGGGTGTCTCCTCGTCCCGGTCGGCCATGCCCTGGCCCAGGGAGTAGACCAGCACGCAGAGCGTGACGGCGGAGGACACCGTCAGCATCAGCCCGGACAGCCGGTCGGCGACCAGGGTGATGCCGAGCGGCGGCGCGAAGTCGCCGAGGTGGACGGTGAGCGGGCCGCGGATATCGGCGACGATCATCAGGGTGACGGAGAGTCCGAGCACGGCGCTGAGCACGGCGACGCTGACGAGGCGCTGGACCTGTTTGAGCCGGGTGCCGAAGGCGAGGCTGAGGCCGGTCGCACAGAGCGGCAGCAGCACCGGCAGGGGGACGAGTGCGTTCATCCGGTGGCTCCCGGGTCGGTGTCGTCGGGGCGGGGTTCTTCCGGCGGGCCGCCTTCGGGGCCGGGGGTTCGCGGTGGGCGGCCATCGGCGCGGGGGGCTCCTGGTGGGCCGCCTTCGGAGCCGGGGGTTCGCGGTGGGCCGCCTTCGGCACGGGGGGTTCGCGGGCCGGTGTCCTCCGCGTGGGGCCGCGGTTGCGCGTAGTCCTCGGGGTCCGCGCCCAGTACGTCGTGCCAGAGGTCGCCGGTGGCGTACCGGCCGCGCGCCTGCAGGGCCCGGTCGGCGCGCAGCCGGGCCCGGAGCCGGCGGCGTTCCTCGCGGTACCGGGCGCGCTGCTCGGCCGTGACGTCGTCGGCGGCCCGGTACCGCTCGCGCAATTCGTCGCGCTCCCCCAGTACCTCGGCGCGCAGTGCGATGCGCCGGTCCTCCAGGTCGTCGTGGACCTCGTCCGTACCGGTCAGCTGGTGGCTGCGGTACGCCATGGCGAGGAGGAACGCCGTGGTGGCGAGGGTGATGACGATCGCGGTGAGCGCGATGGCCTGCGGCAGCGGGTCGGTGACCCGCCCGAGCGGGACGCCGTAGAGGAGCGGTTCCGCACCGGCCGAGCCGGTGGCGGCGAGGACGAGCAGGTTGATGCCGTTGCCCGCGATCACCGCGCCGAGCAGGATGCGGGTGAGCGGTCTGGTGAGCATGAGGATGCCGCCGACCGCGCACAGCACCACGGCGGTGGCCAGGAGCGAGACGCTGACCGTCATTCGGTGACGCCTCCCGTTCCCGGGGCCGTGCCGGGGGAGGTGCCCGGAGGCGTTCCGGGGGGCGTTCTTGGCGGTGCGCCGGTGTTCGCCGCCGCGGTCCTCGCAGCCGCCTTCTCGATCACCGCCCGCTCGATCTGCCGGTCGATCTTGGCGCCGAGCGCCCGCACGATGTCCAGCACCACGCCCAGGACCAGCAGGTAGACCCCGAAGTCGAAGAGGACCGGCGTGCCGATGTGGTACTCGCCGATCAGGGGCAGCCGACCGTGGTGGGTCCAGGCGTGCAGGACCGTTCCGTCGACGAGGCCGAGCAGGGCGACGCCGGTGGAGACGAACAGCCCGAGGCCGGTGAAGAGTCCGGGCTGGAGCGGTGCGGCCTCGGCGAGTTCGAAGCGTCCGCCCGCCAGGTAACGGGTGATCAGCGCGAGTCCGGCGACGAGCCCGGCGACGAAGCCTCCGCCCGGCATGTTCTCGGCGCAGAACAGCAGGTACACCGAGAGCACCAGGACCGGGTGGAACAGCAGCCGGGCCACGACCTCGAAGACGACGGAGCGGTGCTCGGGCGCCAGCGTCGAGCCGGCCGCGAGCCAGCCGCGTTCCGGGGCTCCCTCGTCGCCGTGCGGAAGCCCCGTCAGTCCGGGTGACGTCACCGACCAGGCGGTGCGTCCCCGGATCTCCTCACGCGGCAGTTCCTCGGTACGGCGGTGCAGATAGATCAGGCTCGTCACCCCGATCGCCGCCGCGGCGAGGACGGCGGACTCCCCCATCGTGTCCCAGGAGCGCAGGTCGACCAGGATGGTGGCCACGACGTCCTTGAGGCCGTGGTGGGCGACCTCCTCGACCATGGCCGCGCCCGCCGGGGCCGCCGTACGGGCGGCCGCCGCGACCCACACCACCACGCCGAGCGTCGCCGCCGCGGCCAGGGCCACCGGGATGCGCACCGCACGCCGCCAGGTGCTGACCGACTCCTGGAAGTGCACCGGCATCCGCCGCAGCACCAGCACGAAGACGATCATCGACACGGTCTCGACGCAGAACTGGGTGAGTGCCAGGTCGGGGCCGCCCTGGACGACGAAGAGCAGCGCCGCGCCGTACCCGGTCAGGCCGGCCAGCACCACCGCCTTCATGCGGCGGCTGACGGTGAGGCACAGGAGCGCGGCCGCGCAGGTCAGTACGGCGACGGCGCCCTGCAGGGGGACGTCCCAGAGCCGCGGGGCCGGGGCTTCGCGCCACGGCCGGTCCACGCCGAGGACGGCGAGCTGACCGGCCAGCACCACGAGCAGGGTGGTGGCGAGGTAGACGGAGAGCGAGCCGCGCTGGACGAAGCCGGTGAGCTGGAGCGAGAACCGTTCCAGGCCGAGCAGCAGATGTCCGAAGACGCTGTCGGCGGTCGGCCAGGCGATCCGGCGGGAGATCCGGGTCACGGTGGTGCGGCCCAGGAAGAGCACCGCGCCGCCCGCCGTGGCGACGGCCGAGAGCAGCAGGGCGGTCCCGAAACCGTGCCAGAGCGCGAGGTGGTACGGGTGCGCGGACGGCGGGAACGCGTCCGCGTACGCGCTCAGCAGCCGGTCGGTCCATTCGACGCCCGGTCCCAGCACCAGCCCGCAGAGCGCGAGCAGCGCGGGCGGCGCGAGGAAGGCCGGGCCCACCCGGTGCACCGGGGTGTCCGCGACGCCGGGCTTGCGGGCGAAGGCGCCCCAGACGAACCGCATGGTGTACGCGACGGTCAGGGCCGAGCCCGCGACGGTGAGGCCCAGCGCCCAGTGGTCGGCGGCGGAGCCGTGCAGCAGTGCCTCGAACGCGGCCTCCTTGGCGGCGAATCCGAGCAGCGGCGGCAGGGCGGCCATGGACGCGGCGGCGAGTACCGCGACCGCGCAGACGTGCGGCAGGGCCCGGCCGACGCCGGAGAGTCTGCGCAGGTCGCGGGTGCCGGCCGTGTGGTCGACGATGCCGGTGACGAGGAACAGCGGCGCCTTGAAGCAGGCGTGACCCAGGATCATGGCGGCCGCGGCCAGTGCCGTGTCCCGGGTACCGGCCCCGGCGAGCAGGGTGAGGAAGCCGAGCTGGCTGACGGTGCCGTAGGCGAGGACCAGTTTGAGGTCGTTCAGGCGCAGCGCCCGCCAGCCGCCGAGCAGCATGGTCCCGGCGCCGAGGACGATCACGACGGGCCGCCAGAGCGGCACGTCGGCGAAGCCGGGCGCGAGCCGGGCGACCAGGTACACCCCGGCCTTCACCATCGCGGCGGCGTGCAGATAGGCGCTGACGGGCGTCGGCGCGGCCATGGCGTTGGGCAGCCAGAGGCTGAACGGCCAGATCGCCGACTTCGACAGGGCTCCGCACAGGATCAGCACCACCGCGACCGAGACGGCGGGGCCCGTGGGGGGCGGGTCGGCGAGGATGGTGGAGATGCGGTACGTGCCCGCCGTCCGGCCGAGGAGGAGGAAGCCGACGAACATCGCGAGGCCGCCGAGCGTGGTGACGATGAGCGCCTGGAGGGCGGAGCGGCGGCTGTGCTTCTGCTCGCTGTCGTACCCGATGAGCAGGTACGAGAAGACCGTGGTCAGCTCCCAGAACACATAGAGCGAGATCAGGTCGTCGGCGAGGACGAGGGCGAGCATGGCGCCCGCGAACGCGAGCAGGTTCCCGGCGAATCCGGCCAGTTGCGGGGTCCTGCCGGTGAAGTACGAGGCGCAGTAGAGCAGGACGAGCGTGCCGATTCCGGCCGCGAGCAGCACCATCAGCTCGGCGAGCGCGTCGAGCCGCAGCTCGACGGTGACGTCGTAGGCGGGCATCCACTGCCACGACCGGGTGACGGAGCCGCCGGACGCGGTGGTGTTCCACTGCGTGGCCGCCCACACGGTGGTGGCGGCCGGTGGCAGTGCGAGGAGGACGAAGGCGCGGCTGCCCAGCGCCCGCACCAGCGGTCGCGCGCAGGCGGCCAGGACGAAGTGGCAGACGATGAGCGCGGTCATGCGGTGTCGGTGGGCGCCCCGGGACCGCCCCGGTCCGACGTCCGGGGACTGAACGATTGATTACGGGCAAAGAGCACCGAATACAGATATATCCCTGACCGCTCTTCACCCGTACGGCGCGCCGCACCCGGTGCGGCGCAGTCGGCCGTCGCGCCCGAGCGCAACCCCTGAATCAGCCACTTCTTCACCGTCACCGAACGCCGGAGAGGCCCCGGAAATACCCCCGACTGCTATACGAACCCATATGAACCGGGCTACTTCAGAGTGCGGTGACGAAGCCGTGCATGATCGGCGATGCACATGTGATCCCGCTTTTTGTTCGTTTTTTCAACGTGACTAATATCTATCTGTCGAGGTTCTCAACGGATTTGACCAGTCATGAGGCTGGCCCCATCGTCAAGGAGCACGCCCTGCGCACGCGCGCCTCACGGCGGACCGGATCGACCACCATGTCGTTGCGGACAGCCCTGCTCGTACTGGCCATCGTCCCCGGCGTCGCACTGGCCGCCCTCTGGGCCGTCACCAGTGGTCAGACCCTGCTGGACTTCCAACGCCAGGCAGCCCAGGGGCTGCTGGCCGAGAAGGCGGGCCAGCCGTCCAACATCGTGTACTACAACCTGCAGGAGGAGCGGCGGCTCAGCGCCGAGGCGCTCGCCCGGCACAAGGGCGCCACCGAGGCGCTCCAGCAGCAGCGCAAGCTGACCGACAAGGCGGTCGAGAGCTTCCGGTCGCTCTCCGACGTGGCCACCGACGACGCCCCGGCCGAGGTCCGCGACGCGGTCACCGAGGCCCGCAAGGCGATCGACCAGCTGCCCACCCAGCGCACCCTCGTCGACGAGGGCGGCAGTGAGCAGCAGAAGGCCGTGTACGGCTACTACACGGACCTGATCGCGGTCGACCTCGAACTCTTCGCGGCCCTGAGCCATGTCGACAACGGCCGGATCACCACGCTCTCGCAGCCGCTGGTCGACCTGTTCTGGACCAAGGAGATGATCTCCCGTTCGGACGCGCTGCTGGCGCGCGGCTGGGCCGACAAGAAGCTGAGCACCGAGAACCTGCGGCTGGTCCGGGAGGCCGTTTCCGGCCAGGAACTCCAGTACTCCACCAAGGTCGTCCCCCAGCTCCCCGCGGACGAGAAGGCCATGTGGGAGGAGATCGTCCGCAGCGACGCCTGGAAGACCAAGACCCGGGTGGAGAACGAGGTGCTGCGCCCGGCCAAGGCCGACGCGGACGGATTCGTCGCCCTGGACGCCCGCGAGGAGACCTGGCGCGGGGCGATGGACGAACTCGACCCGCAGATCGAGAAGCTGCTGGAGCACCGCACCGCCCTCGTGGTCGAGGAGGGCAAGGGCAGTATCATGTCGCTGCTGCTCAAGATGGTGCTGACCACCGTCATCGGTCTGGTGGCCGTGATCACGGTCATCTGGACCACCTGGCGCCTCACCCGTAACCTCCGTCGCCGGATCGGCCGTCTGCAGGAGCGGGCCGAGGAGCTGGAGAAGGCCCTGCCCGAGGTCGTCGAGCGGCTCGCGCAGGGCGAGCGGATCGACGTCGAGGCCGAGGCCCGCGCCATCGAGCGCGACGGCGACAACACCGGCGACGAGCTGACCCGGCTCGGCGACGCCCTCAACCTGGCCCGCACCAGTGCGCTGGCGGCGGCCGTCAAACAGGCCGACCAGCACCGCGGCTTCGAGCGCCTGCTCCAGCGCATCGCCCGCCGTACCCAGCAGTTGATCGGCCAGCAGCTGAAGAAGCTGGACGAGCTGGAGCGCAAGCACGAGGACCCCGAGGTGCTGGAGGGCCTCTTCGACCTCGACCACCTCACCGCCCGACTGCGGCGGTACGAGGAGAACCTGGTGATCCTCGCGGGCGGTTCGCCGCACCGGCGCTGGCGCAAGCCGGTCCCGTTGCTGGACGTGATGCGTTCCGCGCAGGGCGAGGTGCAGGACTACCGGCGCGTGGTGCTGGACATCGACGGCAGCCCCTGGCTGTCGGAGCGCGCCGTCGGACCGGTCTCCCACGTGCTGGCCGAGCTGATCGAGAACGCGCTCAGCTTCTCCCGGCCGCCGAGCCCGGTCGAGGTCAGGGCCGCCAAGGTGATCCGGGGCCTGGCCATCGAGGTCGAGGACCGCGGCCTCGGGATGGACGAGGAACAGCTGGCGGCGGCCAACGAGCTGATGGCCCGGCCGCCCCGCATGGACGTGCTCGCCCACGCCGACGACATCCGTCTCGGCCTGTACGTGATCGCGCGGCTCGCGGACCAGCACGACCTGCGGGTGGAGTTCCGCTCCTCGGCGTACGGCGGCACCCGCGTGGTCGTGCTCGTCCCCGACGAGCTCACCGTCCCGGAACCGCGGACCGGCCCGGTCGGCGTGCCGTCCCCCGCGGCCGCCGCTCCCCCGGCTCCCGCTCCCGACGGCGCGCTGCCCACCCGCGTACAGGGCCAGGCCCTGGCCGGAGTCACCGCGCTGAACGCCGCGGGCGCGCCCTACCCCGCCACGGAGCAGCCACACCCGGCGGAACGGGAACAGCACCCCCACCAGCCGGCCGCAAACGCGTTCCCCGGTCAGGAACAGCCGTACGCGGCGCCGGGGAACCCGGACGCGGGCCAGGAACCGCCCCGCACCGCGCCGGAGACCGCCGGCCCGGCACAGGGCGCGCCCTACGGGACGCCGGAAAGTCCCCGCACCGCACCGGCCGCGCCGTACCCCCCGCACGAGGACCCGTACGGACAGGCCGAGCGGCCGTACATGACGGCGGCGGGGCAGTACCCCGTGGATCAGCCGCCGTACACGGCGCCCGAGGAACCGTACGTGAACCCGCAGCAGCCGTACGCCGCCGCGCCGTACCCCACCGGTGCCGGGGACGGCGCGCCCCTCGCGGTTCCCGGTACGCAGGCCGCCCGGCCCGCCCAGTTGCCGGTCTCCGTGCCCGACCACCCGGCCCCGCCGATGCCGGAGGCCGTCCACCGGGAGAGCGGGTCCGACCGTCCCGCCCTCCCCGCGCCCGGAGCGGAGCCCCCGTTGCCGCGCCGGGTGCGCCAGGCCAGCCTGGCCGACGAACTGCGGATCGCGCCCGCCGCGCCGAACCGGCCGGGACGGCAGGAGAACCCGCCGTCGCGACCGGCGGCACCGCGCCGGGCGGGAGCGGCGATCGGGGCGTTCCAGCGCCGGTCCCGCGCCGCCCGCGCCACCGATGAGGCGTCCGCGCAGCCCGCACCGCCCGCCACCCCCCTCCCTACGAGAGAAGAACGGCCATGACACGTACAACCGCCACTCACCAGGATCTCGACTGGCTGCTCGACGGCCTGGTGGACTCGGTGGCCGAGACCCTGAACGCCGTCCTGCTCTCCGACGACGGTCTGGTGGTGAGCCACTCGCGCACCATCGAGCGCCCCGACGCCGAGCGGCTGGCCGCCATCTGCACCGGTCAGCAGAGCCTGGCCCGCGGTGTCGGCCAGCTCTTCGACGGCGGCGCCGTGCACCAGGTGATCGTCGAGCTGAACGAGCTCTGGCTCTTCATCATCTCGGCCGGCCAGGGCACCCACCTGGCCGTGATCGCCTCCCAGGAGGTGGACGCCGAGATCATGTCGCTCGCCATGCACAACCTCGTGCAGCAGGTCGGCCAGAAGCTCAGCACGCCGGTCCGCAGCGAGTTCGACGCCTTCGGCACCGGGGGCGGGCAGCGCGCGTGACCCCGTACTGGGAGGAGGAGGCCGAGGAGGACGGTGCGGGCACGATGGTGCGTCCGTACACCATCACCCGGGGCCGGACCGCTCCCGAGCGGGACGACTTCAGCCTCATCACCGTACTCACGACCGCCCAGGACCCCCGGGACGAGCGCGGCATGCCGATCCTGCCGGGACGGCTCCAGCCGGAGCACCGGATGATCCTGGAGCGCTGCCGCCGCCCGTCCGCGGTCGCCGAGGTCTCGTCCGACCTCGGCCTCCCGGTGTCGGTGACCAAGATCCTGCTGGCCGACCTCGTCGCCCAGGGCCTGCTGCTGGCCCGCGCCCCGCTCTCGGTGGCGCGGGCGGCCGGCGGGGCCGACATGGGCCTGCTCGCCGCCGTTCGTGACGGACTCCGGAGACTCTGAACCACATGACAAGCAGTCAGGCGGCCCCCGCCGCCGTCAAGATACTCATCGCCGGAGGCTTCGGCGTCGGCAAGACCACCCTGGTGGGCGCGGTCAGCGAGGTGACCCCGCTGCGCACCGAGGAGTACCTGACCCAGGCCAGCGTCGGCGTCGACGACCTCGCCGGGGTCGGCCAGAAGGACACCACCACCGTGGCCCTGGACTTCGGCCGGATCACGGTCAGTCCCGAGCTGGTGGTCTACCTCTTCGGCACCCCCGGCCAGGAGCGCTTCTGGTTCATGTGGAACGACCTGGTCAACGGGGCGCTCGGCGGCGTGGTGATCGCCGACACCCGCAGGCTGGAGACGAGTTTCGCCTCGATCGACTTCTACGAGAGCCGGGACATCCCGTTCGTCGTGGCGATCAACTGCTTCCACGGCCACAACACCCGTACCCCCGACGAGATCAGGACCGCCCTCGACCTCGATCCGCACGTTCCGCTGCTGGTCGGCGACGTCCGGGAGCGGGCCTTCGGCCGGGACGTGCTGCTGGCCCTGGTCGACCACCTGATGGGCCTGCCCGTCGCGGCCGGCTGATCGCCCGCCCCTCGTACTTCCCGTACTTCCCGTACTTCTTCTCGTTCTGGAGAGATCTGAGATGGCAACACCCCTGCGCGTCCTCGTCCACGGCGGCGGCATCGGCGGGCTCACCCTCGCCACCGCCCTGGCCCGTCGCGGCCACACCGTCGAGGTCGCCGAACTCCGCGACGAGCTGGAGGCCCTCGGCGTCGGCATCATCCAGCCGTCCAACGCCCTCCACGTCATGCGGGAGATCGGGGTGCTCGACGACTGCCTCGCGGCCGGCTTCGAGTGGGAGGTCCTGACCATCGCCGACCCGGCCGGCAACACGCTCGCCGAGATACCCCAGCCCCGGATGGGCGACGCCCCCTCCAACAACGGCATCCCGCGGCCCGCCCTGGCCCGGGTGCTGAACTCCGCCGCCGTCGCCGCGGGCGCCACGATCCGCTTCGGCACCACCGTCACCGAGCTGACCGACGACGGTGCCGGGGTGGACGTCACCCTCTCCGACGGCTCCTCGGGCCGCTGGGACCTGGTGGTCGGCTTCGACGGCATCGGTTCGCCGTTGCGCACCCGGCTGTACGGGGACCGTTACGCTCCCCGGTACACCGGCTTCGCCAACTGGCGGGTGACGGTGCCCCGGCAGGACCGGGTCCGGGGCGTCGTGATGAGCACCGCGGGGCCGGAGGCCAAGGCGCTGCTCACCCCGATCACCGAGGAACTGATGTACCTGGGCGCGGTGTTCGCCGAGGCCGAGGACTTCCGGCCGGACCCGCTGCGGGCCCACGAGCAGCTCGCGGAGCGGCTGGCGATGTTCTCGGGGCCGGTCGCCGAGGCGCTCGGTCACGTCACCGACCCGGCCGCCGTGGTGTACTCGCGGATCTCCCAGGTGACGGTCGAGGAGCCGTGGCACGTCGGGCGGGTCGTCCTGGCCGGTGACGCCGCGCACGCCTCCACCCCGCACATCGCGCAGGGTGCGGCGATGGCCGTCGAGGACGCCCTGGTGCTCGCCCAGTCGCTGGACTCCGAGGACGGGGTGCCCGCGGCCCTCGCCGCGTGGGAGGCCCGCCGCCGCCCCCGCGCCATGTGGGTGCAGGCCATCTCGCGCGCGGTGCTCAAGCAGGAGACGGGCAGCGCGACCACGCCCGAGGAGGACGAGCTGCTGAAGGTCGGCATCCCGGGCGCGGCGCACGTGCTGGTGAAGCCGTACTGACCCACGGCCGTACCGACCGACGGTCGTCCGGTTCCGGGCCCCGGGCCCGGACGACCGGCCGCGCGGCATCCGGGGTACCGGGCGCCGCGCGCCGATGAGACCGTGCGGGACCCGGAGCGCCGGGTCCCGCACGGTGCGTTCACGGCGCGGTGCCGCCGTCCCGCCCGTTCGCACGGAGCGCCGCCGTCCCGCGCGAACGTCCGGGGCGACGGATCCGACGGGGGTTCACGGGTTCACGGCAGTACCGCGATCCCGTCGAGCTCGACGAGGGCCTGCTCGTCCCAGAGCCTGGCCACCCCGACGACCGCCATCGCCGGATAGTCGCGGCCCGCCAACCGCCGCCAGATCCTGCCCAGTTCACCGGCTCTCTCCCGGTAGTCGGCCACATCGGTGGCGTACACCGTGACCCTGGCCAGGTCCGCCGGGGCGCCGCCCGCCGCGCGCAGGGCGGTGAGCAGATTGGTGAGCGCCGTCGCGAACTGCTCGGCCAGGCCGTCGCCGACCACCTTGCCGTCCTGGTCGAGTGCCGTCTGCCCGGCCAGGAAGACCAGTTGGCCGCCGATGGCCGTGACGGCGTGCGAGAAACCCGTGGGCGGGGACAGCTCGGTGGGGTTGATCCGGTGGACCGGACTCATGCGGACACCTCCCGGTTCGCGTACAGCTCCTTGGCGATGATCGTGCGCTGGACCTCGCTGGCGCCCTCGTAGATCCGTGGCGCGCGGACCTCCCGGTAGAGGTGTTCGAGGAGGTGGCCGCGGCGCAGGGCGCGGGCACCGTGCAGTTGGACGGCGGTGTCGACGACGTACTGGGCGGTCTCGGTGGCGTACAGCTTGGCCATGGCGGCGCGGCGCGGCACCCCGGGCTGCCCGGCGTCGTACGCGGCGGCGGCCGCGTACACCAGGAGCCGGGCGGCCTCGATGCGGGTGGCCATCTCGGCGACCTGGTGGGAGACGGCCTGGAGGTCCTTCAGCGGGCCGCCGAACGCGGTGCGGTGCGCGGTGTGTTCCACGGTGGCGTCGAGGGCGGCTCGGGCCATGCCGACGGCGAACGCGCCGACGCTGGGGCGGAACAGGTTGAGGGTGTTCATGGCGACGCGGAAGCCCCGGTCCGGTTCGCCGAGCACGTCGTCGGGGGTGACCGGGACGCCGTCGAAGGCCAGGGCCCCGATGGGGTGCGGCGAGAGCATGTCGAGTGCGGTGCCGGTGAGGCCGGGGCGGTCGGCGGGAACCAGGAACGCGGTGACACCGCGCGATCCGGCGCCCGGGGTCGTGCGCGCGAACACGGTGTAGAAGTCGGCCTCGGGCGCGTTGGAGATCCAGCACTTCTCGCCGGTCAGCCGCCAGCCGTCGCCGTCGCGTCCGGCCGCCAGGGCGAGGGCCGCCGCATCGGATCCGGCCCCCGGCTCGCTGAGCGCGAAGGCGGCCACGGCGCGTCCGGCCCGTACCTCGGGGAGCCAGCGGGCGCGTTGGGCGGGGGTGCCCGCCCGCACCACGGGGTGGGTGCCGAGCCCCTGGAGGGCCAGGGCGGTCTCGGCCTCCGTGCAGCCCCGGGCCAGGGACTCGCGGAGCAGGCAGAGGTCGAGGGCGCCGGAGTCCAGCAGCCGGTCGAGGAGGCCCGCGGCGCCGAGTGCGGCGATCAGGGGGCGGTTGACGTGGCCCGGTTCGCCCTTCTCGGCGAGGGGGCGCAGTTGCTGTTCGGCGAGGGTTTCCAGCTCCTCGCACCAGGCGGTCTGTTCCGGATCGAGTGAGAATGCCGTCATACGGGCGCCTCTCCTGTCGCGTCTCGTCTGCTTGCCTTCCCGTTCCCGTCCGTCCGTTCGCCCTCCCGTGTCCACCCATGTCCGCCCGCGCCCGTCCGTGCCCGTTCTCCGGGCCGGTCGTTCCCCCGCCGACTCGCTCTATCGCGGACCGTTGACTACCGTCACACAGACGATACGCTCCAAAGGCGACAAGGGGGCGATCCGTCATGGACCCGAAGACCTCAGCGCACCTCGACACCTTCGCCAGGGAGCATCTGCCTCCCCCGGACCAGTGGCCGCACCTGCTCTTCGACCTTCCCGAACTGCGCTATCCGGATCGCCTCAACTGCGCGACGGAGCTGCTGGACCGCACGATCGCCCGCCTCGGCCCCGACCGGCCCGCCTTCCGCACCGCCGACGGCGCGGTCTGGAGCTACGGGGAGCTGCGGGAGCGGGTGGACCGGATCGCCCAGGTCCTCACCACCCGCCTGGGCGTCGTCCCCGGCAACCGCGTCCTGCTGCGCGGCCCCACCACGCCCCGGCTGGCCGCCTGTTGGCTGGCGGTGCTGAAGGCGGGCGCGATCGCCGTCACCGTGCTGGACCGGCAGCGGCCCGCGGAGCTCTCCACCATCTGCTCGATCGCCCGGGTGAGCCATGCGCTGTGCGACGCCGGGGCGGTCGACGACCTGGTGCGGGCCGAGGTGCCGGGGCTGCGGATCACGGTGTACGGGGGCGGGGAGGCGGACGACCTGCTGCGACTGGCCGAGGGCGTGACGGGGCCGTACCGCGCGGTGGACACGGCCGCGGACGACGTCGCGCTGATCGCGTTCACCTCGGGCACCACCGGACGCCCCAAGGGCTGCATGCACTTCCACCGGGACGTACTGGCGATCGCGGACACCTTCTCGCACCATGTGCTGCGGCCCACGCCCGACGACGTGTTCGCGGGCAGCCCGCCGCTCGGTTTCACCTTCGGGCTCGGCGGTCTGGTGGTCTT
Source organism: Streptomyces sp. NPDC001732 (assembly GCF_053596315.1). Lineage (NCBI taxonomy): Bacteria > Bacillati > Actinomycetota > Actinomycetes > Kitasatosporales > Streptomycetaceae > Streptomyces > Streptomyces sp. NPDC001732. The sequence goes on from NZ_JBSFFY010000013.1 coordinate 153,775, forward strand.
CCCGCTGCGGGCCGGCGCCAGCGCCCTGCTGCTCGAACAGTCCGGCCCGGACCGGCTGCTGCCCGCGCTCGCCGCCCACCGGGTCTCGGTGCTGTTCACCGCGCCGACCGCCTACCGCCTGATGCTCGACCACCTCGACGAGCACGACCTGGGCGCGCTGCGGCGCTGTGTGTCGGCCGGGGAGAACCTGCCGGTGGCCACCTGGCGCGCCTGGTACGAACGGACGGGTCTGCGCATCATCAACGGCATCGGCGCCACCGAGCTGCTGCACATCTTCATCTCGGCCTCAGACGACGCGATCCGCCCCGGCACCACCGGCGTTCCCGTGCCCGGCTGGCAGGCCCGCGTCCTGGACCGCGACGGCAGGCCGGTGCCGGACGGCGAGCCGGGGCTCCTGGCGGTGCGCGGTCCGGTCGGCTGCCGCTATCTCGCCGACGGGCGTCAGCGGGAGTACGTGGCGCACGGCTGGAACTTCACCGGGGACACCTATGTGCGCGAGGCGGACGGCTACTTCCGGTACGTGGCCCGCGCCGACGACATGATCATCTCCTCCGGGTACAACATCGCGGGCCCCGAGGTCGAGGACGCCCTGCTGCGCCATCCCGCGGTGGCCGAGGCCGCGGTGGTGGGCCGGGCGGACGAGCTGCGCGGCCAGATCGTGGTGGCGTACGTGGTGCTGCGCGAGGGCGCGGACGTCCCGGCCGACGCGTTGCGCACGCATGTGAAGGACGAGCTGGCCCCGCACAAGTGCCCGCGCGTCGTCGAGTTCCTGCCCGCGCTCCCCCGTACCGCCACCGGGAAACTGCAGCGCTTCCGGCTGCGGGACGGCTGATCCGGAACCCGGGCAACCGGGCAGGAAAACAGGTGCCCCGTCCCCCGCGCACCCGGCAGGATGAGGCATGACCTGGACCTTCACCGATGACGTCGACGTCTTTCTCGACGCGGCCGGCGCCTCGCTGTCCGCCCGGCCCGCCGAGAACACCCTGATCCTGACCGTCACCGCGACGCTCCGGCACACCGGCCCGCACGCCTACGGCGACACCGCCCCGCTGCTGGGCTGGTGGCGCGGGGCGGACGGCGAGGTCGCGGGGACGCTGGTGCAGACCCCGCCGCACCCGCCGCTGCTGGGGTCCGTCGCCCCGGAGGCGGTCGGTCCGCTGGCCGCCGCGCTCCCCCTGACCCGGATCAACGCGGACCGGACCACCGCCGAGGCGCTCGCCGCCACCTGGCCCGGCCACCGGGTCGACCAGGAACAGCGGCTCCACCGGCTGGGGACGCTCGTCCCGCCCTCCCCCGCACCCCCGGGCCGGCCCAGGACCGCCGTCGCCGCCGACCGGGAGCTGCTGGTGCGCTGGCACCTCGCGTTCGCCGACGAGACCGGCCAGTCCGGTGCCCGGGTCGAGCGGCTGGTGGACGAGCGGACGGCGTCCGGCGGGCTGACGCTCTGGGAGGACGGCGGCGCCCCGGTGTCGATGGCCGGTGTCTCGTCGCAGATCGCGGGCACGGTGCGGGTCGCGGCGGTCTACACGCCTCCCGAGCACCGCGGCCGGGGGTACGCGGCCGCGGTGACGGCGGAGATCAGCCGGACGGCGCGGGAGGCGGGGGCGCAGGAGGTGCTGCTCTTCACCGACCTCGCGAACCCGACCAGCAACGGCGTGTACCGACGCATCGGTTACCGGGCGGTCTCGGACCGGCTGCTGATCAGTGCGGAGGAGCGGTGAGCGGCCCGCCGGAACCCGCCTGGCTGGTCGTGGCGAACGTGGTGCGGTGGCGGCGGTACGGGGACCTCGGGCAGGAGCTGCGCCCCGGCACGAAGGCGTACCGGGGCGGGGCGAAGGTGTACGTCGTCGACACCTACGCCGGGATGGGACACCAGCAGCTGACCACCGTCGGGCACGGGCGGCACACCGGTCACTGGATCACCATCGACACGGGGACCCGTCATCTCCACACCTTCCGGGCCCGGTTGGTGTACGCCCCGGCCGTGCTGAAGCGGTGCCCCGGTACGGTCACGGCCACCCGGGAGGAGGCCGAGGGGCTGGCCGCGCTGCTGGAGCGGATCGCCCGGGAGGAGCGGCACGCCCATTACGCGGGCCCGCACCCCGACCCGTGTCTCTGCCACGAGTGTCTGCCCGTCACCCCAGGGTGAGCCGCGGTTTCGGCGCGTCCGTGCGGCCCGTCGGCGGGGTGCGGCTGCCCGCGCGGTACGGGAGCGGCCAGGGCGCGCCGGGGCCGGCGTAGCCCTGCTCGGCCGCCGCGTGCAGGGTCCAGTGCGGGTCGTAGAGGTGGGGGCGGGCCAGGGCACAGAGGTCGGCCCGGCCCGCGAGGAGCAGCGAGTTGACGTCGTCCCAGGAGGAGATCGCGCCGACCGCGACGACGGGCACGCACAGGGTGTTGCGGATCCGGTCGGCGTACGGGGTCTGGTAGGAGCGGCCGTACTCGGGGCGTTCGTCGGGCACGACCTGTCCGGTGGAGACGTCGATGGCGTCGGCCCCGTGGGCGACGAAGGCGCGGGCGATCTCGACGGCGTCGTCGGCCGTCGTGCCGCCCTCGGCCCAGTCGGTCGCCGAGATGCGGACGGTCATGGGCCGGGCGTCCGGCCACCGGTCGCGGACCGTGTCGAAGACTTCGAGGGGGAACCGGAGCCGGTTGGCCAGGGGGCCGCCGTACTCGTCGGTGCGGTGGTTGGTGAGCGGCGAGAGGAACCCGGACAGCAGGTAGCCGTGGGCGCAGTGGAGTTCGAGCAGGTCGAAGCCGCAGCGGTCGGCGCGGCGGGCGGCCGCCGCGAACTGCTCGCGCACGGCGTCGAGTCCGGCCCGGTCCAGGGCGTGCGGGACCTGGCTGATCCCGTCGGCGTACGGGATCGGGGAGGCGGCGGTGAGCGGCCAGTTGCCGTGGTCGAGCGGCTGGTCGATGCCCTCCCACATCCGGCGGGTGGAGCCCTTGCGGCCCGAGTGGCCGAGCTGCACGCCGATGGCGGTGCCGGGGGCGTTCGCACGGACGAAGTCCGTGACGCGGCTCCAGGCGGCGGCCTGCTCGTCGGTGTAGAGGCCGGCGCAGCCGGGCGTGATGCGGCCCTCGGCGCTGACGCACACCATCTCCGTCATGACGAGTCCGGCGCCGCCGAGCGCGCGGGCGCCCAGGTGGACGAGGTGGAAGTCGCCGGGGACGCCGTCGACGGCCGAGTACATGTCCATGGGTGACACGACGACGCGGTTGCGGAGTTCGAGGCCGCGCAGCCGCAGCGGAGTGAACATCGGCGGGGTGTCCGGGAGGCAGCCGAACTCCTCCTCGACGGCGGCGGTGAAGGAGGGGTCGCGCAGTCGCAGGTTGTCGTGGGTGACGCGGCGGCTGCGGGTGAGGAGGTTGAAGGCGAACTGGCGGGGCGGCTGGTCGACGTAGGTGCCGAGTTCCTCGAACCAGCGCAGGCTGGCCGCGGCGGCCCGCTGGGTGGATTCGACGACCGGCCGGCGCTCGGCCTCGTAGGCGGACAGCGCGCCGGGCAGGTCGGGCTGTTCCTCGATGCAGGCGGCGAGGGCGAGGGCGTCCTCGACGGCGAGTTTGGTGCCGGAGCCGATGGAGAAGTGCGCGGTGTGGGCGGCGTCGCCGATGAGGACGGTGTTGCCGTGCGACCAGCGGGCGTTGACGACGGTGCGGAAGGCGAGCCAGGAGGACTTGTTGGAGCGCAGCGGCCGGCCGCCGAGCGCCTCGGTGAAGATCTTGGCGCAGCGCAGCGTCGAGTGCTCGACGGCGCAGGTGTCGAACCCGGCGGCCCGCCAGACCTCCTCGCGCATCTCGACGATGACGGTGGAGGCATCGGCCGAGAAGGGGTAGCCGTGGAGTTGCATCACCCCGTACGCGGTCTCGGCGGTCTCGAAGCGGAAGGCGCCGAGGGCGAAGTCGGCGGCGAGCCAGATGTAGCGGCATCGGTGGGTGGTGAGGCGGGGGCCGAAGACGTCGGCGTGGGCGGCGCGGGTGGGGCTGTGCACTCCGTCGGCGGCGATCACCAGGTCGTGCGTGGCGGCCAGCTCGGCGGCCGGCGGGGCCCCGGTGCGGAAGTGGAGGCGTACGCCGAGGGACGCGCAGCGTTCGCGCAGGATCTCCAGGAGTCTGCGCCTGCCCAGGGCCGCGAAGCCGTGGCCGCCGGACGTCTGGGTGACGCCCCGGTGGACGATGTCGATGTCGTCCCACCGTACGAATTCGTCCGTGAGCGCCCGGTACACGACGGGGTCGGCGTGCTCGATGCCGCCGAGGGTCTCGTCGGAGAGGACGACGCCGAAGCCGAAGGTGTCCTCCGGGGCGTTGCGTTCCCAGACGGTGATGTCGCGGGCCGGGTCGAGCCGCTTGAGCAGGGCCGCGGCGTAGAGGCCGCCGGGGCCGCCGCCGATGATCGCGATCCGCCGCACGCCGGTCCGGGCCGTTCGGGGTGCGGCCGTCTCGGCAGCCATCGCGCTACCTGCCCCGCCACTTCGGGGGCCGCTTCTCGGTGAAGGCGGCGTGGAATTCCGCGTAGTCCTCGCCGTGCATCAGCAGGGCCTGGGTGGCGGCGTCCATCTCGACGGCGGCGGCGAGCGGCATGTCGAGTTCGGCGGTGAGCAGCGCCTTGGTCTGGGCGAGGGCGAGGGCCGGTCCGTCGGCGAGGCGGCGGGCGAGCGCCGCCGCCCGTTCGTCCGCCCGGCCCTCCTCGGCCAGCTCGCTGATCAGGCCGATCCGTTCCGCCTCGGGGGCGCGGACCGGTTCGCCGAGCATCAGCAGCCGGGTGGCGTGGCCGAGGCCGACGACGCGCGGCAGCAGGTAGGCGGCACCCATGTCGCCGCCGGAGAGGCCGACCCGGGTGAACAGGAAGGCGAACCGGGCGGACGGATCGGCGACCCGGAAATCGGCGGCCAGCGCGAGAACGGCGCCGGCGCCCGCGGCCACGCCGTGTACGGCCGCGACGACGGGGAAGGGGGTTTCACGTAGGGCCCGCACGACCTGTCCGGTCATCCGGTTGAAGTCGAGCAGTTGGGCGGTGTCCATGGCGAGCGTCGCGCCGATGATGTCGTCGACGTCCCCGCCGGAGCAGAACCCGCGGCCCTCGCCCGCGAGCACCAGGGCACGCACGGAGCGTTCGCGGGACAGCTCGGCGAGCAGGTCGCGCAGGTCGGCGTAGGCACCGAAGGTGAGCGCGTTGAGTTTCTCGGGCCGGGCGAGAGTGACGGTGGCGACCCCGTCGTCCACGGTCAGCCGCAGATGGCGCCACTCGTCCGCGTGGGGGGCGGAGCTGGGAAACGGGCTCATGGAGGGGGCTCCCCTTCAGCCGTCGGCTGCTACCTGCGACCGAACTTATCACTCATGCGTGACTTCCGTCACGAGAACGCAATACAGGGAGGACGGAAAAGAAGTGCCCAACGTCCCTTGCACACCGGTCGGTAGTCCCTTGCCCGCTTTTTTACGGTTCATAAGGTTGAAAGCGAGAAGTCTTGATTCCCGGCGAGCCCCCTCACCCCGGAACGGAAGCCATGCCGTGTCGTCCGATGCCCCCTTTCCCGCCTCGTGGCGGATCGACCTGCCGCACTCGACGGCGGCCGTGCCCATCGCCCGCGCCCTGATCCGCACCGCGCTCGCGGACATCGACGCGTCGGCCTACGCCGAGACCGCCGAGCTGCTCACCGCGGAACTGGTCGCCAACGCGGTCGAGCACACCCGGAGCGACGACCCCATCGAGCTGGTGGTGGAGCTCCTGCCGAGCGGCTGCCAGGTGGAGGTGCACGACCGTGCCCCCGCCCCGCCCGGCGGTCTCGCCTTCCCGCAGCCCGGCGAGGGGCCGGACCCCTGGCAGGAGCGCGGCCGGGGGCTGCTGCTGATCCGCACGCTCAGCTCGTCCTGCGGCCACCGCGAGACGGAGCACGGCAAGGTGGTGTGGTTCACCCTGCCCGCCCTCGTCCCCGAGAACTGACCCGGCCCCGCCCCGGCAACGCGTTCCGGGAGCCGGCCGGAGGCCCTCAGCGGCCCTTGTCCGCGACGGCCAGGCGGGAGCGGCTGCGACCGTAGAAGGCGTACACCGCCGCGCCGACGACCAGGAACGCCGCGAACTGCAGCCAGGTCGCCCGGCCCGTCCCGTACATCAGGTAGAGGCAGAAGCAGACGCCCAGGACCGGGCTCAGCGGATAGAGCGGCACCCGGAACGAACCCCGTACCTCCGGGTTGCGACGGCGCAGCACGATCACCGCGAGGTTCACCACGACCATGGTGGCCAGCGTGCCGATGGTGGTCAGGTTCACCACCACGTCGAGCGAGGAGAAGGCCGCCGGGACCGCGAAGACCACCGCCACGATCCAGGTGTTGGCGACCGGGGTCGCGGTGCGCGGCGAGACCCGCTCGAAGACCCGCGGGATCAGGCCGTCCCGGGACATCGACATCAGGATGCGGGTCTGTCCGTACATCACCGCGAGCACGACCGACGCGATCGCGACGACCGCCCCGAAGGCGATGACTCCGCCGCCCACCGTCGAGCCGGTGACCTGGTCGACGACGATCGAGAGCGCCGCGGGTCTGTCGGCGACGGCGTCCGGGCCCAGGGCCCCGATGGCGGCGAGCCCCACCGCGCAGTAGAGCAGGGTGACCAGGCCGATGCAGATCATGATCGCGAGCGGGATGTTCCGCCGCGGGTTCCTGACCTCCTCGCCGGCGGTGGTGATGGCGTCGAAGCCGATGTACGAGAAGAACGCCAGCGAGGCCCCGGCGGTGACCCCGGCCGGACCGTGGGCGAAGAAGGGGGTGAGGTTGCCGCGCTCGAAGGCCGTGAAGGCGATGGCGCAGAACAGGAGCAGGACGGTGATCTTGAGGACCGCCATGGCGGCGGTGGCCCCGGCGCTCTCCCGGACGCCGCGCACCAGCAGGGTCGCGGCCATCATGACCACCAGGACGGCGGGCAGGTTGATCACGCCCCCGTCGCCGGGCCCCGCCGAGAGCGCGGCGGGCAGGTGCACGCCGATGAGACTGTCCAGCAGTTCGTTGACGTACTGGCTCCAGCCGACGGCGACCGCGGAGAGCGAGACGCCGTACTCCAGCAGCAGGCACCAGCCGACGAGGAAAGCGACGCGCTCGCCGAGGGTCGCGTAGGCGAAGGAGTAGGAGCTGCCGGAGACCGGGATGGCACTGCCCAGCTCGGCGAAGGAGAAGGCGGTGAAGACGCAGGTGATCGCGGCGAGCACGAAGGACAGCACGACCGCCGGGCCCGCCTCGGCGACGCTGTCGGAGAGGCCCACGAAGATGCCGGTGCCGACGACGGCGCCGACCCCGAAGCACACGAGCTGGAAGAGGCCCATGGTGCGCTTGAGGCCGTGCCCCTCCAGGTCGGCGCCGGACTCGGCGATCAGCTGGTGGGGGCTCTTGATGCGTGCCCCGGACGGGCGCGCGGGGCTCGGTGGGCGCAGCGGACTCACGGGGATGATCTCTTCTCTGGTGGAACATGTGGGGGGACGCGGGCCGGAAGCGATGGGGGGCTCCGGTGCCGGTACCGGCTTCGGCACCGGTCCCGGAGCCGGGACCCGCGCCGGTGCCGGTACCGGTGGCGCGCACGGAAATGGGGTTCGAGCGTGCGAGCCCGAACCCCACCAAGGGGCAACATATTAGCCACCTGTCCGCATGTTCACCCAATCGGGCGCATGACCATGCAGCGGTCAGCCCCGGTCGGCCAGAGTCGCCACCAGGACGGCCTTGATGGTGTGCATCCGGTTCTCGGCCTCGTCGAAGACGACCGAGTGCACGGACTCGAAGACCTCGTCGGTGACCTCCAGCTCCGCCGGCCCGTACTCGGCCTCGATCTGCCGCCCCACCTCGGTGCCGAGGTCGTGGAAGGCCGGGAGGCAGTGCATGAACTTCACGTCGGCGTTGCCGGTGGCGCGCAGCACGTCCATGGTCACGGCGTACGGGGCGAGGGCCGCGATGCGCTCGGCCCAGACCTCCTTGGGCTCCCCCATCGAGACCCAGACGTCCGTGAGGACGAAATCGGCGCCCCGGACGCCCGTGGCGATGTCCTCGGTGAGCGTGATGGTCGCACCGCTCTCCGCGGCCAGGCGGCGGGCCTCGGCGACGACCGTCCCGGTGGGCCAGTACGCCTCGGGGGCGACGATCCGGACGTCCATGCCCAGCAGGGCGCCGGTGATCAGGTACGAGTTGCCCATGTTGAAGCGGGCGTCCCCGAGGTAGGCGAAGGCGATCCGTTCCAGCGGCTTGTCGCTGTGCTCGGTCATGGTGAGGACGTCGGCGAGCATCTGGGTCGGGTGCCAGTCGTCGGTGAGCCCGTTGAAGACGGGTACGCCGCTGTGGGCCGCCAGCTCCTCGACGGCGGCCTGGCTGTCGCCGCGGTACTCGATGCCGTCGAACATCCGGCCGAGGACCCGTGCGGTGTCCTTCACCGACTCCTTGTGCCCCATCTGCGAGCCGGAGGGGTCCAGGTAGGTCGTGGACGCGCCCTGGTCGGCGGCGGCCACCTCGAAGGCGCAACGGGTGCGGGTCGAGGTCTTCTCGAAGATCAGCGCGATGTTCCTGCCGCGCAGCCGCTGCACCTCGGTCCCCGACTTCTTGGCGGCCTTGAGTTCGGCCGCGAGGTCGACCAGGCCGCGGAACTCCTCGGCCGTGAAGTCCAGCTCCTTGAGGAAGTGGCGGCCTGCGAGGTCTATGGCCATGGGGCGGCTCCTGGGTCGGGCGGGGTTCGCACATACACTGACGATGGAAGTCTATACGACACTCCGCATCACTATACAGATGGGGTCGTGCTTCCCCTCGCCCGCACCGGGACCCGCCCGGACACCGTCTACACGGGGTCGCGCACCACCGGACAGCTCATGCAGCGCGGGCCGCCCCGTCCCCGGCCGAGTTCGCTGCCCCGGATCTCGATGACCTCGATGCCCTCCTTGCGCAGATACGTGTTGGTGGTGGCGTTGCGCTCGTACGCGACGACCACGCCCGGTTCGACGGCCAGGACGTTGCAGCCGTCGTCCCACTGCTCGCGCTCGGCGGCGTGCACGTCCTGGGTGGCCGTGAGCACCCGGATCGAGTCCAGCCCCAGGGCGTGCGCGATCGCGCGGTGCATGTGCTCGGGCGGATGGTCGGTGACCTTCAGGTCCCGGGGCCCGTCCCCCGGCTCGATGGTGTACGAGCGGAGCATGCCCAGGCCCGCGTACTTGGTGAAGGTGTCGCCGTCGACCATCGTCATCACCGTGTCGAGGTGCATGACCGCCCGGCGCTTGGGCATGTCGAGCGCCACGATCGTGCGCGCCGAACCGGCGTCGAACAGTCCGCGGGCCAGCATCTCCACCGCCTGCGGGGTGGTGCGTTCGCTCATCCCGATGAGCACGGCGCCGTGGCCGATGACCAGCACGTCGCCGCCCTCGATGGTGGAGGGGTAGTCGTCCTGCCCTTCCGACCAGTGGTGGAAGACACCGGCCTCGGGCCCGGTGAACAGGGGATGGTGGCGGTAGATCGCCTCGAAGTGGACGGTCTCGCGCTGCCGTGCCGGCCAGCGCATCGCGTTGATCGACACCCCGTCGTATATCCAGGCCGAGGTGTCCCGGGTGAAGAGGTGGTTCGGCAACGGGTCCAGCAGGAAGTCGTCCTGGTCCATGACGTGGAAGCGGACGGACGTCGGCTCGTGGTGCCGTTCCAGGAACTCCCGTTTGGTCATCCCGCCGACGAGCGCTTCGGCCAGTCCGGCACTGGGCAACTCCTCGAAGGCGGTGCGCAGATGCTCGGTGGCGAGCGGGCCGTACTCCTTCTCGTCGAAGACCCGGTCCAGGACAAGCCGTCTGGCCACCGGGATGTCCAGCGACTCACGGAGCAGATCGCCGAAGAGGTGCACCTCCACCCCCCGGTCGCGCAGCACGTCCGCGAAGCCGTCGTGTTCCTCCCTGGCACGGCGCACCCAGAGCACGTCGTCGAACAGGAGCTCGTCCTTGTTGCTCGGGGTGAGCCGCTTCAGTTCCAGATCGGGGCGGTGCAGGATGACGCGGCGCAGCCGCCCGGTCTCGGAGTCGACATGGAATCCCATGTCCCCATCCTCACCGTGCGGGGCACCGTTCACCCGGCGAATCGCCAGCGGGTTTCCGTCGGTTCCACCGGGGCACCCGCCGACGACCCGCGTCGGGGCTTCCTCAGAGCCGCGGGTCGACCGGCTCCGACTCCAGGGCCAACACCGCGAACACCGCTTCGTGGACCCGCCACAGCGGCTCCCCGTCGGCCAGCCGGTCCAGTGCTTCGAGCCCCAGCGCGTACTCCCGGAGCGCCAGCGACCGCTTGTGCCCGAGGAACCGGCCGCGCAGCCGTTCCAGATTCTCCGGGCGGGTGTATTCGGGCCCGTAGATGATCCGCAGGTACTCCCGGCCGCGCACCTTGATGCCCGGCTGGACCAGTCTGCCCCTGCCGTCCCGGACGAGTGCGGCGAGCGGCTTGACGACCATGCCCTCGCCGCCGCGACCGGTCATCTCCAGCCACCAGTCGGTACCGGCGCGCACCGAGGCCTCGTCCCCGGTGTCGACGACGAGCCGGCGGGTGGCCCGGAGCAGCCCGGTCGGGTCGTGCTCGACCAGCCGGTCGAGCCAGGCCAGTTGCTCGTCGTGCGGCACGGAGGCCAGCGACCGCCCCTGGACGGCGAGGATCTGGAACGGTGCGAACCGCACCCCGTCCAGGCCCTGGGTGCTCCAGCAGTAGCGGCGGTACGCCTCGGTGAACGCGGCGGCGTCCTCGGCGCGCCCCTGCTGGCGCCCGGCGAGCGCGGCCACGTCCACCCCGCGCGCCGCCGCTGCCGCGAGGGCCGCGTTGGCCTCCGGGAGGACGGCGCCGGACGAGGCTCCGACCGCGGCGTACTGCGAGCGCAGCAGCCCGCCGGCCTTGAGGGACCACGGCATCAGCTCGGCGTCGAGCAGCACCCAGTCGGTGCCCCACTCCTCCCAGAGCCCGGCGGCGGTGACGGCCGTGCGCAGCCGACCGAGGATCACCTCGGTGAGTGCGGCGTCGTCGAGGAACGGCCGCCCGGTGCGGGTGTACAGCGCCCCGGTCGGACCGTCCGCGGAGCCGGAGGCGTCCGGGGCGTCCCCGACGCCGAACCGCTCACGGGCGGTGGCCGCGTCCCGGCAGACGAGCGCCACCGCACGCGACCCCATGTGCTTCTCCTCGCACACGACCCGGTCGACCCCGTCCGCGCGGTACTGGGCGAAGGCTTCGGCCGGGTGCTCCAGGTAGCCCTCCTCCTGCGAGGTGGCGGTGGGCGCCATGGTCGGCGGGAGGTAGCCGAGCAGCCGGGGGTCGACGGCGAACCGGCTCATGACTTCGAGCGCGGCGGCGGCGTTCTCCTCGCGGACCGCGATGCGGCCCATGTGCCGGGTCTCGACGATCCGGCGGCCCTGCACGTCGTCGAGGTCCAGCGGCCGTCCCTCCCTGCCACCGGGCGCCTCCGTGACCAGCGGCTTGACCGGCTCGTACCAGACCTTCTCGGCCGGTACGTCCACCAGTTCGCGCTCCGGCCAGCGCAGCGCGGTCATCTTCCCGCCGAAGACCGCACCGGTGTCCAGGCAGATGGTGTTGTTCACCCAGGAGGTGTTGGGCACCGGGGTGTGGCCGTAGACCACGGTGGCCCGGCCCCGGTACTCCTCCGCCCACGGGTATCGCACGGGCAGGCCGAACTCGTCGGTCTCGCCGGTGGTGTCCCCGTAGAGCGCGTGCGAGCGGACCCGCCCGGAGGTGCGTCCGTGGTACTTCTCCGGCAGCCCGGCGTGGCAGACGACGAGCTTGCCCCCGTCGAGCACGTAGTGGCTGACGAGCCCGTCGATGAACTCCCGCACCTGCCCGCGGAAGGCCGGGTCCTTCTCGTCCTCCCGGTCCAGTTGCTCGATGGTCTCGGCGAGGCCGTGGGTGTGCTGGACCTTGCGGCCCTTGAGGTAACGGCCGAGCTTGTTCTCGTGGTTGCCCGGTACGCACAGGGCGTTGCCCGCCGAGACCATGGCCATGACGCGGCGCAGCACTCCGGGGCTGTCGGGGCCGCGGTCCACGAGGTCGCCGACGAAGACCGCCGTCCGCCCGTCGGGGTGCGCGCCGTCGACGTATCCGAGCTTGCCGAGCAGGGTCTCCAGCTCGGAACTGCAGCCGTGGATGTCACCGATGATGTCGAAGGGGCCCGTGAGGTGGCGCAGGTCGTTGTAGCGGCGCTCCAGCACCACTTCGGCGTTCTCCGCCTCCTCCTCGGTGCGCAGGACGTGCACCTTGCGGAAGCCCTCGCGCTCCAGGCCGCGCAGCGAACGGCGCAGTTCGCGGCGGTGGCGCTGGACGACGTGGCGCGGCATGTCGGCACGGTCGGGGCGGGCGGCGTTGCGCGCGACGCAGACCTCCTCGGGCAGGTCGAGGACGATCGCGATGGGCAGCACGTCGTGGCTCCGGGCCAGTTGGACCAGCTGCTTGCGGCTCTCGGACTGCACGCTGGTCGCGTCCACGACGGTCAGCCGTCCGGCGGCGAGCCGCTTGCCCACGATGTAGTGCAGGACGTCGAAGGCGTCACCGCTGGCGCTCTGGTCGTTCTCGTCGTCGGCGACCAGTCCGCGGCAGAAGTCCGAGGAGACGATCTCCGTGGGCTTGAAGTGCCTGCGGGCGAAGGTGGACTTGCCGGACCCACTGGCCCCGATGAGGACCACGAGGGAGAGGTCGGTCACCGGCAGGGTGCGCGAGGTACTGGTCATGCGGCTTCCGCCTCCTTCTCGTTCTCGTTCTCGTTCTCGTGCTTGTTCTCGTTCTCGTGCTTGTTCTCGGCCATCGTGAACACGGCCATCTGGGTGGGCGGTCCCACCTCGGGGTCGTCGGGCCCCACGGGGACGAAGCCGACCCCGTACCCGTGTCGCCCCGCCACCTTCCGGGCCCAGTCGCGGAATTCGGCCCTGGTCCATTCGAACCGGTGGTCGCCGTGGCGCACATGCCCGGCGGGCAGCGTCTCCCAGCGGACGTTGTACTCGACGTTCGGCGTCGTCACCAGCACGGTGCGGGGACGGGCCGATCCGAACACGGCGTACTCCAGCGCGGGCAGTCTCGGCAGGTCGAGGTGTTCGACGACCTCGCTGAGCACGGCGGCGTCGTACCCCTTGAGCCGCTTGTCGGTGTAGGTGAGCGAGCCCTGCCGAAGCGTGACCCGGCCGGCCTGCCGCTCCCCCATCCGCTCCAGCTTCAGCCGGCGCGCGGCGACGGCGAGGGCGCGCATGGAGACGTCGACACCGACGATCTCCGTGAAGCCCACGTCCTTCAGGAGCGCCTGCACCAACTGGCCCTGACCGCAGCCCAGGTCGAGCACCCGGCTCGCGCCCGCGGCGCGCAGCGCCCCGAGGATCGCGGCGCGCCGCTGCTCGGCGAGCGGCACCGGCTTCTCCTCGGTGTCGGTCGTCTCGTCCACGGCGTTGTCGATGCTCTCGACGTCGAGGTCGTCCGACTCCGCGAGCCGCACCAGTTCGAGCTGCTGCATCGCCTGCCGGGTCAGGCCCCAGCGCCGGGACAGGTAACGGCTGGTGATCAGCTTCTGCTCGGGGTGATCGGCGAGCCACCCCTCGCCCGCCCGGAGCAGCTTGTCCACCTCGTCCGGCGCGACCCAGTAGTGCTTGGCGTCGTCGAGCACCGGGAGCAGGACGTACAGCTGCCGCAACGCGTCCGCCAGCCGCAGTTCGCCCTCCAGCACCAGCCGTACGTACCGGGAGTCCCCCCACTCCGGGAACCGCTCGTCCAGAGGTACGGCCACCGCGTCCACGCTCGTCCAGCCGAGCGGCCCGAAGAGCTTGCGCACCAGTTCCGCGCCGCCCCGGGCCGGCAGTGCGGGTACTTCGATCCGCAGCGGCATCGGCGCCGCCGCGCGCTCCGGCAGTGCCCGGCACACCCCTCGCAGCGCGGACTTGAAGACCGTGCTCATCGCGACGGAGAGCAGCGAGGAGGCCGCGTACGGGCGGTCGTTGACGTACTGTGCGAGCGCCGCGTCGGGGGCTCCGCCCCGGCCCTTGCCCTTGCCGCGGCGCACCAGCGCCACGGCATCCACCTCCAGCAGCAGCGCCGCGGTGCAGCGCTCGGCGGATGCCTCGGGGTAGAAGACATGCGCGGTGCCGTGGGAGGTGGAGAACGTCTGCGCCTTCTCGGGATGCTTGTGCAGCAGGAAGCCGAGGTCGGTCGCGGGACGTTCCGGGATGCCGGTCGTACTGATTGTCAGGAACACACGTCCGAGTATGGTCCGGTCCACTTGTCCCCCACCAGGTAATTTCACGTGTCCGGGCGTGCTGTCGTACCTCCTTCCGCCTCGCCCGCCGCCGGCCTGTCCAGCATTCCGGCCAGCTCCGCGACGACGTCCGGGCCGACCCGGCAGCAGCCGCCGATCAGCCGGGCGCCGGCGTTCCGCCACGCTCTCGTCCGCTCCGGATCGAAGGTGGGGGCACCGGTCCAGGCCCGTCCGGCGGCGTCCCACCGCTCACCGCTGTTCGGATAGACGACGACCGGCTTGTCCGCCACCTCGGCGGCCACCCGCACCGCCCGGTCCGCGTCCCGCGCGTCGCAGCAGTTCACCCCCACGGCCATCACCCGGTCCTGCCCCGCGGCCAGGGAGAAGGCAGCCTCCAGCGACTGCCCGGCCCTGGTCCGGTCGCCCGCCACGCTGTACGAGAGCCAGACGGGCAGCCCGCACCCCTCCACCGCCCGCAGCAACGCCTCGGCCTCGTCGATGTCCGGCACCGTCTCCAGCGCCAGCACATCGGGCCCGGCCGCGGTCAGCGCCTCGATCCGGGGCCGGTGGAACCGTTCCAGCTCCCGGACGGAGAGCCCGTAGCGGCCGCGGTACTCGCTGCCGTCCGCCAGCATCGCCCCGTACGGGCCGACCGAGGCGGCGACCCAGACGTCCCGCTCCACCGCACCGGCGGCCCGCCGCGCCAGCCGCACACTGCGAGCGAACAGTTCCTCCGCCTCCGCCCGTCCGATGCCGCGCCGCTCGAACCCCTCGAAGGTCGCCTGGTACCCGGAGGTGATGAGCACCTGCGCGCCCGCCCGCACATAGGCCGCGTGCGCCGCCTCGATCTGTTCGGGCCCGTCGGCCAGCAGCCGCGCCGACCACAGGGCGTCGGACAGATCGCAGCCCTGCGCCTCCAACTGGTTGGAGAGTCCTCCGTCCAGCAGGACCGGCCCCTCCGCGAGGGCGCGGCCGAGCGGGCGGCCGGGCGGCGCGCCGGCCCCGCGGACGGACTCGGGGCGGGGCCCGGGGGCTTCGGGGACGGCCGGGCCGTCGGTCGAGTCGGTGGTCGAGTCGGTGGTCGAGTCGGTGGTCGAATCGGCGGGTCGCACGGGTGACTCCCTCGGTCCTTCACACATCGGAACAGGAAACGGGGCCGGGGCCGGGCCGGTCGGGTCGGTCCGGCCGGAGGTCGCCCCGGCCGGCCTCCGGGCCGCCACGCCTCCGGGCCGGTCGGCCCCGAACCGTCCCCGGGCTCAGGAGAGCTGGGACTGCACCTGGGAGGCGATCAGCTCCAGGTGGTCCAGATCGTCCAGGTCCAGCACCTGGAGGTAGATCCGGGACGAGCCGATCGCGCCGTACCGGCCGATCTTGTCGACCACCTCGGCGGGCGAGCCCGCGAGCCCGTTCGCCTTCAGCTCCGCCACCTCACGACCGATGGCAAAGGCACGGCGCGCCACCTCCGCGTCGTCCTTCCCGACACAGACCACCAGGGCGTTGGAGTACACCAGGTCGTCCGGTCCGCGGCCGATCGCCCTGGCCGCCTCCCGGACCCGGCCGAACTGCTTCTCGCTGTCCTCCAGGGACGCGAAGGGGATGTTGAACTCGTCCGCGTACCGGGCGGCGAGCCGCGGCGTGCGCGTCGCGCCGTGGCCGCCGATCAGGACCGGCACCTTGGCCTGTGCCGGCTTGGGCAGCGCGGGTGAATCGGTGAGCTGGTAGTAGGTGCCGTCGAAGCTGTACGTCTTGCCGACCTCGGTCGCCCACAGCCCGGTGACGATCTCCAGCTGCTCCTCCAGCCTGCCGAACTTCTCCTTGGGGAACGGGATGCCGTACGCCTTGTGCTCCTCCTCGAACCAGCCCGCTCCGAGGCCGAGCTCGACGCGTCCGCCGGACATCTGGTCGACCTGCGCGACCTGGATGGCGAGCACGCCGGGCAGCCGGAAGGTGCCCGCGGTCATCAGGGTGCCGAGCCGGATCCGCCTGGTCTCGCGCGCCAGCCCGGCCAGGGTGATCCACGCATCGGTCGGGCCGGGCAGCCCGTCCCCCGGTCCCATGCGGAGATAGTGGTCGGAGCGGTAGAAGGCGTCGAAGCCGAGGTCCTCGGCCGCCTTGGCGACGGTGAGCAGGGTGTCGTAGCTCGCCCCTTGCTGGGGCTCGGTGAAGATTCGAAGATCCATGCGTCCATCCTGCACCTTTGGACACCGTACCTCCCTCTCCGCCGCCCTCCCCCACGTCGTCGCCGCCGAAGTCCGGCAGGGTCGCCGCCCCGCGCCGTCGCCGCCGGAATCCGGTGGGCTCCCCGCGCCTCCGGCGGCCCGCGCGTCACGGCCGGCCGCGACCGGCCGTCGTCGGTCCCGCCGGGCCGCGGGCCGCGCCGTACGGGCCGTCCCGCTCCCTGCCGCGTTCCAGATCCTGCTGTCGCTCCCGGTCCTGCTCGTCGAGGCGGCGGAGCATCCCGTGCACCCGGTCCATGGACTCGTCGGCCGCGTCGATCGCCTCCATGCACTGCCAGTAGAGGCTCTGCTCGTCGGTCTCGCAGGCCACTCCCACCAGGGCCATCCCCACCTCGCCCAGCAGCGCGCCCAGCCCCGTCAGCGTCGCCCTCGGCTCGGCCAGCTCCGAGAGCCGCGCGGCCCGCGCCACCCCCGCCCGTGCCGCCGGGTGGTCCAGCGCTCCGCCGCTCCGCCCGCCGATCTCGCTGAGTCCGCGGGCCTCGGCCCGTAACGCCTTGGGGCCGTCGGCCGCCAGGCGGCTGCCGATCGCCTGGGCCAGCGCCTGGGCCTGCCACGCCTCCGCGATGATGTCCGGCGTCCCCCTGCTCTGAGCCAGCGCACGACGGCTGACCCCGACAAGCCGTTCCGCTTCCATGCGTTCCCCCGTCCGTACGAAAAGCCGTTCACCCCATCCATTACCCACAGTGAGGTCACCAGTACCGAAAAGCCAGAGGAATTCGGAAATCTGTGGACACAAAATCGATTGTGGATAAGTTGATCACTCCGAAGAGTGACGATCAGGTGATTCGGAGGTGTCCGGGAGCCCCGGCGCCGGGAATCGGGTCTCGTTCCGGTCGATCTTCTCGGCCAGCGCCGCCAGCGGATCGATGCCCAACACCTCGCAGAACTGCAGCAGATACGCGAGAACGTCCGCGACCTCGTCCGCCACCCGGTGCGCCGTCCCGGGGCTCTCCATCACCCGTGCCGACTCCTCCGGCGTCAACCACTGGAAGATCTCGACCAGTTCGGACGCCTCGACGCTCAACGCCGCTGCCAGGTTCTTCGGGGTGTGGTACTGCCCCCAGTCCCGTGCGGCCGCGAACGCGGCGAGCCGTTGCTGCAGGGCCCGTACATCAAGTTCTGTCACGGCTCCAGGTCTACCACCGACACTCCGGGGACCTGCCGGGCCCGTGCCGCACCCGACTCCGTGACCGTCCCCATCAGGCGGAGGTGCCCGCTCCCGCCGATCGACACCGCCCGGGACAGGAGTTCGCGCAGTTGCCGTGCGTCCAGATCGCGGTCGAACCCGTCGGCCAGCACGGTGAGGGCCTGCAGGGCCGACGGCACCTCGCCCGTGGTGTCCACCGCCTGCACCCCGGGGCCCGTGAGCAGTACCAGGGCCAGCGCGAGATACCTCAGCTCGCCGTCGCCGAGCCGCCCGATCGGCGTGGCACGCCCCTCGCCGCGGGCGACCGTCGCGCTCAGCGAACCGTCCCCGAGCCGTTCGACGTCCAGCCCGGTCACCGGTCCCGCGCATCCGGCACGGACCGCGGCGGTCAGCCGGACCCGGCGTCGGGCGGACCGCGCGTGCACCCGTTCCAGCACCGCCGCGATGTTCTCGCAGTTCCGGCGCAGGCCGTCGGCGCCGGGCGGCGCGGGGACCCGCATCAGCCGCGGCTGCGGTTCGCACCGGAAGACCGACCGCAGGGCCACGACCATCTGTTCGGCCGCGGCCAGGACCTGCAACTGCCCCTCGGTCCGGCCCGCGACCCGCAGCGGCAGCAGGGCCGTCCCGAGCCGGTCGTCCGGCAGTGGCGCCCGGGTCACCGGGACCACGTCGGCGGTGTGCCAGGCCGCCTGGACCGTCGAGCGCCCCGGATCGCGCAGCGCGGTGGTGAGCAGGGTCTCGCCGCCGCCGGTGAGCCGTTCACCGACGATCCGGAGGGTGGGCTCCGCCTGGACGGCGACGTCGAGCCGCACCGGTCCCGCCGGACCGTCCGCCGTGCAGCCGATCCGGAACCCGCGCCGCCCCTGGGCGTCGGGCACGGCGCCTTCCGGTACGCAGGCGCCCGGGTCCGGGAACACCGCCTCCAGCGGCTCCCCGTCGGCCAGCCGCGCCAGCGCCCCGTACGCCCGCAGCACGTTCGTCTTGCCGCTGCCGCCGGGCCCGCCGAAGAGCGTGACCGGACGGATGGGGAAGGCCGCGCCCCGGTGCGAGGCGAAGGCGGACAACCGCAGTTCGGTGACGACCGGGCCGATTTGGCGGCCCTGCTCCGCGGCGCCGCCCCGCTCGGCGGAACGGGTCCGCCCGCCGGACGGGGCCTCACCGGTGGCCGCCGGTGCGGGACCGGGTTCGGGTAAATCGGCGTGCGACGGCGGAATGGCGTCCGGGCAAGGAGCAGTCATGGGCGGACCGTATGCGGGGCGCGGACCGCCGAACCGTTCCGCCTGAACGACCTTCCTACGATCGGGCTACCTGGTGAACCACCGTGCCCCAGCCGACCGGGCCGAGCCGCGTCGCCCACCGTCCGGCCACGAGCCGGGCCGCATGACGCATCGTCCGGCCACGGAAGACCGAGGCCCGGCACCCGGGACCGCCGCACGGCCGGCCCGGACCACGCTCCCCGCTCCGGGGGGCGTCGCTGCTCCGACGGCACCCCGCCCCCGACGGCCTGCTACGAACCCGGGATTCCCGCCGCTGCCGCGACCCCCTCGACCTCCATGCCGACCGGGGACAGCAGGAAGACGTTCCGGTCCACCCGGTGCATGCCGCTCTCCAGACCGAAGACGACCCCACTGGTGAAGTCCAGGATCCGCTTGGCCACGTCCGTCTCGGCGCTGGTCAGGTCGAGGAGCACCGGGATCTGCGCGACCAGGTACTCGGCCACCTCCCGGGCGTCCGCGAAGACCTGGACCCGCAGCACGACGAGTCGTCGCTGCTCGGCCGCCGCGCTCTCGTCGGGGACCGTGCGGTGGTCCACTCTGGACGGCCACTCGTTGCGGCTGCGCAGAGGCACGACCTGGGCAAGCCCCTCCCACTGCTCGTCCGTGACGTCGTACCTGTCGTACCTGCTCACCGGACCACCCCGTCTGTGCTTCGGTCCGCGTTGCGCCCGCTGCGCTCGCTGTTCATCGTGCAATTCTCTCGCCACTCACCCGTTCGGCGTACCACCGACACGGTTCACCGGCCGATCGACACCGCCGAAGGCTCCTCGGGCTCGTGCCCGGAAGGCCGGTGCCGGTCGGTTTCCGCGGTCATGTCGACGGGGGTGAACCGTACCGGAAGCCGGACCAGCGCACGGTGGAAGGGCCCCGGACGCCATTTCAGCGCACTGACCGGAACTGCCAGTTCCGCGTCGCACAGCTGGCTGGTGAGCTGTTCGATCGCGGTCATGGCGATGAGCAGCGCCGGCTGCTTCGCCGGGCAGCGGTGCGGGCCGGCGGACCAGGCCAGGTGGGCGCTGGCCCCGGAACGGGGCACGGGGTTCGAGAGGTCGGGCGCGGACTGGGAGTTGGCCGCGGCGTAGGAGACCAGGAGCAGTTGCCCCGCGCGCAGCCGTACGCCGTGGAACTCCGTGTCGTGCCGGGGGTAGTGGGCCGCCAGGTTGGCCAGGGGCGGGTCCTGCCAGAGGACTTCGTCGATCGCCTCGTACGCCGTCTTCGCACCGCCGTGCAGCGAGCCGGCGTAGCGGGTGTCGGTGAGCATGTGCAGCAGCGCGTTGCCGATCAGATTGGTCGTCGGGTCGTGGCCCGCGCTCATGATCAGGGTGATCTGACGCACGGTCTCGTCGTTGTCGAGACCGGCCGGATGACCGAGGAGGTACGAGGTGAGGTCGCGGCGCGGCCGGGCACGCCGGGCGGCGACCAGCGCGGTGACGACCTCGACGAGGTCGGCGTAGGCGGTGGCGGCGTCCTCGGCCGAGTTGAACATTCCGGCGACGGCTTCGACGACGCGCTCGCTGTCCGCCCGCGCTGTGCCGAACCAGGTGACGAAGACGTGCACCGGGAGCCGCCGGGCGTACTGGGCGATGAGGTCGCCGCTCCCGGTGGCGGCGAATTCGCCGATGAGCCGCTTCGCGACCCGGGCGACCTCGGCCCGCAGGACGTGCGGTTCGATCAGGGCGAGGCCGTCGTTGATGGCGGCCCGGTAGCGGGCGTGCACCTCGCCGTCGCTGAAGAGCGCGGTGGGCCGGTGGCCGAGCATGGGCAGGACCGGCGAGTCCTCGGGGACGGTGGCCTGCCAGGCGCGCGGGTCCTTGGTGAAGGTGTGGGTGTCGCGCAACAGGTCGACGGCGGCCTGGTAGTCGGTGACCAGCAGGGCGTCGATGCCGGGGGCGATCCGGACCGGGGCGAGGGGGCCGTGTTCGCGCAGGCGCCGGTAGTGGCTCTGCGGGTCGGCGGCGAAGTCCGGGCCGTACAGCGCGAGGGGCTGCGGCGGCTGTGCGTACGGTGTCATGACGGGTCCTCGGGCCGGGGCATCCGGGTCAGCGCGTGTTCGGCCAGCGCGATCAGCGCGTCGATGCTGCCGCGGCGTTCGCGGGCGTCGCACTGCACCAGCGGGGTCTCGGGGGCGAGGTCGAGGTGCCCCCGCAGGACCTCGTCGGGGTGGACGGGGGCGCCGGGGAAGCGGTTGACGGCGACCGCGTACGGCAGCCCCTGCTCCTCGACCATGTCCATGACCGCGAAGGAGTCGGCGAGCCTGCGGGTGTCGACCAGGACGAGGGCGCCGAGCGCGCCGCGCGCGATGTCCTCCCAGAGCGGGAGGAACCGCTGCTGGCCCGGGGTGCCGAACATGTAGAGCACCAGGTCGTCCAGGACGGTGAGCCGGCCGAAGTCGATCGCGACCGTGGTCGTGGTCTTGTTCGGCAGTCCCGCGGTGTCGTCGAGCCGGGTGCTGGACTGGGTCATCGCCTCTTCGGTGTGGAGCGTGGCGATCTCCGAGAGCGTACGGATCAGGGTGGTCTTGCCCACGCCGAAGGGCCCCGTGACGACGAGCTTCATCAGGGTTCGGGCGGCGGGCGACAGATAGCCGACGCCGGTGCGGTCAGTGGAGGGAGCGGAGTCCAACGAGCAGCCTCTCGACGAGCGACCGGTCGATCTCCCCGGCGCTGGGGACGGGCGGTCGGGTGTGCAGATGTCCGGCGGCGGCGAGGTCCGTGGCCAGGAAGACGGTGGCGCTGACCGGCAGGTCCAGGTGGGCCGCGCATTCGACGACGGTGAGCGCGCCCGGTTCGAGCAGCTCGCACAGCCTGCGCTGTTCCGAGCCGAGGTCCGGGGGCAGATCGGTGTCGGCGCGCAGGAGCACGTCGAGCCGGTCCAGCGCGGGACCGGCGGGCCGGGTCCGGCCGCCGGTGACCAGATAGGCGGGTATCAGGCGGCGCCCTGGGCCGGCGGTCATGGCCGGGCGGTGGTGTCCGGCTTGCGGGCGGGCGCGTTCATCGCCCGGGTGAGGGCGGTGACCTGCACCTGCATCTGGTAGGCGATGTCGCCGAGTTTGGCCCCGGGTTCCGCGAACAGGGCGAGCGTGGTGTTGTTCCCGGCCGGTACGACGATGGCGAAGCCCAGGTCGGACTCGACGACCGTCTGGGCCAGGCGTGGCGCCTCGGCGTCGGTGAAGGCCGTGGTGAACGCGCGCGCCGCGGCGTGCAGCGTGGCGGTCATGGCGGCGACCCGTTCGCCGGAGGCGCGGTCCAGGCCGGGCGACGCGCCCTCGACGAGGCCGTCACCGGTGGCGACCACCGCGTGCTGGACACCGGGCAGTTCCAGCAGCGGGGCCAGCACCCATGCGAGGTCACCGGTGGTGGGGGTGGGAGCGCTCACGGCTTGTCGTCTCCTTGGTCGTTCTGGCGGTCGTGGTCGTCCTGGTGGTCGTGGTCCGGAGCCGGTGCGGACGACCGGTCCGCACTGCTCCTGCCGTTGAGGGTGCCCTGCTGGAGCGCCGCCCAGGAAGCCCCGGCCTGCTCGGGCGTACGAGGCGCCTGGTCGCGGTCCTGGTCGGCGGCGGGCGCGGGCCGGGCCGGGGCCGGGCGCGGGGTGCGCCGGCGGCGGCTGGGCAGCCCGGGGACGGGCCCGGCGGCGGGTTGCGACACGGGTACGGGCTCCTGCTCGGCCGGGACGGGAACGGCGGGGGTGGCAGCGGGAACGGCGGCGGGGGCGGCGGGCGCCTGCGTGCGCACCGGTTCGGGGGCGAGGATGGAGAGGGTGTGGTCGTCCTCCAGCACGGTCAGCAGATGGGCGGGGACGCGCAGCATCGTGCGCATCCCGCCGAACGGCGACGCCTCGATGTGGCAGTCGAAGCCGTACTGCGACACCAGTCGGCCGACGACGGCGAAGCCGGTCTGCGGCGGGTCGCCCAGCTCGGTCAGGAGGACCTCGTCCGGGCCCGCCAGCAGGGCGCGTGCCCGGTCGAGCGTGTCGTCGTCCATGCCGATGCCCGCGTCGTCGACCACCAGGAAGGCGCCGCGGCCACCGCTCTGCTGGAGGGTGACCTGGACGTCGGTGTCGGGGTGCGAGTAGGCGGTGGCGTTGGCCAGGAGTTCCGCCAGCGCGATGGCGAGGGGTTCGGCGGCGCGGGCGACCAGGGCGAGCCGTTCGTCGCGCAGATGGTTGGCGACCTTCACGCGTTCGTAGCCCGCGACCCGTGACTGGGCTCCGAGCACGATCTCGACGAGCGGTGAGTTCTGGCGGGCGAGGCCCGGCCAGGCGTCGCAGAGCACGGCGGTGGTCTGGGTGCGCCGCAGGGCCAGTTCGTTGCGGAAGTCCAATTGCAGGATGCGCGGGTCGTCGTACTCGTGCTGGAGCTCGTGCAGCAGTTGCTGGGACTGGTTGAGCAGGGACTGGATCTTGGCGGAGGTGCCGCGCATCGCCGCGCGGGCGGCGGCGTCGACGCGTCCGCGCTCCTCCAGGACGGCCGCGCGGGCAGCCTGCACCGACTCGGCGAGCAGCCGGGCCGCCTCGCCGTCGATCTCGGCCGCCTCCCGCAGGCCGGGAACCTGGGCGGTGGGGTGGGAGAGGGCGAGCGCGACGGCGGGTATCCGCTTCCGGGCCAGCTGGCGGATCTCCTCGATGAGGGCCGCGGTACGGGCCTCGGCCGCCTTCGCCTGGCGTTCGGCCACCTCGACCCGGCCCAGGGCCGTGTACTCGGCGCGGGCCGCGTTCTGCGCCCGGACCACCGCCGCCACGGCAGCGGCGACGGCGATCACCGCCACTATCCATCCCATGCCGTCACCGCATTCCTGTCGTCGGATCGGTCGTCCGGCCGGAGCGACGGCCGAAGCTTCGCCTACTGCTCTGCCGGGCCCGCCTGCTGCCGGGCCTGCTCCACCTCGCGGGCCACCACGGCGACATCGGTCATCACTTCGAGCACACCGGGCAGTGCGGAGCCGTCCAGGTTCCGGTACTCGCTGCCGACGGTCACCACCAGCCGCTCGGGGAGGCCGAGTTCCGGGTGGCGGCCCTCGCCGATGATCCGGCGGGCCGCCTCGACGGCAGGGACGCCGGCGGCGTGGAAGGCGTGGGCGCGCTCGCGCACGTACTCCAGGTACACGATGTGGTCGCGCACCCCGGCCCGGTCGAGGAGGGGGCCGTGTCCCGGGACGATGGTCTCGGCGCCGGTGGCCAGTACCTGTTCGCAGGCCGCGATCACGTTGCCGAGCGGACCGGCCCAGTGCACCGGGTGGTCGCCGGACCGCGCCGGGGTGGACGAGAAGATGATGTCGCCGCTGAACACGGTGCTCTGCACCGGCAGATGGACCATCAGGTCACCGGCGGTGTGCGCGGGCGGCAGCGAGGAGACCCGGACGGGGTAGTCGCCCAGGGTCAGTTCGAGCTCTCCCGTGAAGTACGTGGTCGGCACGACCGGTTCGGTCTCCGACCAGTCGAAGACGCCGAAGTGGCGCGCGAGGTAGTCCCCGAGCGGTGTGGTCCGGTCGCCCGCGGTGACGAGGGCGTGCTGCTGCTTCGGCGTGGGGTCGTAGTGGATGTGCTCCCGGGCCTCGCGGGTCACGATGATCTCCGCGTCCGGGAGCACCCCCGCGCCCCAGAAGTGGTCGCCGTTCGCATGGGTGACGATCACCCGGTCGATGTGGACGCCCTCGGGCAGCCGCTTCGTGGACTCGTCCAGGAACCGGCCGGCCAGCACGGGGTCGTACGGGGTGTCGATCCAGAGCGCGCCGCGGGGCGAGACGAGGAGGCCGCAGTTCGCCAGCCCCCAGCCCCGTTTCGGCGGGAGCCATGCGTACAGGCCCTGCCCCAGGTCAACGACGTCCCCACCCGTGATCGACATGGACGCGATTATGCCGACCCCGATCCGGCCACGCGTTCGAACTCGGCCATCAACTCATCCCAATGGCGTGAAATCGCCCCTCATTTCGCCCATCGGCGTAGTCGTGGTGACCCTGAGGAATCGGCGCCCCGCGTCCCCGAGTGACACATTCCAGTCAATTCATGGCGATTGACCCACCGATGTCACGCCCCGGGATGGACCCCTTCTGCGGGGTCGTCAAACCGGAACAAGCCGATTACCCACCGAGCATGGCTGAAAACAGCCGCCCAAAGATCTTGTGGCAACGGCGGAAGGCGCCGCTCCGGAGGTCTTCGCCCGTACC
This sequence comes from Streptomyces sp. NPDC001732, assembly GCF_053596315.1. Taxonomy (NCBI): domain Bacteria; kingdom Bacillati; phylum Actinomycetota; class Actinomycetes; order Kitasatosporales; family Streptomycetaceae; genus Streptomyces; species Streptomyces sp. NPDC001732. Next base: position 178,812 of record NZ_JBSFFY010000013.1, read on the forward strand.
GGCCCCGTGCCGACCCGTGCCGACCCGGGTCGGCACGCCGTAAATCGTTTCTGTGGCTCGATTATGAGTCACCAAGAAAATCGGTTAATGTAGTG
>NZ_JBSFFY010000014.1:0-172588 GCF_053596315.1 Streptomyces sp. NPDC001732
ATCCAGCTCGGCGGGCCGATCGTGGTGGTCTGGGACAATCTGAACACCCACCTGGCTGCTGGGCTGAAACGGTACGAGGCCGAAAACGACTGGCTTACCACCATCCGCCTCCCGCCCTATGCACCCGACCTGAACCCCGTCGAGGCCGTCTGGTCACTCCTGCGCAGAGCCACGGCCAACACCGCCTTCGACACACCCGACGACCTCGACCGCAAACTTCGCCGCGAGTTACGCAGAATCCAAATCCGGCCCCACCTGATCGACGGCTGCCTCACCGCCACGGGCCTGGCTATCAACCCACCGACCCCACCCTGAAAACCTCAGTAGTGAGAGCGGAGGATCTCCCTCCGGTCGTTCACGTCGTTCCACCGGCACTCCCTCCGGAGTGCACGAGCACAGGAGCCCGCATGCTGCGCCGCCTCGCCCTCACCGCCGTCGTGTCCCTCACCGTGCTGTCCGCCGTCGCGCCGGCCGCGACCGCGGACAGCGGCCCCCTGCCGCTGCCGCTCCCGCTGCCCGTGCTGGAGGAGCACGGCGCCCCCACCCGGCTGACGGTCACGGTCTCGGACTCGGGGAACCCCGCGACCGAGGGCACCTTCGAGCTGCGGTGCGACCCGGCGGGCGGGACCCACCCGGCGGCGGGGCGGGCCTGCGAGCGGCTGGAGGAGCCGGCGGCCGAGGGCCCGAACCCGTTCGCCCCGGTGCCCGCGGACGCGCTGTGCACCCTGCAGCACGGGGGACCGGCCACCGCCCGTGTCACCGGAACCTGGCGCGGGCGGAGCGTCGACGCGGCCTTCACCCGGACCAACGGCTGCGAGATCTCCCGCTGGAACAATCTGCGACCGGTGCTCCCCGACGTCCGGTGAGACGGCCGTCGAACTGTTCGACGAAACGATCCGACAAGGAATGAGTGGACCGGCCCGTGCCGGGTACGGGCCGGATTACGGCCCCTGTGACCAGGGGTTCGTCATCCCGGGCGGGCACGGCGTGCGCCGTGCCCGGGTCCACCGGACACACACGACGGGCAGGAGTCCTTCACCCCATGCACAGGTCCTCGGTGAGAACTGCCCCTCATCCGCAGTCCCCCGCCCCTCGGCTGCCTTTAGACTCGTCCAGTGACAGCCTGCGGCCCGAGGGGCAAGATGGGGCCCGCTGTCGACAAGGTGCGGTAACCAGGGAGGAAGCGTCGTCGTGAGCAGCAGGCCGTCCCGAGGCACTGCTCGCCTCGCAGCCATACTCGATGCCCTTCCCGACGGGCTGCTGCTCGTCAACTGCAACGGCACCGTCGTCAACGCCAACACCATCGCGCTCGAAATGTTCGAGACGCCGGGCACCGCGCTCGTCGGGCGCGGGCTCCTCGACCTGCTGCCGGAGTTCGACTCCAAGCTGATCCCGGGTTCGATGCGCCTGCCCGAGGCGGCCGACGAACGCGGCCGTACGAAGCCGACCCGGATGACCGCGCGCCGGACCGACGGCACCGAGTACCCCGTCGAGGTCACCAGCGCCGGCCTGGAGGACGGGCAGGCCGCGTACAACGACTTCCAGAACGGGTACGGCGGCGGCTACTCGGGCGACGAGCTGCTGATGCTCGTCGTGCGGGACCTGTCGGGCACCGTCGACACCGAGGCGGAGCTGGCCCGTTCGCAGCGACAGACCGAGATGATCCTGCGCGCCGCGGCCGAGGGCGTCGTCGGCACGGACACCGACGGCCGGGTCGTCCTGGTCAACCCCGCCGCCGCACAGATCCTCGGCTATCGCGCCAGCGACCTGGGCGGCCAGGAGCTGCACCCGCTGATCCTGCACTCGCGGGCGGAGGGCGAGCCGTTCCCGTACGAGGAGTCGCCGCTCGCCGACACCCTCAGGTCCGGGCGCAAGCACCGGGTGCGCGGGCAGGTCCTGTGGTCCAAGAGCGGGGCCCGGGTGCCGGTCGACCTGACCACCGCGCCGGTCCGGGACGGGGACCAGCTGGTCGGCGCCGTCATGACGTTCACCGACCGCAGGCCGTACGAGGAGCTCACCGAGCGGCACCGGACCGAGGTCGCCGAGCTGACCGGGAACCACACCGCCGAGGTCGCCGCACTCGACGAACGGCACAGCGCGGAACTGGCCGACCGCTCCGAGCGGTACGCGGCCGAGCTGGAGGCCCGTACCGAGCAGTTGGAGGCGCTGACCGCCCGGCACACCCAGCTCACCGCCGTGCTCGGCGAGTCGCTGCGCGGCCCGCTGGAGGAACTGCGCGGCGAACTCTCCACGCTCGCCGCCGACCCGGCCGGCCAGCTGTGGCCCGAGGCCAACCAGATCCTGCACCACCTGGCGGCGGGCTACGCCCGGATGACCACGCTCGTCGACAACGTGCTCGGCTACCAGCGCCTGGACGCCGGTGCCGAGAAGCTGGTCAAGTCGAACGTGCTGCTCGACTCGGTCGTGACGGCCGGCATCGACGCGTCCGTCGAGCTGATCGGCCCCGGGCGCGCCCAGTTCGCGGTGCACGCGCCGCCGATCGAGGCCGAGGTGGACGCGGCCCGGCTGGTGACCGCGCTCGCCCACCTGATCGCGGACGTCGCCGGGGTCGACTCGACCGGCAAGGCCCGGGTGGCGCCGGGAGGCGGCTACGTCGACTCGACGATCGTCGTGGCGGCGGCACAGCGCGGCGAGGCCGTACGGATCGAGGTGCGCGGGCCGTACGCCGGGGGAGACCCGGTGCACGAGCCGATCGTGCGCGGGATCGTGCGGGCACACGGCGGCGTGCTCCAGACGCACGAGGTGCCGGGGACGAGCGGCAGCGCGTACGTGCTGGAGGTGCCGTTGGGCGCGGGCTCGGGCACGGTGGTGCCGCCCGCTCCCGGGCCGGAGGCGGAATCCGGACCGCAGGCCGGGGCGCCGTCCGGCGACGGGGCCCCGGAGGCCGCGGGACAGCAGACCGGCGGTGGGCGGCGGCGGGCGCGCCGGGCCTCCACGGACGCGTTCCTGGAGAGCCCGGTGGGCGCCGCCGGAGCGGGTGACACGGCCGCGGCCGAGCCGACGGGACGGCGCCGGGCCCGTCGTGACCCCGAGGCGTCGGGGGCGAACGACTCTCAGGGCGGCATCGCCTACGACCCGCAGGAACTTGCCGCCGCCCAGCGGACCCAGGGTTCGGGGCGCAGGCGGGGACGGCCCAGCCCGGCCGAGAGCGGTGCCCAGATCCCGCTGCCCGCCCAGCTGCTCCAGACGCCCGAGCAGGGGCGGGAGCCCGGTGCCGGGCAGCCCGGCGGCCGGCAGGCTCCGGGGCAGGCGCTGGCGCTGCCCGCGGCCCCGGACGCGGTGACGGTTGCCGAGGGCCCGCAGGGCGACGACGGCCGTCCGCAGCTCGGCCGGGCCGTGCCGCCGCAGGGCGTCCCGGGCGAGGGGCAGCTGCCGGAGCAGACACCGGTGCCGGTACCGACGGGCAGTCACCGGGCGCGGCACGGCGCGGAGGGCCGGCCGGCCCTGCCCGCCTCCGTCCCCGTTCCGGCGCAGACCCCGGGTACGGTCACGGCCCCCGCCCCGGCTCCGGTGCCGGATTCCGCGGCCGTACCGGCGCAGGCCCCCCAGCCGACCGGGCGCAGGGCCCGGCGGGCGCTGGCGGCTGCCCAGGAGCGGTCCGCCCAGGCCGAGCCCTCGGGGCCCCGTACGGCGTTCGCGCTCCCGCCCGCGGAGGCCGACCGGCCCTCGTCCGAGGCGGCCGACCCGGACGCCTCGCTGCCCGGACGTCATGACGCCGTACGCCTCGCGCCGGGCGAGGACCACACGCCGCCGCACCCGCACCCCGTGCCGACCGGTCGTCGTCGGGCCCGCCGCCCCGAGGCTCCCCAGCAGGCGGGGCAGGACACGGGACAGCAGGACACGGGGCAGCAGGCCGTGCCGCAGCACGCACAGCCGCCCCACCAGCCGCAGGGAGCCCAGCTGCCCGGCGGCTGGGGTGAGGACGGCTCCTCGGGCCAGGACCCGGCCGTTCCGGTTGCCCCCGGTGAGCCGTCCGAGGCCCACGGCGGCCCCGTCGAGAACGCCGCAGGCACGGCCGACGTCCCCGGGCACACCACGCACACCACCGGCACCACCGCCGTCACCGCTCCCGCGGGCGGTGCGGAGGGTCCCTCGCAGGGCGCGGCGCCCGTGCAGGACGCGCGCAGGCAGCCCCTGCCCGCGGAGGCCCCGATGCCCGGCGGCTCGTCCGACTCGACGCAGGGGCGCGCGTTCAGCGTGCGGACGCTCGGGCAGGGCGTGCCGTTCGCCCAGCACATCGCGCACCAGCAGAACCAGACGCTCGGCGGTGCCGGGCGGCGCCGCAAGCTCGCCGCCCCGCCGGAGGACGAGCGCGCCCCGCAGACCGCGACCCCGCCGCAGGGCGCCCAGGAGGGCCGGCCCCCGTCGGCCCAGCCGTCGCCGTCCGTGCCCTCGCCGGCCGCGTCCGGCGGGGTGCCGGACGGTCCGGCCGGGGCCGCGCACGGTCAGGTGCCGGGGCAGCGGCTGCCCGCGCCGGAGGCCGAGGGGCGCTCGTTCGCCATAGGCGCGCCCGACGAGGGCGCCGAGGGGCCGGAGCCGCTGGACGGTCCCGGCGGTGCGGTCGAGGTGGCCAACCGGCCGTCCCCACAGCCGGTCGACGACGAGCTGCCCCCGGAGCCGCTGGACAACCCGCGCCGGCTGCTCGTGTGGCCCGCGCCCGACGTCTCCACCCAGCAGGCGCTGAGCGACCGCGGCTACCGGCCGGTGATCGTGCACTCCCGCGAGGAGGTCGACGCCCAGATCGCGGCGTTCCCCGCCGCGCTCTTCGTCGACCCGCTCACCGGACCCATCACCCGCAAGGCCCTCCAGTCGCTGCGCCAGGCGGCGGTGGCGGCCGAGGTCCCGGTGCTGGTGACGGCCGGTCTGGGGCAGGCCTCGCGGGAGGCGGCGTACGGTGCCGACCCCGCCGTGCTCCTCAAGGCGCTCGCCCCGCGCGACAGCGAGCAGCACCCGTCGCGGGTGCTGCTGATCGAGGAGCACGAGGAGATCGCGCTGGCGCTGACGGAGGCGCTGGAGCGGCGCGGCATGCAGGTGGCGCGGGCCGCCACCGACAGCGAGGCGGTCTCGCTCGCCGGCCGGATGCGGCCCAACCTGGTGGTGATGGACCTGATGCAGGTGCGCCGCCGCCGGGCCGGAATCGTCGACTGGCTGCGCGCCAACGGGCAGTTGAACCGGACCCCGCTGGTCGTCTACACCTCCGCCGACATGTCCGGGTCGGATCTGCCGAAGCTCGGCTCGGGCGAGACCGTCCTCTTCCTGGCCGAGCGCTCCACGAGCGAAGAGGTCCAGGCACGCATCGTCGACCTGCTCGCGAAGATCGGCACGAACTGATCCAGCCGGTGCAGCCGGTCTGTCCGGTCCGGCCGGTGCACCGACGCGGCGGGGGCGGCACGGGAGACCCCGTACCGCCCCCGCCGCGTTCCGCCGGACGCGAATCCGTCCGTCAGCCGGTCGGATCCGGGTCCGGTCAGAGCCGGGTGATGTCCAGCTCGCCCTCCGCGTACTGCCTGCGGATCACCTTCTTGTCGAACTTGCCGACGCTGGTCTTCGGCACCGCCGGAATGACCGTCCAGCGCTCCGGCAGCTGCCACTTGGCGATGCCGGACTCGGCGAGGAAGTCCTTCAGCGCCTCGTAGTCGGCATCGGCCCCCTCCTTGAGGACCACGGTCGCGAGCGGGCGCTCGCCCCACCTCTCGTCCGGGACGGCGACGACCGCCGCCTCGGCCACCTCCGGGTGCGCCATCAGCGCGTTCTCCAGCGCGACGCTCGAAATCCACTCCCCGCCGGACTTGATGACGTCCTTGGCCCGGTCGGTGAGGGTGAGGAAGCCGTCCTCGCTGATCACCCCGACGTCACCGGTCTTCAGCCAGCCGTCCTCGCTGAACTTGTCCTCGGGGCGCAGGTCCTCGCCGTCCGCGCCCCCGTAGTAGGCACCGGCGATCCACGGGCCGCGCACCTCCAGCTCACCGGCCGACTCGTTGTCCCACGGCAGGTGCTGGCCGCCGGGCCCGACCAGCCGCGCCTCGACACCGGCCGGGAAACGGCCCTGGGTGACGCGGTAGGGCCACTCCTGCTCCTCGGTCAGACCGGCGGGCGGGTGGGCCATGGTGCCGAGCGGCGAGGTCTCCGTCATGCCCCAGGCGTGGCAGAGCCGGACCCCGAGCCTGTCGTACGCCTCCATGAGGGAGGGCGGGCAGGCGGCGCCGCCGATGGTGACGCGGGCCATGGACGACAGGTCGCGCGGGTTGGCGGTGACCTCGGCGAGCAGTCCCTGCCAGATGGTGGGCACCGCGGCGGCGTGGGTCGGTCTCTCGCTCTCTATCATCTCGGCGAGCGGGGCGGGCTGCAGGAACCGGTCCGGCATGAGCATGTTGACACCGGACATGAACGTCGCGTGCGGCAGGCCCCAGGCGTTCACGTGGAACTGGGGGACGACCACCAGCGTGGTGTCCTGGTCCGTCAGACCCATCGACTCGGCCATGTTGACCTGCATGGAGTGCAGGTAGATGGAGCGGTGGGAGTAGACGACGCCCTTGGGGTCCCCGGTGGTGCCGGAGGTGTAGCACATGGCGGCGGCCCGGCGTTCGTCCAGCTCGGGCCAGTCGTAGGTGGTCGGGCGGCCGGCGATCAGTTCCTCGTAGTCGTGCACCCGCGGCGCCGCGCCGTCCAGGAGGGAACGGTCGCCCGCCCCCGTGACGACCACGTGCTCTACCGACGTCAGATGGGGGAGGACCGGGGCGAGCAACGGCAGCAGGGAACCGTTGACGATGACGACCTTGTCGTCGGCGTGGTTGACCACCCAGATCAGCTGCTCGGCGGGGAGCCGGAGGTTGAGGGTGTGGAGCACCGCGCCCATCGAGGGGATCGCGAGGTACGCCTCGACGTGCTCGGCGTTGTTCCACATGAGGGTGCTCACCCGCTGGTCGTCCTCGACCCCGAGTTCGTCGCGCAGCGCGTTCGCGAGCCGGGTGGCGCGCCGGCCGATCTCGGCGAAGCTGCGCCGCTGCGGCTCGGGTTCGCCGGTCCAGGTCGTCACCTGTGACTTCCCGTGGATGGTCATCCCGTGGGTGAGGATGCGGGTGACGGTCAGCGGTACGTCCTGCATGGTGCTCAGCACGGCGTCCTCCCGGTGGGCGCTACGCGGCAGTAAGGTTCCGCTGATTCTGCGCACATACCGTGCGGTATGTCACTAGTCCCGGGCTCACGAATCGGTGTCGTTCGGCAAAACCGGGCCGGTCGGTGGAGGGCCGTCGCCCCTGGTCACCGGAGTGCTGCCGGGCGTCACCGGGCCCGGGTGGCCGCCCCGGGTCAGCGGACCGGGGCCAGCTCCGGGTCCTGCCTGAGCTTGCCGAGCGCCCGCGAGACTGCGCTCTTCACGGTGCCGACGGACACCCCGAGCACCTCGGCCGTCTGGGCCTCGCTCAGGTCCTCGTAGTAGCGCAGGACCACCATCGCCCGCTGCCGGTCCGGGAGCTTCAGCACGGCACGCCACATCGCGTCGTGCAGCGTCTGCTGCTCGGCCGGGTCGGGGGCCGGGGCGGCCTCCTGCTCGGGCAGTTCGTCGCAGGCGAACTCGTCGACCTTGCGCTTGCGCCACTGCGAGGTCCGGGTGTTCAGCAGCGCCCGGCGCACATAGCCGTCGAGCGCGCGGTGGTCCTCGATCCGCTCCCAGGCGACGTACGTCTTGGCCAGCGCGGTCTGCAGCAGGTCCTCGGCATCGCTCGGGTTGGCGGTGAGCGAACGCGCGGTGCGCAGCAGCACGGGGCCTCTCGCCCGCACGTAGGAGGAGAACGACGGATACGGGACGTACTGGGGCCGTGAGGCGTACGGGGAACACGCACCGTGCGACGCGTGCGCGCCCTGCGCCGGGTGGGCGCTCTGCGGGGCGTGGGAGCCGGGCTGGTGGTACCCGCCGTGCGGTACACAACCGGTGGCGGCGGCTCCCCCGGAGCCGCCCGTACGGACTGGCGTGGTCATGGCTTCCACGCTAGGAGCGGGCGCCGCCACGTGGATCGGCCCCAGGTCCCGAAACCGCGTCCCCCTCAGGGTGTAGGGGTGGTACGGACTCCACCTCCTGAAGGTGGAGCCGTCGCCGTAGGGGGCTCAGGGGCGCTCCCGGCATCCACGACCGCCCCGGACACCCCCGCCTGCGCCCTTTCCGCGCCCCGCCGCGCCCGTGCGACCCCGGCGCCGCACGGCATCCGCGCCGCGTGCAGTCGTGCGGTCCTGTGCGGCGCGGGGTCCTGTGCCGCGTGCCGTCGTACCGCCCTGTGCCGCGTACGGCCTCGTACCGCGTGGGGTCCCGAGCCGGTGTGCCGTCCCCCGCCGCATGCCGGCCCGCGCCGCGTGCGGTCAGTCGTCCGTGCCGAGGATCAGCCCCGAGGTGGGTACGCCGGTGCCGGCCGTGACCAGGGTTCTGGCAGCCCCGGCCACCTGGTTCACCGACGAGCCCCGGATCTGCCGGACCGCCTCCGCGATGCCGTTCATGCCGTGCAGGTACGCCTCCCCCAGCTGGCCCCCGTGAGTGTTCAGGGGCAGCGCGTCCGCCGCGACGAAGTCCGCTGCCTCGCCCGGCGCGCAGAAGCCGAACTCCTCCAGCTGCATCAGGACGAACGGGGTGAAGTGGTCGTAGAGGATGCCCACGTCGATGTCCGAGGGGGAGAGCCCCGAGCCGCGCCAGAGCTGCCGGGCCACCACCCCCATCTCCGGCAGGCCGGTCAGGTCGTCACGGTAGAAGCTGGTCATCTGCTCCTGCGCCCGCCCGGCCCCCTGCGCGGCGGCGACGATCACGGCGGGCGGTCGCGGCAGGTCCCGGGCCCGCTCGATGCTCGTGACGACGATCGCCTGGCCGCCGTCGGTCTCCTGGCAGCAGTCGAGCAGTCGCAGCGGTTCGACGATCCACCGCGACGCCGCGTGGTCGGCCAGGGTGATCGGCTTCCCGTAGAAGTACGCCGCGGGGTTGCGGGCCGCGTGGCGCCGGTCGGTGACCGCGACATGGCCGAAGGCGTCCGGGGTCAGCCCGTGGGCGTGCAGATAGCGCCCGGCCGCCATGGCGACCCAGGAGGCGGGCGTGAGCAGCCCGAAGGGGAGGTTCCAGCCGAGCGCCGCGCCCTCCGCGGTGGGCTCCCGCCGCTGCACCCCGGAACCGAACCTGCGGCCGGACCGTTCGTTGAACGCGCGGTAGCAGACCACGACGTCGGCCACCCCGCACGCCACGGCCATCGCCGCCTGCTGCACGGTGGCGCAGGCCGCCCCGCCCCCGTAGTGGACGCGGGAGAAGAACGACAGCTCGCCGATCCCGGCCGCCTGGGCGACGGTGATCTCGGGGCTGGTGTCCATGGTGAAGGTGACCAGGCCGTCCACGTCGGCCGGTGTCAGTCCGGCGTCGTCCAGGGCGGCCCGCACCGCCTCGACGGCCAGCTTGAGTTCGCTGCGGCCGGAGTCCTTGGAGAACTCGGTCGCCCCGATGCCCACGACCGCAGCCCTGCCGCCGAGCGAATCGGCCCTGCGGATGCTCATGCCGCCTCCTCCGCCCCGCCCCGATTTCCCGACTCGTCCCGCTGCTCCGGCTCTTCCCGCTCCTCCGGCCCCGTCGGAGCGCCGACGGGCGCGGGCACGGGTTCAGGCGCGGGCACGGTCACGGTCACGGTGCCGGTGACGTGCCGCCCGAGTCCGTTCGTGCCGACGACCGCCACCTCGGCCGTCCCGTCCTCCCCGACGGCGGTGACCCGGCCGCTCAGGACCATGGTGTCGCCGGGGTAGTTGGGCACGCCCAGCCTGATGACGACCTTGCGGAGCACGGCCGAGGGGCCGAAGCGGTCGGTGACGTACCGGCCGACCAGGCCGTTGGTCGTCAGGATGTTCATGAAGACGTCCGGGGACCCCTTCTCTCTGGCGGTCTCCGCGTCGTGGTGGACGTCCTGGTAGTCGCGGGAGGCGATGGCGCCCGCCACGATCAGGGTGCGGGTCACGGCGATCTCCAGCGGCGCCAGTTCCTCGCCGGCCCTCATTCCGTGTCCTCCTTCGCCAGCGACTCGCCGAGTTCCTGGAGCACTTCGCCGCCGCAGCCCAGATGGGCGTCGAGCTGCCGGCCCCAGAGGAAGTGGCGGTGGACCGGATGGTCGAGGTCCGCGCCCGTGCCGCCGTGCAGATGCTGTCCGCTGTGCACCACCCGCTTGCCGCCCTCCGAGGCCCACCAGGCGGCGGTCAGCGCCTGGCGCCCGTACGGCAGGCCCGCGTCGTGGCGCCAGGCGGCCTCGTACGCGGTGACCCGTATCGCCTCGGTGTCCATGTGGGCGTCGGCGGCCCGCAGCAGGACCCCCTGCTTGGTGGAGAGCGGGCGCCCGAACTGCACCCTGGTGTTCACATGGGCGACGGCGCGGGCCAGCGAACCGGCGCACACCCCCGCCTGCAGCCCGGCGAACGCCGTCCGGCCCGCGGCCAGCACCGCCCCGTACGCCCCGGCGCCGCCGATCCGCTCCCCGGACGCCCCGTCCAGGACGAGCCGGGCCGCCGACCACGGCGCCGTGGTCTCCACCGGCTCCGCCGCCACACCGGGGGCGTCCGTCCGTACGATCCACAACCGCCGCTCCGTGTCGGGGACGAGCACGAGGGCGGCGTCCCGCAGCCACGGCACGTACGGCACCCCGCCGCTCAGCCGGCCGTCGGTGTCCGCCCGTACCCCGCCCCGTTCCGGGAACGCCCCGGTGGCGACCGCGCCCCCGTCCCGGAGCGCGGGCAGCAGCCGCTCGCGCTGCTCGTCGGTGCCGTGCCGCGCGACGGCGAGCACCCCGTACGCACAGCTCACCGCGAACGGCACCTGCGCCGTCGTCCGGCCCTGTTCCTCCAGCAGGAGCACCAGGCCGAGCAGGCCGATCTCCTCGACGGCCGCGACCAGGCCGGCCGTGCACAGGCTCTTCCACAGCTCGGCGTCCGTGCCCGTACCGGCCCCGGCCAGGCGCTCGGGCGTCGACAGATCCGTGAAGATCCGCGCCGCCAGGCCCTGTGCGGCGGCCTGCTCGTCGGTGGGTGCGAAATCCATCTCAGCCCTCGCCTCCCCGAAAGACCGGAAGCTCCAACTCCGGGTCCGTGCGCAGGAATTCCAGATGTACCGGCATGCCCGTGCGCACCTTGTCGTACGGCACGCCGACGACGTTGCTGACCATCCGCACGCCCTCGGCCAGTTCGATCAGCGCCACCGCGTACGGCCCGCCCGTCTCCGCGGCCGCGAAGGCGGGGAACGGCGGGTGGTGCATCACGACATGGCTGAAGACGGTGCCCTCGCCGCTCGCCTCGACCGTGTCCCACTCCTGGCAGCCGCACGCGTTGCAGCCGGGCAGCCAGGGGAAGCGCAGGGTGCGGCAGGACCCGCAGCGCTGGATCAGCAGTCTGTGCTCGGCGACGCCCTGCCAGAAACCGGCGTTGTCGCGGTTGATCACCGGCCGGGGGCGGCGGCTCTTCGCACCGTCGCGCACCGGCCGTTTCGCCGCCGCCGGTGCGTACTTGAGGATCCGGAAGCGGTGCGTCCCGGCGGGTTCGCCGTCCGCCCGGACGTCCATCCGCGTCGTGACGAAGTACCCCGTACCCAGCCTGGTCGTCTTCCGCTCCGAGACCGATTCGATCACCGCGTCGAAGGTGATCCGGGCCCCCGGCCGCAGCGGGCGCAGGTACTCCTGCTCGCAGTCGGTCGCGACGACCGAGGTGTACCCGGCGCCGTCGAGCAGGCCGAAGAGTTCCTCGTACGCCTCGGAACGGTCGGTGTGCCCCGACAGGCCGCCCATCGTCCACGCCTGCAGCATCGTGGGGGGTGCGATCGCCCCGGGTCCCGTGTACGCGGGGTTCTCGTCCCCCATCGCCTCGCACCAGTGCCTGATCATCGGCTCGTTGACGGGGTCCTTGCCGACGCCGGCGGTCGCGGCCGGCCGGCCCTCGAACTCCTTGAGCCGCCCGTACAGCCCGTCGTCCTCCCGGGTCTTCTCCGTCCGGGATTCCTCCGCCCGGGTCTCCGGCCGCTGCTGCCGCATGCCCGTCACCGCTCGCCCCTCTTCATGCCGAGCCGCATCGTCGCGACGATCTCCCGCTGCACCTCGCTCACCCCGCCCCCGAAGGTGTTGATCTGCGCGGCCCGGTTCATCCGCTCCAGTTCCCCGTTCCCGAAACAGCCGGGCGAACCGGCCCGCAGCACACCGGCCTCTCCCGTGATCTCCTGGCACATCCGGTACACCTCGACGGCGCTCTCGGTCCCCGCGAACTTCACGCCGCTCGCCTCGCCGGGAGCCGGTGAACCCGCCCCGACCTCGCCCACCAGCCGCCAGTTGAGCAGCCGGGTCGCCGCCAGCCGGGCGTACGCCTCCGCCAGCCGGGCGCGCACCCACGGCTCGTCGGCCGGGCGCCGGCCCGTCACCGGGTCGGGAGTGCGGGCGAAGGCGAGCGCCGCCTCGTAGAAGTCCTCGGCCTGCATCCCGATCGCGGCGAGGGCCACCCGTTCGTGGTTCAGCTGGTTGGTGATCAGCCCCCAGCCGCCGTTCTCCTCGCCGACCAGATGGGTGACGGGCACCCGCACCCCGTCGTAGTACGTGGCCGTCGTGGTCAGCCCGCCCACGGTCTCGATCGGCGTCCAGGAGAACCCCGGCGCATCCGTCGGGACGACGATGATCGAGATGCCCCGGTGCTTGGGCGCGTCGGGGTCGGTACGGCAGGCGAGCCAGACCCAGTCCGCGTTCTGGGCGTTGCTGGTGAAGATCTTCTGCCCGTCGATCACCCAGTGCTCCCCGCCCCCGTCCCCCTGGGAAGCCGGGGCCGTCTCCCGCACCGCCCTGGTGCGCAGTGCGGCGAGGTCCGTACCGGCCTCGGGCTCGCTGTAACCGATGGCGAAGACGAGGTCACCGCTGAGGATCCGGGGCAGGAAGTACGCCTTCTGCTCCTCGGTCCCGTAGGCCATCAGGGTCGGGCCGACCGTGTTCAGGGTGACCATCGAGACGGGTGCGCCCGCCCGGTACGCCTCGTCGAAGAAGACGAACTGCTCGTCGGCGCCGCGCCCCTGGCCGCCGTACTCGACGGGCCAGCCGAGCCCGAGCATCCCGTCGGCGCCGATCCTGCGCAGCAGTCGCCGCTGCTCGGCCGGATCCTCGGTGCCCGGGGCCGCCCCGGCATCCCGGGGAGGCATCACTTCGCGGAAGTACGCGCGGAGTTCGGCGCGCAGCTGTCGCTGGCGTTCCGTCTGGACGAGATGCACGGCGGCCGCCTTCCGGACACGGGCGTACGGATCAGGGCTTCTCCCGACTGGTTTCTGACTGTCCGTCAGATACGGGGTGACTGTCAAGGTCGCCGACGCCCCGAACACCCCCGCACCGGAGGAGAAGCGCTCCGGCGCCCGCCCCGGCGTCGACCGGGGAGAGCGCCGGGCAGAGAACGGAACGGTCAACCGCGACTCGGACGGGGGAGCACTCTGCGACGACCGCGCAGAGTCTCCAGGACCGCTCCGATGGCGAACGACTGGACCAAGGCACTGACGGCGATCCCGGCGGCAAGGAGCCAGAACGGCGCATCACTGCCCCCGACCGCCGCAGTGGCCCCTGCCGTCAGGAAGGAGGTCGGGGTGGTGAGGAGGAAGGGCCACACCCCGACGATTCCGGGCTCAGTGAGCAGCGCGGCAGCCACCTCGAACACGACGGACGCACCGACGAGCCCCAGGTAGACGGCCGAAGCGGGATTGGCGATGGTCAGGCGGTACAGGGCGCGAGCGTTCATCGATTCCTCCTGGAGACGTTGTGCCCCCATGCTCTTGGCGGATCATGACTCCGGCGTGAGTATCCGTACCCAATTCGCCCTGCCCCGGGGCCGGCGGACATCCCCACCGCCCACCCCGTGCCCATGACACACGCCCCCTCGCGCGCCCGGTCCCCCCACCATGAACGACGGCGTGACACAGGCGGCCCAAGGTGAGACGGCCCGTGTACGCGAAAGGGCGCCCCTTCTCCGGGGCGCCCCTTCTGATCAGCACGTTCTTCGACCTGCTGCGGTGGGTGTGGGATTTGAACCCACGGTGACATCGCTGCCACGACGGTTTTCAAGACCGTTCCCTTAGGCCGCTCGGGCAACCCACCCTCGCCCCGGCCACCAGGGGCGGAGCGGGTACAGCGTACCGGCCCCCGGCCTCGCGCGGGGTCGGTGGCCCGTACGGGGCCCACGGGCTCCGTACCGGAGCCGCGTGGACCGGCCGCCGGAGTCGGCGCGTCCGCGCGGCTCCTCCGGCGGGTCAGTCGTTCCGTCCCGTCCGGGGCCGGCGGAGGACGAGGGGCAGCCCCCGGCCGGTCAGTTGTCGCCCTTGCGCTCGCCCAGGGTGACTTCGGCCGTCGACGACTTGCCGTCGCGCGTGTAGGTCAGGGTGACCCGGTCGCCGGGCTTGTGGGTCCAGATCTCGCCGATCAGGGTCGGGCCGCTGTCGATCACCGTGTCGTTGAACCTGGTGATGACGTCGCCCGCTCTCAGGCCCGCCCGGTCCGCGGGGCCGTTCTTCGAGACGGCCTCCGTACCGCTCGCGCCCCGGTCGGAGATGACCGCTCCACCCGTCTTCTCGTTCATGGTGACCGTGGCGCCGATCACCGGGTAGACCGGCTGACCGGTCTTGATCAGCTGCTGGGCGACGTTCGTCGCCTGGTTGATCGGGATCGCGAAGCCGAGACCGATCGAGCCCGACTGGGTCTGGCCGATGCCGCTGCCGGTCGACTGGATGGCCGAGTTGATGCCGATCACCGCGCCGCGCGCGTCGAGCAGCGGGCCACCGGAGTTGCCCGGGTTGATCGAGGCGTCGGTCTGCAGGGCGTTCATGTACGAGTTGCTTCCGCTGGAACCGTCGCCGGAGGCGACCGGGCGGTTCTTCGCGCTGATGATGCCGGTGGTGACCGTGTTGGACAGGCCGAACGGCGCGCCGATCGCGATCGTGGAGTCGCCGACCGCGACCCGGTCCGAGTTGCCGAGCGGCAGCGGGGCGAGGCCCGACGGCGGGTTCTTCAGCTTCAGTACGGCGACGTCGTAGCCCTGGGCCCGGCCGATCACCTCCGCGTCGTACTTCTTGCCGTTGGAGAAGGTCGCCGTGAGCTGGCCGCTGTCCGCCGCGGAGGCCACCACGTGGTTGTTCGTGAGGATGTGGCCCTCCCTGTCGTACACGAAGCCGGTGCCCGTGCCGCCCTCGCCGTCACCCCCCTGCGCGTCGATGGTGACCACGCTGGGCAGCGCCTTGGCCGCCACGCCCGCGACCGTCCCGGGGTCGCGCTTGAGGTCCTGCGGGGTGGACGACGCGGCGACCGTGGTCGAGCCCGAGGAGTTGGCGGAGCCGTTGCGGTCGGCCGCCCAGTAGCCGAGTGCGCCGCCGATGCCACCCGCGACCAGTGCCGCGACCGCGACCGCCGCGACCAGGCCGCCCGCGCCGCGCTTGCGCGGCTTCTCGGGGGAGTGGAGCGGGGACGGGGCGCCCCAGACCGGACCGCCGCCGTCCGCGCCGTGCTGCGCGTACGCGGGGACGGCGGGGGGCGGCCAGTTCGCCTCGGCGGCCGACTGGGGGGCGGGGGGCGCCGGGGGCACGTGAGGAGGCATCGCCGGGACGGGAGCCATGGGGGTGGTGGCCGTCGCCCCTTCCGCCGGGGCCGCTCCCGCCGGGCCGGGGGCGGGTGTGCTTTCGGGCGTCTCCCGAGGAGCGTCGGCCGGCACGGGAGGGGCGGACGGAACGGACGGCCGGACGGCCCCGGCCGCAGTGCCCTCGTTGTCCTCGTTCTCTGTGCTCACAGCTCTTTACTCCTCGGTTCCACATCATTTTCGGCAAGAGATCCGCTGTGTACGTGTCCGGAGTCAGCTTTTCCCAAGACACGTCAGGCCACTGTAAGCAGGACCTGTGCATCCGCACACCAATCTTTACATCGGGCAAAAAGACCACCTCGTGCATGACGCACCGCGGCCCCGGCCCGGAGTTCACGGCCGCCCCGCGACGCACCGCGCACGCCCCGGCCGTACGCGGGTCACGCGACGTGTGCACAGCGGCCGCCTCCCGGTGGCACCATGACGCGGTGACCCACGCACGGCAGCAATCCACGCCCCAGACCACCCAGGTCGTCGCGCACCGGGGCGCGTCCGAGGACGCCCCCGAGCACACCCTGGCCGCATACCGGAAGGCCATCGAGGACGGTGCCGACGCCCTGGAGTGCGATGTGCGGCTCACCGCCGACGGCCACCTCGTGTGCGTGCACGACCGACGGGTGAACCGCACGTCCAACGGCCGCGGCGCCGTCTCCGCCCTGGAGCTCTCCGAGCTCGCCGCTCTCGACTTCGGGTCCTGGAAGGACCGCGAGGAGTCCCCCGACTGGGATCCGGTGCCCGGCGAGCTCACCTCCGTACTCACCCTGGAGCGGCTGCTCGAACTCGTCGTCGAGACCCGGGGCGCCGGCCGCCCGCTCCAGCTGGCCGTGGAGACCAAGCACCCCACCCGCTGGGCGGGCCAGGTCGAGGAACGGCTGCTGCACCTGCTGAAGCGCTTCGGGCTCGACACCCCGCCGGCCGAGGGCCCGTCGCCAGTGCGCATCATGAGTTTCTCGGCACGCTCGCTGCACCGCGTCCAGGCCGCGGCCCCCACCCTGCCCACGGTCTACCTGATGCAGTTCGTCTCGCCGCTCCTGCGCGACGGGCGGCTGCCGGCCGGGGCGCGGATCGCGGGGCCGGGCATGCGGATCGTGCGCAGTCACCCCGCTTACATCGAGCGGCTGCACCGCGCGGGACACCACGTGCACGTCTGGACGGTCAACGAGCCGGAGGACGTCGACCTCTGCCTCGACCTCGGAGTCGAGGCGATCATCACCAACCGCCCGAAGCAGGTTCTGTCACAACTGGGACGCTCCTGACATCAGTCACACGGAGTACACCGGCGCATTCGAAACGTACTCGATCGTCACGAGTGCGTCATCGACAGACCATTGGCCGGTTTCCGGTCCGGCCCCGGGGGGCATCCACACCGTGGCGTGGGGCAAAGGAGGTCTCGGGGGTGGCGTTGGTGGTGGCACAGGAGGTGCCCACGTCGTCGAGCATGGCCGTACCCCATGGCCCTGCGGGCGTGGGCCAGGCGCGGCACCGGATGCGCGAGCAGTTGCGCAGCCACGGGGTGTCGGATTCGGTCGTCGACGATGCTGTACTGATCCTTTCCGAACTGCTCAGCAATGCCTGCCGGCACGGGAGGCCGCTGGGGCGACACACGGACATGGGGGACGGCGACATCCGCGCCGCATGGCGCGTCGACAGAACCGGCGGACTGACCGTCGAAGTGACGGACGGGGGCGGCCCGACCAGACCCGTCCCGGCCACGCCGTCGGTGACGGCGCGCGGCGGTCGCGGGCTCAACATCATCAGCGCGCTCGCCGACGAGTGGGGCGTACGCGACGGTTCGTCGGGCGAGGTCACGGTCTGGGTCCTCGTCAACGAGGGGCACGACCGGGCATCGTCCGGACTGCCGGGCGAAACGGGTGCCCCGCGTGGCCGTGGTGTCCAGGGCGTCGCGGGCACCTCGGTTCCCGCAGGCACGGCGGGGGTCCCTGGTGGTCCTCGTACGTCTCGTGCGGCGCATGTGCCTCGCGTGTCCCGTGGGCCCCATGGAACGGGGGCGCCCGGGGCGTCGGGTGCTTCGGGCCTGCCGGGTGCGTCGGCCGTGCCGAGCATGTCGGAGCTGGACGGGCCGGGCTTCACGGACGTCTTCGACGACGTGGGCTGACGTCCCCGCCCCGGACGGACACGGCAACGGACCGCATTCCGTACCCCGGGACGGGCGGACGTACGGGCATGTGTGTCCCCGCCGCGACACGGGCGGCTAGGCTCGCGGCCCAGACCGCACTGTCGCAATCGGGAGAAAGCCCACCATGGCCAAGAAGCGCCCTCAGACCAAGGCCGGGAAGCAGCAACTCAAGGACGGCGAGATCCCGGTGGTCGGGGCTCGCGAACCCTGCCCGTGCGGTTCGGGCCGCCGCTACAAGGCGTGTCACGGCCGCGCCGCCGCCCAGGCCGTGACCGAGCTCGTCCACCGTCCCTTCGAGGGGCTGCCCGGCGAGTGCGACTGGGTCGCCCTGCGCGAACTGGTGCCCGCCGCCACGGCCGAACTGACGCTGAAGGACGGACTGCCCGAGGGCGTTCCCTCCGTGACGCTCGCGACCGTCCTGCCGATGGCCTGGCCGGCCCTGCGCCGCGACGACGGCTCGGTGCTGCTCGCCCTGCAGAACGACACCCCGTCCGGCGACCTCAGCCGCGACCTCGCGGACACGCTGCTGCGGGCCCTGGGCTCCGAGCCCGGTTCGCCCGTGGCGGCGCAGCGCGTGGCGGCCGACGGTCCGCGGCTGCAGGACCTGCTCGACCCCGGTGCCGCGTTCGAGCCCGTGGTCCACTCCGGCTTCGAATTCTGGGTGCCGGACGCGGAGAACGCCACGCCCGAGGTGACCGCTTCCCTGGAGCGCGCGAACGGGGCGGCGATCCCGACGACGAGGCTCGCCGGGGTGGACGCCGCCTACTGGTGCGAGACCCCGGAGAAGAACCACCTCCGCTGGGTCATGCCGCACGCCGAGGAGCAGCTCCTCGACGCGCTCGCCCGGCTGCACGCCGCCGGGAACTCCTCGCTGGGCGAAGGGACCAGGCTGGTCGGCTCCTTCAGGGCGCACGGACTGATGGTCCCGGTCTGGGACCTGCCGAGCGCGATGGGTGCCGAGGAGTGCGAGAAGCCCGCGGCCGAGTTCGCGGAACGACTGGCCGCGGCGCTCGCCACGGACGCGCCCCTCACCGCCGAGGAACGACGGGCCCGCGGCGGGCTCACCAACCGCCAAGTGACGCTCAGCTGACAGTGACGCCCACCGGCCGTCGGTGACACGCATCACAACTGGCCGTACTCGCAGGTAAATCCCTGTCCTAATACGCGAGATCGAATTTGCGAACGGCAGATCTCTTGTTACCGTTCTGACAAGCCCGGTCGCTGGTGCATCCCCCGTCGCCAGCGACCGGGCATTCTCATTTCCGGGTACGGCGCACAGCGCGCGACGCAGCGCGCGTACCGGCGCACACGCCTCGCACCAATCCGTCTCGGCTCCATCGGCCCTCTCCGCCGTTCGAACGCTTCCGGCACCCCCGCACCTTCACCGCGCACGCCAACCCGGCGCGACGACAGCCGGTTTGCCACCCGGCGCCCCACCGGTGGAGACGCCCGCCCGCCTGCCGCCCCGCCCGCGCGCCCCTCCGCCGAAGCCCGCCCGGCCAGGGGATCTCCGTACCGGGCGTCGCGCGGCACCCCGCGCACCACGGGTCCCGGCCCATATCCCGCCCCCCGCCCGCGACTTGCTCAACGAGTGGGCCGCCTCCGAACCCGCGGGACACCAGGGCCCGGAGAGCCGGGGACCGTAATACCCGGAGAAGCGCACAGCCCCCGACACCGGGTGGATCGCGCGGGAGAACCGATCGGTCTCGGACAGATGTCGGGCAGATGTCGAACACTGGACGATCCCCTCGGAATAACCCCTCCACCAGGTAATTCGAATAAGTATTCGAAATATCTCGCAAGGAAGCTCCGAGAAGTCCGCCGGAAAGCTACCGGCCGGAAGGCTTTGCAACGGCAGACTTTGCATCGGCCGAGATTCAGCCAGAAGTCCGCCCTCGTCCGCGATATCGATCATCTCGGGTAATCACTCGGCGTCACCTGTCGGCTTCACGTGAATTTCTGACGGTCCGCCGGATATATCGAGCGAATAAGCGGGCCGGAAGTCCTGGGCGGTTCCGGACGGCCCCGGACGGCTCGCCCTTTCGTCCCGCAGTTCGGATCTTCCGGGGCTTCACACCCGTCGGGTGCAGGACCCGCCGGAGTGCGGGACGGCCGGCGGGCACGGTGCGCCCGCCGGCCGTCCCGCTGCGGCACTCCCCCGTCAGTGCGCGAGTCGGCTTCCGCCGCCCGGGGCACTGCTGCTCGCCTCCACCAGCGCTTCGAGCACCGTCCCCACGTCCGGCAGCCATGGCGCGGCGGCCCCGGAGGCGGACCTCTCCGCGCGCGAGGACGACCGGGAGCCGAACGACGGCACCCGGGGGTCGGCGGCCGGGGGCCGCTCCCAGCGCACCTGCCCCGCCCCCGTCTCGGACGGCGGCAGGACGAGATAGCCGCCCTCGCTGTGGAACCGCAGCGAGCTGGGCACCCGGTCCTGGGCGTACAGCAGTTCACCGAGTCGTTCGAGGGTGTAGGGCGCGACCAGCAGCGACCACCGGGTCGGCGTCGCCACCACGGGGCCGAGCCGCACTCTCATCCGGTCCAGCTCGGCCAGCGCCCGGACACCGGCCACGGCCGGCAGGCTCAGCGCACACGGAGCGCGCCCACCGGTGGCCAGCACGATCGGCGCGGCGGGCCGGTTGGTCCACCACCAGCGCACCATGCGCTCGTCGGTGGTCGCCGCGAGGAGACCGGGGTCGAAGGGGTGTGCGCCGGGCACGGCGCACTCGGGATCGGGACAGGCGCAGCCGCGGCCGCGGTCACTGCGGCCACCGGCCGCGGCGAGTCCCACTCCGGGAAGCACGGGCCACCGCCATGCCGTGGCACAGGTCAGGGCCGCGTCGAGCCGGGCGGCGGGCCTTTCCCTGCGCCGGAACCGGAGCCTGCGTCGCCTTCCGAGGATCTCGCGCATGAGCGCTCGTTCCTTTCCGTTGAACGCCGAGGGTCCACATCACACCACGGGTAAATTGCCGTACGTGTGCGTCTATTCACCGTGCGTACATGCTTCTCGTGTCCGCGGTACGGGAGGTTCGTCGTACCGGGCACGGGCCGAGCCGAGTCGTGCAGGGGCGATACGGGTCGGGACGCGGAACATGGCGGGGGAAGCAGCGCATGCCTCACGCCTGCCGTCCCAGGGTGCAAACCCCGCCACTCGGGGGTGGGGACGTGACCGTCACATAAAAGGACGTTCGGGCCCGCTGCCGGGTTCCGGGGCGATCAGAACCGCCCCCGACCATCAGTGTTTACGTACCCAGCATGCCCGAAATGACGCTCTCTCCGGGACTTCACCCCGAGAACACCCCCTTGTCGAGCAGACCCAGTCGACCTCAAATCCCTGTCGCTGGGTGCTTTTTTGGCCAACTTAGCAGCCGTTCGGACACCGCAAAACCCGTAGGGACAATGCTGGACATCGCCTCACTTCTGCGTGTACATCTGGTGCTACGTGTACATGCGGATGCACTGATAACGGCGCAGAATGACATGGGGGTTCGCAATGCTATTCCATGAAACGCGCCGGTCGGAAAGCCGACAGCCATGAGTACCCCACACCTGCCGAAAGTGGCTGGAATCGATCCCACAGTTCCGGTTTCAACGCACACTGCCGGGTCTTCGCCCGATGTGCCGGCCGCTCCGGGCGCCTTCATCCAGGACCGCCTCGCCGGCTGGGTCTCCGACCTCACCACTCTCCACGAACTCACCGAGCGGCTGGCCGGTACCCGCACGCTCGACGACGCGCTCCACGAACTGCTGGAGGCCGGAGCCGCCCTGGTCGGCGCCCGCCGCGGCCTGGTCGTCCTCGAACCCTCCGACCGCCGCGGCCCCGTCAGCACCATCGGCCTCGGCCTCGCCCACGCCGAGCTCGGGCACATCGAGACGGTGCCGCGCAGCGCCACCTCCTACGGCCGGATCCTGGAGGGGTTCCCGGACGCGGAGTGCGCGCTGACCACCCCCGACCTGCTCGGCGACACCAGCCTGGACCCGCGCCGCCGCGAGGTCGCCGCCCGGCTCGGGTACGCCGCCAGCTACGCCCTGCCGATCGCCGCCGAGACGACCGGCAGGCTCGGGGCGGTCGTCTGGCTGTACGACGAGCCCGCCGAACCGCTGGAACGCCAGCGCCACCTCGTCGGCCGCTACGCCGCGTACGCGGGCGAGCACCTGGCCGGGCTGCTGGAGCTGGAGCGGGCCAGGGCCGACATCGCCACGATCTCGGAGGAGCTGCTGCCCAGCCGGATGCCCCGGGTCCCCGGCGTGCAACTGGCCGCCCGCCACCGCAGGGCTCCCCAGGGCGGCGGCGACTGGTACGACGCGCTGGCCCTGCCCGAGGGGGCGCTCGGCCTCGCCGTGGGTTCGGTGAGCGGCTCCGGGCCCAGCGCCCTGGCCGCCTCGGGGCGGCTGCGGGCCGGGCTGCGGGCGTACGCGGTGATGGAGGGCGAGGACCCGGTCGCCGTGCTCTCCGATCTGGAGCTGCTGCTGCGGCTCACCGAACCGGCCCGTTCCGCGACCGCCCTGTTCGCCTACTGCGAACCGTCCCGGCGCAAGATCCTGCTGGCCGGTGCCGGACACGCCCCGCCGCTCGTCGTCGGCGAGCGGCGCACCGAATTCGTGGAGACCTCGCTCTCCGCGCCGCTGGGCATGCTCGCCTGCTGGGAGGCGCCCAGCGTGGAGATCGCACCGGCAGAAGGCGAAACCGTTCTGCTCTACACCGACGGACTGCTGCGCCGCACCGGCAACTCCACGGACCGGGCGTTCGCACGGCTCCACTCGGCGGCGGCCTCCGTACCGAAGGCGCTGCGCCACGACGCCGGTTCCGTCGCCGACCACGTGCTGCGCGCCGTACTGCCGGACGGGCTCGACCGGTCCGGCGGCACGGAGGACGTGGCCCTGCTGGCCGCGCGCTTCGACTGAGCCCGGCGCACGCCCCCGGCTTCTCCCTCAGCCTTCCCGGCCCGGCCGTTCCCCGGCCGTTCCCCGCCCCGGTCCGGCCCTTCCCTGCCTGGTCCGGCCGTTGCCGACCCGGTCGTGTAACAGGTCTTCCGGCCCTGGGCCCCCTTCCGTACGCCCGTACGATGGACGGGGTCCAGTGTCGTATCAAGGAGAGACAAGTCGTGGCTGAGGAGCTCACCCCGGAGAACCCGGAGACCGAAGAAGAGCAGACTGTCAAGCAGCGGAAGAACGGCCTGTACCCGGGCGTCTCCGACGAACTCGCCGCGAACATGAAGACCGGCTGGGCCGACACCGAACTCCACGGCCTGGAGCCGATCGCCCAGGCCGCCCACACGGCCGCCCGCCGCGCCGCGCTCTCCGCGCGTTTCCCCGGCGAGCGCCTGGTCGTCCCCGCGGGCAACCTGAAGACCCGCTCCAATGACACCGAGTACGCCTTCCGCGCCTCCACCGAGTACGCGTACCTCACCGGCGACCAGACCCAGGACGGCGTCCTCGTCCTGGAGCCGACCGCGGACGGCCACGAGGCCACCATCCACCTGCTGCCGCGCTCCAACCGCGAGAACGGCGAGTTCTGGCTCGACGGCCAGGGCGAGCTGTGGGTCGGCCGGCGCCACTCCCTCGCCGAGGCCGAGCAGCTGCTGGGCATCCCGGCGAAGGACGTGCGCGAGCTCCCGGCCGCGCTGGCCGAGGCCACCGGCCCCGTCCGCAACGTCCGCGGCCACGACGCCGGCATCGAGGCCGCGCTGACCGACAAGGTCACCGCGGAGCACGACGAGGAACTGCGTGTCTTCCTCTCCGAGGCCCGGCTGGTCAAGGACGCCTTCGAGATCGCCGAGCTCCAGAAGGCGTGCGACGCCACCGCGCGCGGCTTCGAGGACGTCGTGAAGGTCCTCGACAAGGCCGAGGCGACGAGCGAGCGCTACATCGAGGGCACCTTCTTCCTGCGCGCCCGCGTCGAGGGCAACGACATCGGCTACGGCTCGATCTGTGCCGCCGGCCCGCACGCCACCACCCTGCACTGGGTGCGCAACGACGGCCCGGTGCGCTCCGGCGAGCTGCTGCTGCTCGACGCCGGTGTGGAGACCAACGACCTCTACACCGCCGACGTGACCCGCACCCTCCCGATCAACGGCACCTTCACCCCGCTCCAGCGGAAGATCTACGACGCGGTGTACGAGGCCCAGGAGGCGGGCATCGCGGCCGTGAAGCCGGGCGCCGACTTCCGCGACTTCCACGACGCCGCGCAGCGGGTCCTCGCCGAGAAGCTCGTCGAATGGGGTCTGCTGGGCGACCTGTCCGTGGACAAGGTCCTGGAGCTCGGCCTGCAGCGCCGCTGGACGCTGCACGGCACCGGTCACATGCTCGGCATGGACGTCCACGACTGCGCCGCCGCACGCACCGAGACGTACGTGAACGGAACGCTGGAGCCCGGCGTCTGCCTCACGGTCGAGCCCGGTCTGTACTTCCAGGCCGACGACCTGACCGTGCCGGAGGAGTACCGGGGCATCGGCGTCCGGATCGAGGACGACATCCTCGTCACCGAGGACGGCAACCGGAACCTCTCCGACAAGCTGCCGCGCCGGGCCGACGAGGTCGAGGCGTGGATGGCCGGGCTGAAGGGCTGATTCCGGACCGGAACAGATCGGAACGGAACAGACCGGAACAGGCTCGACCGGTTCGGCACCGGACCGGTCGGGACCGGGAGGACCCGGGGAAGGGCGCTCCGCTCAGGACACCATGAGCAGGGCGTCCTTCCGCCATTTCAGGACCTTGTCGAAGCTGACGACGGCGCCGCGGCCGGGACGGTTGCCGAAGTGGACGTGGTCGGCGAGCTGCTCGATCAGACAGAGGCCCCGCCCGTCCTCGGCACTGAGCGACGGGTACTGCGGTGAGGGCCCGTACGGCTGCGACGGGTGCGCTGTGTGCGACTCGTGCGACTGCGCCTCGTACGGCTGCGGCTCGTGCTGCCGGGTGGGGAAGCCGGGGCCCGAATCGGCGACCTCGATACGGCACTTCTCGCCGTCCAGATAAGCGGTGACCCGGTACTGCCCGGAGGCCGACCCGGGCAGCTCGTCCCACGCGTCCCACGGGTCGAAGGCGATGCCCCGGCCCTCCCGGCTCTCCCGGTCCTCCGCGTCCCGGTGGTCGCCGCCATGCTCGACGGCGTTCGCACAGGCCTCGCTGAGCGCGACCGACAGGTCGAAGGAGATGTCCGGATCCACGCCCGCGGTCTCCATCGTCCCCAGCAGGAAGCGGCGGGCGAGCGGAACGCTCGCAGCCTCGCGCCGCAGATGGAGGGACCACCAGATGCTCATGCTCCAGCCTCCTGGCCGCGGCTCGACATACCGATACGTGTATTGCCGCGCGGAACCGTTCGTAAGCGCGGACCGGATGTGAGACCGCTCATTCGGCGGATGGCCGCACTCCGCGCGCCCGTGTATGCCGGGCCGGCACTCCGGCCGATGTACCGCGCGATGCCCTGTGTCGTGCGATGTCGATGTGCCTCGCGATGCCCATGTGTCATGCGATGCCTCTGTGTCGCGCGCCGCCCCGGTCGGTGTCCGGGCGCGGTCGCACACGGTACCGGCGCGGCCCCGGTGCGCGGCCGGTACGTATCCGGCCGAATCGGGGACGGCCTTCCGGACCTGCCGTACCCGGAGGCGGAGGCCGGTGCGATGATGGCTGCGCCATGTCTATGCCTGTCGCACGCGCCGGAGCCGGTCTGCGGCTCCTGAGGGCCGCGGTGTTCACCGCGGTCTGTGTCGCGCTGTCCGCGGCAGGCCACTCCCTCGCCTCGTACGCGGCCGTCCCCTGGTGGGCGCTGCTCGCCGGGTTCCTGGGAATCCTCGCGGTGGCGGCGCCGCTCGCCGGACGCGAACGTCCGCTGCCGGCCATCGCCGCCGCACTGGCCGGCGGGCAGCTCGCCCTGCACACCCTCTTCGGCGTGGGCACGCACAGCAGCGCCCCGGCGCACACCGCGGCGGGCGACGACGCGTTGATCCGGTTCGCGGCGAGCCTCGTGTGCGGCGCGGGCCCGGACCGGCTGAACGCCGCCCAGGCCCACCGCATCGTCACCACCGCGGGCATCGACCCGGCGACGGTGGCGGGCGACGGCCCCCAGCACCTGGCCTCCGCGTCCGGTGCGCAGGCGGCCGGCCTCGCCGCGCTGCTGCCCAGCCTGCCCATGCTGCTCGGCCACCTGCTGGCCGCCACCGCCACGGGCTGGCTGCTGCGCCGCGGCGAGATCGCCCTGTTCCGGCTGGTACAGCTGTCCGCGCACGGCAGTCGGCAGATCGCGGCCGGGGCCCGGCTGCGCGCCCTGCGCACCGCGCTCGCCCTCGTCAACGCCCTGCGTGCCGGGCTTCCCGGAGCCCCGACGACCGGACCGCGCACCGCCCGCGCCGAGGCCGACGCCCCGGCGCCCGCCGCCGGGGACCCCCTGCAGCACATGGTGATCAGGCGCGGGCCGCCCCCCGCGTACGCCCTCGCAGCCTGACGCGACACCCACCGCCGGCGTACGCACGCTCCCCGGGGCACGGACCTCTCCGTGCCGTACCGGTCGTCAGTGCGCGCACGCCCCACCCGGGGAAGAGGTGTCGCGATGCCGTCGCGCCACCCGCGCGCCGGGCCACCTTTTCCTCGTGCTTCCGTGGAGTGATCCCTGTCATGAACGTTTCCCGCCTCGCCCTCGCCGGCGGTATCGCCGCCTCCACCGTCCTGTTCCTCGCCGGTACGGCCTCCGCGCACGTCAGCGTGCAGCCGCAGGGCGAGGCCGCCAAGGGCGGTTACGCCACCGTCAACTTCAAGGTCCCCAACGAGCGCGACGACGCCTCGACGGTCAAGGTCGAAGTCAACTTCCCGACCGACCACCCGCTGGCCTCCGTCATGCCGCAGGCCGTGCCCGGCTGGAACGTCGAGGTGACCAGGAGCAAGCTGGCCAAGCCGCTGGAGATGCACGGCAAGAAGATCAACGAGGCCGTCTCCAAGGTCACCTGGACCGCCGAGGGGAACAAGGACGAGCGCGGCATCCGCCCCGGCGCCTTCCAGCAGTTCCCGCTCTCCGTCGGCCAGCTCCCCGAGGACACCGACCAGTTGGTGTTCAAGGCCATCCAGACGTACGACAACAAGGAGGTCGTCCGCTGGATCGAGGAGCAGAAGGAAGGCGCCGACGAGCCCGAGTCCCCGGCCCCCGTCCTCGCCCTGTCCGAAGCGACCGGCGGTGAACACGGCGCGTCCGCCGACCACAAGAACGCCGACGCCGACCAGGCGGCCGGCAAGCAGACCGCGGCTGCCCCGGAGGCGTCCTCCAGCGACACCACGGCCCGTGTCCTCGGCGTCGTCGGCATCGTCATCGGTATCGCCGGGGTGGCCTTCGGCGTCCTCGCCGGCCGCCGCCGCACCGCCTGATCCGGGGCTCCGCACCAGCCGGAGCCCCACACCGTACGGAGCCCCGCACCAGCCGGGGCCCACCTTGTCCGGAGCCTCGCACCAGCCGGGGCTCCGGGCTCCCCCGAGCCCCACCCGTCCCACCGACCCCCAGGAACCAGTGCTCCATGCGTAGCCCCATGCGTAAGAAAACGGTGCTGGCCGCGGCGTTCGCCGCCGTGGCCGCGCTCACCCTGTCCGCCTGCGGCAGCGGCGACGACAACGCCGAGAAGCCCGTCGCCGACGTGTCGGTCCAGGCGAAGACCAAGGCCGCGACCGTCCTCGACCAGCCGTTCACCAAGCCGAATCTGGTCCTCACCGACACCCACGGCAAGAAGTACGACCTCCGCGAGCGGACCAAGGGCAAGCCGACGCTGATCTACTTCGGCTACACCAACTGCCCCGACGTCTGCCCGCTCATCATGAGCAACATCGCCATCGCCAAGAAGGCGCTGCCCGAGGCCGACCAGGACGAGCTCCAGGTCGTCTTCGTGACCACCGACCCCGAGCGGGACACCCCGTCCTCGCTCGGCAGCTGGCTCAAGGCCCAGGACCCCTCCTTCATCGGCCTCACCGGCGACTTCCCCGCCATCCAGGCGGGCGCCCGCCAGATCGGCATCGGCATCGACGCGCCGAAGAAGGAGAAGGACGGCACCGTCGTCTCGATGCACGGCTCCCAGGTCATCGCCTTCTCCCCGAAGACCGACAAGGGCTACCTCGTCTACAGCGAGGACACCTCGCCCGACGACTACACCAAGGACCTCCCCAAGATCGTCAAGGGGGAGAAGCCGTGAACCGCCGCACCGCCCTCGCCTGCGTCCTCGCCCTCACCACCGGGTCGGCACTGGCGGGATGCTCCGCGTCGGACGGCGCGCCCCGACTGAAGGTGAGCGGCGCGTTCATGCCGCAGCCCGTCGGCGACATGGCGGCCGGCTTCCTCGTCGTGAAGAACGACGGCGAGACGTCCGACCGGCTCATCTCCGTCACCAGCCCGCTCTCGGACGACGTCACGATCCACGAGACGAAGAACCAGGCCATGCGCATGGTGACGTCCTTCGACGTGCCCGCGGGCGGCGAACTGGACCTGGAGCGCGGCGGGAACCACATCATGTTCATGAAGCTCAAGCAGCGGCCCAAGCAGGGCGAGAAGGTGTCCATAGAGCTGCACTTCGAGAAGGCCGACCCGATCAAGGTCGACCTTCCCGTGAAGGAGACCACCTACAACCCGAAGAAGCAGTGAGGCACTGACTCGCCATGACAGCCACCGCCCCGCGCTTCGGGCCTTCCCCGTCCACTCCCGCCGTACGCCGCCCGCTCGCCACGGCCGCGCTCCTCGCCGCCCT
This sequence comes from Streptomyces sp. NPDC001732, assembly GCF_053596315.1. Taxonomy (NCBI): domain Bacteria; kingdom Bacillati; phylum Actinomycetota; class Actinomycetes; order Kitasatosporales; family Streptomycetaceae; genus Streptomyces; species Streptomyces sp. NPDC001732. The sequence continues at coordinate 28,501 of NZ_JBSFFY010000014.1, forward strand.
CGTCGGCGCGGTGCTCGCCCTGCTGCTGGGCGGCGCCGGCCCCGTGTCCGCGCACGCCGCGCTCACCGGGAGCGACCCGCAGGACGGGGCGGTGGTCGCCGCCGCTCCCAAGGAGGTCACGCTCACCTTCTCGGAGCAGGTCGCTCTCGGCGACGACTCCGTCCGGATCCTGGACCCCGACGGCAAACGCGCCGACACCGGCGCCGCTCCGCGTGATCTGGGGAACGGCTCCGTCGTGAAGTACGGCGTCCCGCTGCACTCCGGGCTGCCCGACGGCACGTACACCGTCGCCTGGCAGGCCGTGTCCGCGGACAGCCACCCCGTCTCCGGCGCCTTCACCTTCTCCATCGGGGCGCCCTCGAAGACCACCGTCGCGCTCCCGACGGACCAGGCAGGGGGCGGCCTCGTCGGCGTCCTCTACGACATCGCGCGCTACGCCGCGTACGCCGGTTTCATCCTGCTGGCCGGCGGCGCCGCCTTCGTGCTCGCCTGCTGGCGGCGCGGGGCGGGCGCACGTCCCCTGCAGCGTCTGGTCGCGCACGGCTGGCTGACCCTCACCGTCGCCACCCTGGCCATGCTGCTCCTGCGCAACCCGTACACCGGTTCCGGGAAGCTCGCGGACGCCTTCGACCTCGACGGTCTGAAGGCCGTCCTCGACACCAAGCCCGGTGCGGCGCTCGTCTCCCGGCTGCTGCTGCTCGGCGCCTCCGCGCTCTTCGTCGCCGTGCTGTTCGGGGCGTACGCGAAGCGCGAGGACGAGCGCGAGAAGAAGGACCTCACCTTCGGGCTGGTCATCGGCGGCACGGTGATCGCGGCGGGCATCGCCGGGACCTGGTCGCTCGCCGAGCACGCCTCGGCCGGTCTCCAGCCCGGCATCGCCATGCCGGTCGACGTGCTCCACCTGCTGGCGGTCGCCGCCTGGCTGGGCGGTCTCGTCGCCCTGCTGGTGGCGCTCCACCGGACGCCCGACATCGGCGCGACGGCCGTACGGCGCTTCTCCCACGTCGCGTTCGGCAGCGTGCTCGTGCTCACCGCGACCGGGATCTACCAGTCCTGGCGCCAGGTCGGCACCTGGTCCGCCCTCACCGGCACCACGTACGGGCAGCTGCTGCTCGTGAAGGTGGGGCTCGTCGCCGCCCTCGTCGCGATCGCCTGGTTCTCGCGGCGCTGGACGGCGCGGCTGATCACGAGCGGGACGGCGGCGGACGAAACCGGGGCAGGCGAAACCGGGACGGACGGAACCGGGGCGGGTGGCGCCGACGCGAAGGCCGAGGTCGAGAAGAGCGATGTGGCCGAGGCGGGCGGGGACGCGGGCTCGGCGGCGGGCGGGGTGGAGGACCCCGTGCGGGCGGCCCAACTCGCCCGGCAGCAGGCCGCCGTGGCCACCGCCAGGAAGAAGCGGATCCGCGACGCCGACCCGGAGCGGTCCGGGCTCCGCCGTTCGGTGCTGGCGGAAGTCGGGGTCGCGGTGGCGCTGTTGGCGGTGACGACCGTGCTGACCTCGACCGAGCCCGCCCGTACCGAGGAGGCGGCCCGCGCGTCCACGGCGGCGGCCGCCCCGGCCTCCGCGGGCCCGGTCAACCTGACGCTGCCCTTCGACACGGGCGGCGAGAACGGCAAGGGGAAGGTGCGGATGGACATCGATCCCGCCCGCACCGGCGCCAACGAACTCCACATCTGGATCGACGGCACCGACGGGAAACCCATGGACGTCCCCGAGCTGAAGGTCGCCTTCACCCTGGAGTCCAAGGACATCGGCCCGCTCCCCGTCCTTCCCGACCGGCTCGCCGAGGGCCACTGGGCCTCCAGCGGCGTCCAGATCCCGATGGCGGGTGACTGGAAGGTCTCGGTGACCGTCCGTACGTCGGACATCGATCAGACGACCGTCGACAAGAACATGAAGATCGGCTGAGCAGGATCGTGAGCAGAAACAGCGGAAACAGCAGGAACAGCGGAAACGGCAGCAGGAAGAACCCCGCCGACAGTCGCAGGGCCCGAGGCGAGGACTCCGACAACCGCAGGACCGGAGGCCGGGACGCCGACAGCCGCGGGAGCGGAGGCGGCGGCAACCGTGCGGACGGGGACGCCGGGACACGCGGCGGCGGTGCCATCTCCCGGCGGCGGCTGCTCGGCAGCGCGGGCGCGGCCGGGGCGACCGGGCTCGTGCTGGGCGCGGCGGGCGGGGCGACGGGCTACGCGGCGACCAGGCCCGACGAGCCGACCGCGCTGACCGCGGTCGGCTCCACCGAAGTGATGTTTCACGGGAAACATCAACCGGGGATCACCACTCCGCTTCAGGCGCGCGGCCATCTCGTTGCCTTCGACCTGGTCCCGGGCGCCGGGCGGAAGGAAGCGATCGCCCTGATGCGCCGGTGGTCGGACACGGCCCGGCGGCTGATGGCGGGCGAGCCCGCCGGAGGCGCGGCGGAGGGCCCCGCCCATGACACCGGGATCGCGCTGGACGCCGGACCGTCCTCGCTGACCGTCACCTTCGGCTTCGGCCGGACCTTCTTCGAGCGCACGGACCTGGCCGACCGTCGGCCGCCGGGGCTCGATCCGCTGCCGCCCTTCTCCTCCGACCACCTCGATGCCAAGCGCTCCGAGGGCGATCTCTGGGTCCAGATCGGTGCGGACGACGCGCTCGTCGCCTTCCACGCCCTGCGCGCCGTGCAGAAGGAGGCCGCCCCCGCCGCCCGGGTCCGCTGGCAGATGAACGGTTTCAACCGCACCCCCGGCGCCACCGCGCGACCGATGACCGCCCGCAATCTGATGGGCCAGGTCGACGGCACCGGCAACCCGAAGCCGACCGAGAGCGACTTCGGCCGGCGCGTCTTCGTGCCCGGTGGGACCGCCGCGAAGTACGACTGGCTCGCGGGCGGCTCGTACGCGGTCGTGCGCCGGATCAGGATGCTGCTCGACGACTGGGAGAAGCTCCCGGTGGAGCACCAGGAGCGGGTCATAGGGCGCCGCAAGAAGGACGGCGCCCCGCTGAGCGGCGGCACCGAGACCACCCCGATGGACCTCGAAAAGGCCGGCTCCGACGGCAGGCTCCTGATCCCGGACAACGCCCACGCCCGGATCTCCTCCCCCGAGAAGAACAGCGGCGCGGCCATGCTGCGGCGCCCCTTCTCGTACCACGACGGCATCTCGGCCGACGGCACTCCGGACGCCGGGCTGCTGTTCATCTGCTGGCAGGCGGATCCGTTGCGCGGGTTCGTTCCGGTGCAGCGGAAGCTGGACCGGGGCGACGCCCTTTCGCCGTTCGTCCGGCACGAGGCCAGCGGGCTGTTCGCGGTGCCGGGCGGTGCGGCGGACGGGGAGTACGTGGGGCAACGGCTCCTGGAGTCCTGAGCCGACGGGGCGCATTAGGGTGACCGTATGTCCGCCACGCGCTACGCCTATCTCGGCCCCGAAGGAACCTTCACCGAGGTCGCTCTCCGTACGCTCCCGGAAGCCGCCACCCGCGAACTCGTCCCGATGGTCTCGGTTCCGGCGGCCCTGGACGCGGTGCGCAACGGTGCCGCCGCGGCAGCGCTCGTACCGATCGAGAACTCCGTCGAGGGCGGCATCACCGCGACGCTCGACGAGCTGACCACCGGCGAACCGCTGATGATCTACCGCGAGGTGCTGCTCTCCATCAGCTTCGCGCTGCTGGTGCGGCCCGGTACCCAGCTGTCCGACATCAAGACGGTCACCGCGCACCCGGCCGCCCAGCCGCAGGTGCGCAACTGGATGGCCGCCCATCTCCCGGAGGCCGGGTGGGAGTCGGCGGCCTCCAACGCGGACGGCGCCCGACTGGTGCAGGAGGGCCGGTACGACGCCGCCTTCGCCGGCGAGTTCGCGGCGGCGACCTACGGGCTCGAACCGCTGGTGACGGAGATTCACGACGCGGCGAACGCGCAGACGCGCTTCGTCCTGGTCGGCCGCCCGGCCCGTCCGGCGGCGCCGACGGGCGCGGACAAGACGTCGGTGGTCATCTGGCTGGGCGAGGACCACCCCGGTGCGCTGCTCGAACTGCTCCAGGAGTTCACGGTGCGCGGGGTGAACCTGATGCTGATCCAGTCGCGGCCGACGGGGGCGGGCATCGGGAACTACTGCTTCGCGGTGGACGCCGAGGGGCACATCGCGGACCGCCGGGTCGGCGAGGCGCTGATGGGGCTGAAGCGGATCTGCCCGAAGGTGCGGTTCCTGGGTTCGTATCCGCGGGCGGGGGTGAGCCCCGAGGACGTACGACCGCTGCGGGCCGGTACGTCGGACGCGGAGTTCATGGACGCCTCCGACTGGCTGACCCGGAACATGGACGGCCGGGGCTGACGGAGCCGGCTCGGTGCCGCCGGAGTCTGCTCGGTGCCGACGCTCCTCGCGTCGCGGTCCCGCCCACCCTCGACGTCGATACGACGAACCACTTTTCGTAATCCACAGAGTTATCCACAGGAACGGCTCTCCACCTGGGGACAAGTCGACACCCTCGTGCGACATGGTCGACATATCACCCCAGTCGCCCCAGATCCATCCACAGGTCGACGGCCCACTCCGGCCGCCCGCCATCACATCAACCACCCGATCGACGCCTCCACGCGGCGAATTCCCACCCGAACGAGCGTATGAAGCGGGTTTGAGCGGAAAATATACGAGCCGCCACACCCTTTCCGGAATGAGCCATTCCGACTTCCACAGATTACCCACACAGCCTGTGGATAACTTTCGGAAGCCTCAACACCTGTGGACAACCGACTGCCAACTTCCCTTCCGCGCAAGGGCGGTACGTCAAGGCGGGCAGAGCTTCTGCCCCATTCAGACGAATGTGCTCTTTTTATTGACGGGAGAGACCGGCGCCAGCTGTGCAATCCCCTCCAGAATTACCAATTCGGTCAATTAGGGCAAAGTGACACGCTTGGCGATATCGGTTCGAGCTGGGGAAGCGCGCACCGGTAGCCTGGAGGGGTGATTGACCTTCGCCTGCTCCGTGAGGACCCCGACCGTGTTCGCGCCTCCCAGCGCGCCCGTGGAGAGGACGTCGGCCTCGTCGACGCCCTTCTCTCCGCCGACGAGCGGCGCAGGTCGTCCGGTGTCCGCTTCGACGAACTCCGCTCCGAGCAGAAGTCGCTCGGCAAGCTCATCCCCAAGGCATCGCCCGAGGAGCGCGCCGAGCTGCTCAAGCGGGCCGAGCAGCTGAAGGCCGACGTCAAGGCCGCCGACGCGGCCCAGGACGAGGCCGACGCCGAGGCCAAGAGCCTGATGCTGCAGATCGGCAACATCGTCCACGAGGACGTGCCGGTCGGCGGCGAGGAGGACTTCGTCGTCCTGGAGACGCACGGCACGATCCGTGACTTCGGGGCCGAGGGCTTCGAGCCCAGGGACCACCTGGAGCTCGGCGAGAAGCTCGGCGCCATCGACATGGAGCGGGGCGCCAAGGTCTCCGGTTCGCGCTTCTACTACCTGACGGGTGTCGGCGCGCTGCTGGAGCTCGCCCTCGTCAACGCGGCGATCGCGCAGGCCACCGAGGCCGGCTTCGTCCCGATGCTGACCCCGGCTCTGGTCCGTCCGCGCGCCATGGAGGGCACCGGCTTCCTCGGCCAGGCCGCGGAGAACGTGTACCACCTGGAGAAGGACGACTACTACCTGGTCGGCACCTCCGAGGTCCCGCTCGCCGCCTACCACATGGACGAGATCATCGACGCCGAGAAGCTGCCGCTGCGGTACGCGGGCTTCTCGCCGTGCTACCGGCGCGAGGCCGGCACGTACGGCAAGGACACCCGGGGCATCTTCCGCGTCCACCAGTTCGACAAGGTCGAGATGTTCTCGTACGTCGACCCGGCGGACGCCGAGGCGGAGCACCGCAGGCTCCTGGAGTGGGAGAAGCAGTGGCTCACCGCTCTTGAGCTGCCCTTCCAGGTGATCGACGTCGCCACCGGCGACCTGGGGGCCTCGGCCGCCCGGAAGTTCGACTGCGAGGCGTGGATCCCGACGCAGGGCAAGTACCGCGAGCTGACGTCCGCGTCGAACTGCAACGGCTTCCAGGCCCGCCGCCTGTCCGTCCGGATGCGCGACACCCGCGACGGCAAGAAGGTCCTCCAGCCGCTGGCCACGCTGAACGGCACGCTCTGCGCCGTCCCGCGCACGATCGTGGCGATCCTGGAGAACCACCAGCTGGCCGACGGCTCGGTACGGGTGCCCGAGGTGCTCCGGCCGTACCTGGGCGGGCGCGAGGTACTGGAGCCGGTCGCCCAGTGACCTTCCCGTACAAACTCGTCGCGACCGATCTCGACGGCACTCTGCTGCGCGACGACGACACGGTCTCCGAGCGCACCCGTGCGGCTCTGGCCGCGGTCGCCGCGGCCGGTGCCGCGCACATCATCGTCACCGGCCGCTCGGTCCCCTGGACCCGGCACATCCTGGAGGACCTGGGGTACGAGGGGCTCGCGGTCTGCGGCCAGGGCGCCCAGGTCTACCACGCGGGCGAGCGCAGGCTGCTGACCTCGCTGACGCTGGACCGGCAGCTCGCCGGTCTCGCGCTGTCCAAGGTCGAGGCCGAGGTCGGGCCGCTGGCACTGGCGGCGAGCCGTGACGGGCTCGACGGCGAGGTGCTGGTCGGCCCCGGGTACCGCGTGCAGGACGGACCGCTTCCGGCCGTCTTCGTGGACGACGCCACCGAGATGTGGTCCGCGCCCCTGAACAAGGTCTACATCCAGCATCCCGACCTCGACGACGACGCACTGGCGAAGGCCGCGCGGGCGGCCGTCGGCAACCTGGTCGACGTGGTCATGGCCGGTCCCGGCGTGGTGGAGATCCTCCCGCTGGGGCTGAGCAAGGCGACCGGGCTCTCACTGGCCGCGCGGCGGCTGGGCGTGAAGGCCGCGGACACCCTGGCCTTCGGCGACATGCCGAACGACATCCCGATGTTCGCCTGGGCGCAGCGGGGCGTGGCGATGGCCAACGCCCACGAGGACCTGAAGGCCGTGGCCCAGGAGGTCACCACGTCCAACGAGGACGACGGCATCGCCGCGGTCCTGGAGCGGCTGCTCTAGGGCGTGTTTCGAAAGTCCCGCCCGGCCGGGAACGTCCGGGCGGACGACGCCACTTTCGAAACGCGCCCCAGCGTCCGGAGTGCGGCACCCGACCGTCCACGCCGTACGGGATTTCGGCGCGTGCCCCGTCAACCACCGTGCCCCGGGCGGTCCTTCGGTACCACCCGTTCTCCAGGCAGTACCGAAGGACCGCGAACCCCCTTCGGATCAGCGCTGCTTGTTGCCGCGACGGTGCAGGTCCTTCAGGTTGCGGGCGAGTTCGTCCATCCTGCCGTCGAGGCGGACGATGTCCTCCGAGACGTGTCCCAGCCGCACGCTCATGGCTCCGACGACCTGATGCGTGGCGTCCAGCCTCCGGTCGAGGCTGTCGAGCCGGTGCGACATCCGGTCGAGGACCGGCCCGAGCTCCCGCAGCGCGCTGCCGACCCCGGCGAGGCAGCTCTCGACCCGGGTGACCCGGTGTTCGAGCGAGGCATAGCCCGCGCGCAGCTCCCGCTCGGCGTCCAGCAGGTAGGTCCGCACACAGCGTGCGATGTCGCTGTCGCGAAGAAGCATCGCAACGTTGAGGACGGTCCTGCGGGTGCAGACCCTGAGCCGGGACGCTGCCTGTGGATAACTTTCCGGCGCCTCACCCACCCATAGCGACATCATGTCGCTATGGAAAGACTGCAGCTCAGCACCTCGGAGCACACACATTCCGTTTTCCGTGAGCTCGCCCCGATGGCGGTCGGTGAGCCTCCTGACAGTGGTTGTGGATACTTCGGAGTACCGCGCCACGTCCTCTGTGCGAAGGTGAATTCCGTCCGGGAGCATGACAAGGCTCTTCACCTTGTCGAGGATGTCGACGCGCCCCATCCGTTCGACGCGCAGCGCACGTGATTCGAGCAGGGCGACTTCTGCTGGCATGGACATGCCTTTCAGCCGTGAGCGACGATGGGCAGCCCTGTCCCGGGCCCGAGGGTGGAGGACGCTCACGGTTGCCACTCACTCAATGACCGACCCGGCGGGTTCTCCCGCACCGGCATCGGCAATCCCTTGTTTCACGAAAGCCAGGTCGCCACGGATTCCAGTTGCCTCCACGCACCCCGGCCAACGAACCGGCAACCCCGCAGTCACGCGTACGACCGACGGTTGTCCGAAACGGATAGCCCTCGAAACGGGCCAACCCCCGCCCGGAGGGCGAGGGTTGGTGAGTGAGGTGACGGGTGGGGAGGCAGTGGTCGAAGTGGCCTGGCAAGCAACACAGGACGACGGCCGCAGGAGCCCCGTGCCGGAGGCCCCGCCCCTCGCGGACCCGAGCCCCCTCAGACTCTGCGGACCCCGAGGCCCCGCAGGCCCCGTCCTGCCGCCCGTCAGCCCCGGATCACTCCTCGCCCGCCAGCTTCAGCGTGCGCAGTTTCTGGCCCGCGTACCAGGTGGCCACCACCGTGACCGCCACCAGCAGGATCGTCCCGGTCGGCAGCCCGACGTCCGAGGTGATCGCGCCCGAGCCGCCGACCTTCTCGGCGACCGCGAGGGACCACTGCTGGACGCTGAGCGTGCGCGCGCCGGGCACCAGGGAGCCGAACAGCGCCTCCCACACCAGCGCGTAGACGAGGCCGAAGACGACCGCGTGCCGGCTGACGGTGCCCAGCAGCAGGAACAGCGCGCTGTACGCGATCGAGGCGACCAGGGCCGCGATGGTGTAGGCCACCGCGATCTGCTGGCCGTTGCCGTTGAGGATCAGTCCGGCGATCAGGGTGGGCACCGCGGAGAAGACCATCGTCACGGCGATGGAGACGATCAGCTTGGTGAAGATGATCGTCGGCCGCTTCACCGGTTTGGCCAGCAGGTAGACGATCGATCCGTCGTCGATCTCGGGGCCGATCGACCCGGTCCCGGCGATCACCCCGATCAGCGGCACCATCGTGGCGATGGCGAAGCCGCCCAGCACGTCCGAGGCGATCTGGTCGTCGGCCCCGGCGAACATCCGTACCGCACCGGCGATGACCAGCAGCAGGGCCGGCAGGACGAACAGGATGGCGGCCCGGCGCCGGCCGAGCAGGGCCCGGTAGGTGAGCCGGGCGACTGTGGGGTCGTACATGACGCTTCACAGCTCCTTTCAGGCCACTACTCAGGCCGCTACGAGATAGGAAAAGACCGATTCGAGGGACTCGTCGGACGGCGAAACGGTCAGAAGGCGAATTCCGTGTTCCCGCGCGACCTTCGGCAGCAGCTCGGTGAACCGCCCGAAGTCGACCGCCTGGATGCGCAGGGCCCGTTCGCCCAGGTCCACCTCGATGCCGGCCGTCGACGGGTCGGCGATCAGCGCGGCGGCCAGGGCCCGGTCGTCGCTGGAACGTACGAGGTAGCGGTGCGGGCGGTCCGTCATCAGACGGCGGATCTTCCGGAAGTCGCCGGACGCCGCGTGCCGTCCCGCCACGATCACCTCGATGTGCGAGGCGAGCTGTTCGACCTCTTCGAGGATGTGGGAGGAGAAGAGCACCGTACGGCCCTCGGCCCCCATGCGTCGCAGCAGTTCCATCAGCTGCATCCGCTGGCGCGGGTCCATGCCGTTGAACGGCTCGTCGAGCAGCAGCACCGACGGTTCGTGGACCAGGGCGGACGCCATCTTCACGCGCTGGCGCATGCCCTTGCTGTACGTGGAGATCTTGCGGTCCTGCGCGTACTCCATCTCGACCGTGGCCAGCGCCTTCCGCGCCTCCGCGTCGCCGAGCCCCTGGAGTTCCGCGTTGGTGACGACGAACTCGCGGCCGGTCAGGAAGTCGTACATCGCCTCCCGTTCCGGCACGATCCCGATCTCGGTGTAGACCGCCTCGTTGCGCCAGATCGGCCTGCCGTCGAGCGCGACCGTGCCGGTCGACGGGGCGAGAAATCCGGCCATCATGTTGATCAGCGTGGACTTCCCCGCGCCGTTGGGCCCGAGCAGCCCGGTGACGCCCGGACCCACCGTCATGCTCACGTCGTTGACGGCGACCACGTTGCCGAACCAGCGCGAGGTGTGGTCGATCTCGATGGTGGTCACAGCCCGACCTTCCGGTAGCGGCGCATCAGTGCGGCGTACGAGCCGGCGACGAGCGCGAGAACAACGATCAGATAGACCATCCCGACCCCGGCTCCCGGGCCTTCCCCTCCGGGGAAGGCCGAGTTCGCGCCGAGGAAGGCGGTCTGCAGACCGTCGATCAGCGTGATGGGGGAGAAGAGCCCCAGCCACTCGACGGCCCCGGCGGAGCCCGTCTCCCAGGCGATGACCTGGACCGTGGAGACCGCTCCGTAGGAGATGGTCAGCACGGCGATCACCGCAGCGACGCCGAAGCCGCGACGCGGCGTCAACGCCGCCATCACCAGCCCCAGTGCGGCGAAGAGCACGGAGAGCAGCGCCACCGAAACCATCCCCTGTCCGAACCCCTTGGTCTGGTCGGCGAAGTCGAACTTCCCGAGCAGCGCGCCCGCGTAGAGGATGACGAGCGGTGCCCCGGTGAGGACGAAGAGCGCGGACGCCATCGCCGCGAGTTTGGCGACGACGTAGTCGACGCGCTCGATCGGCCGCGAGAAGTACAGCGGCACGCTCCTGAACCGCAGGTCCCTGGAGACCGACTGCGGCGCCTGCGCGGCGAGGAAGAGGCCGATGACGGCCTGGAGGTAGATCGCGAACGCCGTGTACTTGATCGGCAGCGCCGTCGTCCCCGGGGTGGCGATGGCGACGGCGACGATGATCGCCGAGACCATGCACATCACGCCGAGGAGCAGCATCGGCAGCACCTTGGACTTGGCGGACCGGCCGAGCCCGAAGGCGCCCCGCAGGGACTGCGAGTAGAGGGAGCGCCGCGCGTAGCCGCGGCCCAGCCGGGGGCCGTCGTAGGAGCGGTAGCCGATGTTGTGGATGCGGGAGGCGTCGCTCCCGGTCACGGTCCCGTGTTCGGTGCTCGTCACGGCCGCTCCCCCTTCTGCCTCGTGGCGTCGGCGGCCGTGGACGCGGCCTGCGGTGTCTCGTCGGCACGGAAGACCTCGGCGATGTGGTGCCGCCGCTGCTCCATCCGCACGAGGCCGAGCCCGAGCCCGGCGACGCTGTCGCGCACGATGTCGTACGTCTCCTCGCCGGTCGCCTCGACCAGCAGGATGTGGCCCGCGCCGGGCAGCCCCTGGGCGTCCAGACCGTCGTGGCCGATCAGCTTCACGCCCGCCCCGGTGAGGGTCCGGCGCAGCGCGTCGGTGCCGTCCGGGTGGGTGTCGCTGTCGGTGACCTCGACCGCGAGGGTCGTGGTGGTCTGGGTGAAGTCGCTGGTGGAGCTGGAGCGCAGCAGGGTGCCGCCGTCGATGACGACGACGTGGTCGCAGGTGCGTTCCAGTTCGCCCAGGAGGTGCGAGGTGACCAGGACCGAGATGCCGAAGTCGCTGTGGACGCGGCGGATCAGCCCGAGCATCTCGTCCCGGCCGACCGGGTCCAGGCCGTTGGTCGGTTCGTCCAGCAGGACCAGCTGCGGGTCGTGGACCAGTGCCTGGGCCAGCTTGACGCGCTGCTTCATGCCGGTCGAGTAGCCCCCGATGGGGCGGTAGCGCTCCTCGTACAGGCCGACGTGGCGCAGCGTGTCGGCGGTGCGTTCGCGTGCCGCCGTCGGCGGCAGTCCGGACATCCGCGCCATGTGGACGACGAACTCGGTGGCCGAGACGTCCGGCGGCAGGCAGTCGTGCTCGGGCATGTAGCCGACCCGTTCCCGAATGGCGGCGCCATGGGTGGCGACGTCGAGCCCGAGCACCGCGGCCCGGCCCTCGGTGGCGGGGGACAGACCCAGCAGGATCTTGATCAGTGTGGACTTGCCGGCCCCGTTGGAACCCACCAGGCCGGTCACGCCGGGCCCGATGTCCAGGGAGAGCCGGTCAAGCGCGGTCACCCGGGGGAACCGCTTGCTCAGGCTTTCGGTTGCGATCACAACAGTCACGCATTCGAAAGTAGTGGTGTGGGCCACATCGGTCGTCAGCCCTGGCGGCTGGATCGGCATCCGACTCCAGGTGTACGGACCCGTAGGGGGACACCACGAGGGATGACACCGTCGGTCGGCCGGTGGTGGGGGCCGGTGGTGGAGGCGGTGGTGGGAGCTGCGACGGCTCGCCCTTCCCCCGAAGTTGTCCACAGGTCTCCGCACGCCTCTTGACGTAGCCGCCGAGCATTGTCACATTCATCAGTGTCACGTTACGGACACGTACCGCACACGTCAGGGAACGGACGGTGGCATGGCCTCGGCAGTGAAGGACCAACGAGCCCCGGAGCTGGAGGGGTTCAGAGAAGTCCAGCGGCTCGCGTACGCCTGCGCGGAAGCGGTCGCCGGCCGGCTGCGGCCGGGGGTGACCGAGCGCGAGGCGGCCCGCATGCAGCGCGACTGGCTGCGCGAGCGCGGGGTTCGGGACTGGTTCCACCTCCCCTTCGCCTGGTTCGGCGACCGTACGGCGTTCGCCGGGTTCAAGGTGCCGCTGCAGTTCTTCCCGAGCAACCGGAGGCTGGAGCCGGGGATGCCGTTCATCCTCGACATGGCCCCGGTGTACAAGGGCTTCACGGCGGACATCGGCTACTCCGGCTGCCTCGGGCTCAATCCCCTGCACGACCGGCTCCTGGCCGACCTGGAGGACCACCGCGAGCTGATCCTGCGCGAGGTGCGCGAGCGGCGCCCGCTGCGCGAGATCTACGAGGACGTCGAGCGCCTGATGATCAGGCAGGGGTACGCCAACAGGCATCGCGCGTATCCGTTCGGCGTCATCGCCCACAAGGTCGACCGGGTGAGCGAGCGGCGCTGGTCCCCGCATGTGTTCGGCTTCGGCGCCCAGTCCCTCAAGGGGCTGATGAGCGACGCGCTGCACGGGCACCGGGAGGGCTGGTCGCCGCTGTGGAGCCCGTACCGCTTCTCCGACCATCCGCCGCAGCCGGGGCTGTGGGCCGTCGAGCCCCATCTCGGGTTCCGCGGTACGGGTGCCAAGTTCGAGGAGATCCTGGTGGTCACCGACTCCAAGGACCCCGAGCAGAGCGCCTTCTGGCTGGACGACGACCTGCCGCACGTGCGGCGCTGGGCCGAGGAAAGGGTGGCGGCATGAGCCTGCTGGATCTGCCGGGGGCGCGCGAGCGCCGGGTGCGTACGGGCGGCATCGAGCTGTGCGTGGTCGAGCTGGGGGACGCGGCGCGGCCGACGGTCGTGCTCGTGCACGGCTATCCGGACAGCAAGGAGGTCTGGACGGAGGTGGCGAAGCAGCTGGCCGACCGGTGGCACGTCGTGCTGTACGACGTGCGCGGGCACGGCCGGTCCACCGCCCCGAAGCCGCTGCGCGGCGGCTTCACCCTGGAGAAGCTCACCGACGACTTCCTGGCCGTCGTCGACGCGGTGAGCCCGGACCGTCCGGTGCACCTGGTGGGGCACGACTGGGGGTCGGTCCAGTCGTGGGAATTCGTCACGGTCGAGCGGACCGAGGGCCGGATCGCCTCGTTCACCTCGATGTCCGGGCCTTCCCTGGACCACTTCGGGCACTGGATCAAGCAGCGGATGTCCCGGCCCACCCCGCGCCGGGTCGGCCAGCTGCTCGGCCAGGGCGCCAAGTCCTGGTACGTCTACATGCTGCACACCCCGGTGCTGCCCGAGCTCGCCTGGCGCGGACCGCTCGGCAAGCGGTGGCCGCGAGTGCTCCAGCGGATGGAGAAGGTGCCCGCGGGCGACTACCCGACCTCCTCGCTGCCCGATGACGCGGCGCACGGCGCCTGGCTCTACCGGGACAACGTCCGTGCCCGGCTGAGCCGGCCGCGTACGGACGCCTACGCGCACGTACCGGTCCAGCTGATCACGCCCACCGGGGACATCTTCCTGTCGGAGAAGCTGTACGACCAACTGGAGCTGTGGGCTCCGCAGTTGGTGCGCAGGTCGCTCGCCGGCAAGCACTGGGTGCCGCGCACCAGGCCCGACCGGCTCGCCTCCTGGATCAACGAGTTCGTCGCCGCCAACGAGGCCGCCAAGGAGGACGGCCGGCCGGTGCAGGACACCGCGCCGTCCGGGGCGTACGCGGACAGGTTCGGGGGACAGCTGGTCCTCGTGACGGGGGCGGCCGGCGGCATCGGCCGTGCCACCGCCTTCGCGTTCGCCGAGGCGGGTGCCCGGGTGGTGGCCGTGGACCGGGACGCGGAGGGGGCGGCCCGGACCGCCGAGATGGCCCGGCTGATCGGCTCCCCGGCCGCCTGGGGCGAAGCCGTGGACGTCAGCGACGAGCAGGCGATGGAGAAGCTCGCCGAGAAGGTGGCCGCCGAGTACGGCATCGTCGACGTCCTGGTCAACAACGCCGGGATCGGCCTGTCCGGCTCCTTCCTGGACACCACGAGCGAGGACTGGAAGAACGTCCTCGACGTCAATCTGTGGGGAGTCATCCACGGCTGCCGGATCTTCGGCCGGCAGATGGCCGAGCGCGGCCAGGGCGGCCACATCGTCAACACGGCCTCCGCCGCCGCCTACCAGCCCTCCCGGGCGTTGCCCGCGTACAGCACCTCCAAGGCTGCCGTGCTGATGCTCAGCGAGTGCCTGCGGGCCGAGCTCGCCGATCGGTCGATCGGGGTCAGCGCCATCTGCCCCGGCATCGTCAACACCAACATCACCGCGACGACGCACTTCGCCGGTGCCGACGCGGCGGAGGAGAAGCGCCTGCAGAAGCGGACCAGCCGGCTGTACGGGCTCCGCAACTACCCGCCGGAGCGGGTCGCCGACGCGATCCTCAAGGCGGTGGTGCGCAACCAGGCCGTCGTGCCGGTGACGCCGGAGGCCCGCGGCGCACGGCTCCTGTCCCGGTTCAGTCCCGGTGCGCTGCGTGGGATCGCCCGGCTGAAGCCGCCGCTGTGAGCGGCTCCGGGCAGCCGTCACCGACGACGGACCGGCCGGCCGCCGTCGCCGAGTACCGGATCGAGGACCTGGCGCACGCGAGCGGGGCCACGGTCCGCACGATCCGCGCCTACCAGGACCGCGGTCTGCTGCCGACGCCGGAGCGGCGCGGCCGGGCCAATGTGTACCGGGACACCCACCTGGCCCGGCTCCGGCAGATCGCCGATCTGCTGGACCGGGGTTACACGCTGGCCAGCATCAAGGAGCTCCTGGACGCCTGGGACACGGGCCGGGGGCTGGGCGGGGTGCTCGGGCTCGTCGCCGAGGTGCACGGCCCGTGGACGGACGAGCGGGCCGACCGGATCACCCGGGCCGAGCTGAACGAGATGTTCGGCGGGACACCGGACGCCGAGGCGGTCGCCGAGGCGATGGACCTCGGCGTGCTCGAACCGATCCCGGGCAGGGACGACGAATTCCTGGTGCCGAGCCCCCAGGAGCTGGCCGTGGCCGTGGAGTTGTACGCGGCTGGAGTACCGCTGAGCGCAATCTCCGGTCATCTGCGGGAGCTTCGCGGCCAGGTCGAGCAAATAGCCTCCCGCTTCCTTGAGTTCACCACCGAGCATGTCTTCGCGCGCTACCTCGGCCACCGTCCGCCGACCGACTCGGACGCGGCGGAGGCCGCCGCCATGGTGCGCAGGCTGCGCCCGCTCGCCCAGCAGACCGTGGACGCCGAACTGGCGCGTGCGATGCGCCTGTTCGCGACCCGTCATCTGCATCACCACCTGGGCGCGGACTCCCCGCTGACCCCCGAGGCCCCTCCGGTGACAACGCGCCGGGTGGAACTGCCCCCGGGGACCATCAGCGCCGTACAACGACTGGTTGGGGCGCAGAACGTCTCCGCCTTCATCGCAGCAGCCGCAGAACGAGAGGTGCAATCAAGGACATTGGACGCACTTGCCTCATCCAACATCGAAACTCAATAAGTTGACCAAAGTGGTTGATTTTCAATTCACTTGTCCACAGAATCGCCAATACTTCTGTGGATAACTCAAGTTGACTGTGGATCAAACCTGTGGACGAGGATCACTTGAGCAAACCGGGCGCAAAATTCGGATGCACCCGGAAAATGGTGACGGGCACCCTGGCCGGATGGACGAAAAACGCACCGTCAAGGTGTCCAAGTACCTCTCCAAGCATCTGCGGCACCAGCCGCAACGGATCGGCATCACGCTCGACGCCAATGGATGGGTGCCGATCGACGAGCTGCTGCGCGCCACGGCCCGCAACAACTTCCCCCTCACCCGGGCCGAGCTCGACCATGTCGTCGCCTCCAACGACAAGCAGCGCTTCGCTGTCGAGAACGGCCGCATACGCGCCAGCCAGGGCCACACCGTTCCCGTCGATCTCGATCTGCCGCCGGCCGAACCGCCCGCGTACCTCTACCACGGCACGGTGGGCCGGGTGCTGGACTCGATCCGCAGCGAGGGCCTGCGGCCCATGGACCGCACGCACGTCCACCTCTCCCCCGACCGCGAGACCGCGACCCGGGTCGGCGCCCGGCGCGGCCGTCCCGTCATCCTGTCCGTGGACGCCGGCGCGATGCACCGGGCGGGCCACATCTTCTGCGTCAGCGCCAACGGCGTCTGGCTCACCACCGCCGTGCCGCCCGAGTTCCTGCGCTTCCAGGACTGATCCCGGCCGACCGGACAGCACGAGCCCCGGCCGTCATCGGCTCCGTACAGCCCGGTCCGTATGGTCGTAGCCATGCGTCTGAGCACTGTGATTCTGCCGATCCACCGCTGGAGCGAGGGCCGCAAGGTCTGGCGGCACGCCGAGGAACTCGGGTTCCACGCCGCCTACACCTACGACCACCTGTCCTGGCGAACCTTCCGCGACGGCCCCTGGTTCGGCGCGGTACCGACCCTCACCGCCGCCGCGGCGGCGACCGAGCACATCCGTCTGGGCACTCTCGTCACCTCCCCCAACTTCCGGCACCCCGTCACGCTCGCCAAGGACCTCATCACCCTCGACGACGTCTCCGGCGGACGCGTCACCCTCGGCATCGGTGCCGGCGGCAACGGATTCGACGCCACGACGCTGCGGCGGAGCGACGAGGAGCCGTGGACGCCGCGCGAGCGGGCCGACCACTTCGACGACTTCGTTCCGCTGCTGGACCGGCTGCTGCGCGAGCCCTCGGTGACGTACGAGGGGCCCTTCTACGCGGCGAACGAGGCCCGGAACATCCCCGGCTGTGTGCAGCGGCCCCGGCTGCCGTTCGCGGTGGCGGCCACCGGCCCGCGCGGGATGAAACTCGCCGCGCTGTACGGCCAGGCATGGGTCACCACGGGCGACCCGAAGCTGTACGAGACGGGCACCCCGGCGCAGTCGGTGGAGGCCATCCGCGGGCAGCTCACCAAGCTGGGCGCGGCCTGCGAGTCCACCGGCCGGGACGTCGCCGAGCTGGACAAGGTCCTGCTCACCGGTTTCACCCCGGACCGCCCGCTGCAGTCCTTCGACGCCTTCGTGGACTTCGCGGGCACCCACTTCGCGCTGGGCTTCACGGAGATCGTCGTCCACTGGCCGGTCCAGGAATCCGACTTCGCGGCGGACGAGAAGGTCTTCGAGCGCATCGCCACGGAGGGCCTGGCCCAGCTCGGCCACTGACCACGGCCGTCGGTCGGCAAGGGCCGTCGTGAACGGTGATGCCACCGGCGCCGGCACCGTCGACCGGCAAAGGCCGCTGGCACCGGTGACGGCCCCGGCACGGGCACCGTCACCGGTCACGGCACGGGGTGGACTCGTCCGGGGGTCGTCCGCCCCGCCGGCATATACATGGGGCATGTTCCCCGGTCAGGGGCGCGCATCCTCAAATGCGCGCCCCTCTGCACGCCCGTGCACCCTCGTACGCGAGAATGGACGGGTGACCTCAGCTACCGAAGCGCCTTCGCCTGCCTCTGTCCGGCTGATCGCCACCGATCTGGACGGCACTCTGCTGCGTGACGACAAGACGGTTTCGGACCGTACGGTCGCCGCACTCGCCGCCGCCGAGGAGGTCGGCATCGAGGTCTTCTTCGTCACCGGCCGCCCGGCCCGCTGGATGGACGTCGTCAGCGACCACGTCCACGGTCACGGCCTGGCGATCTGTGCGAACGGCGCGGCGGTCGCCGATCTGCACGACGGTGGCAGGCTGCTCAAGGTCCGTTCGCTGGAGCGGTCCGTCGCGCTCGACACCGTGCACGCGCTGCGCACCACCGTCCCCGGCACCTCGTTCGCCGTCGAACTGTCCACCGGCATCCACTACGAACCGGCCTACCCGCCCTTCCACCTGGACCCGGGCGCCACGGTCGCCGTCGCCGAGAAGCTGCTGCACGAGGAGACGCCCGGCACCGGCGCACCCGTGCTGAAGCTCCTCGCCCACCACACCGAACTGTCCCCGGACGAGTTCCTCTCCCTGGCCCGTGCGGCGGCCGGGAACCTGGCCTCCTTCACCCGGTCCAGTCCCACGGCCCTGCTGGAGATCAGCGGCGCCGGGGTGTCCAAGGCCAGCACGCTGGAGCTGTGCTGCGCCGAGCGCGGCATATCGCCCGCCGAGGTCGTCGCCTTCGGGGACATGCCCAACGACGTGGAGATGCTCAGCTGGGCGGGCACGTCGTACGCGATGGGCAACGCCCATCCGGCCGCGATCGCCGCCGCCTCCGGGCGGACCGCCACCAACGGCGAGGACGGCGTCGCCGTCGTCATCGAGCGGATCATCGCCGAACGCCGGACGGCCGACGCGAGGCGCTGACACCCGCCGCGTCCCGTCGCGGTGTCTTGCCGAATCCCGTCGCGTCCCACCGCGGTGTCCCGTCGCCTCCCACCGCCGGGGGCCGGGTGGTCCGAACCGCCCGGCAGTTCAGAGGGGCACCTCCCACACCACGGTCGCGCCGCCCCCGTCCGGCCCGAGGCCGGGACCGAACCAGCTCGCGCCACCGAGCGACTCCGCCCGGCGCGCCAGGTTCCGCAGCCCGCTGCGCCGGCCGCCCTCCGGGATGCCCACCCCGTCGTCGGCGACCGACAGCCGCACCGCGTCCCTCCCGTCGGGCAGCGTGGCGGTCGCGTCGACGACCACGTCGATCAACGACGCCTCCGCGTGCCGGAAGGCGTTGGACAGCGCCTCGCGCAGCGCCGCGATCAGGTTCTTGCCGGTCAGCTCGCCGACCAGCGAGTCGACCGGGCCGAGGAAGCGGTGCGAGGGCTTGAAGCCCAGGGGGACCGCCGCCGTGTTGATCTCGCGCAGGACGCGGGTGCGCAGGCCCGACGGCGCCTCGGCGGGTTCCTGCTGAAGGGCGAAGATCGCGGTGCGGATCTCCTGAATGGTCACGTCCAGTTCGTCGACCGCCCGGCCGACACCGGTCTGCACGTCCGTCTCGGCCGATCTGCGCTGGGCGCTCTCCAGCATCATCCCGGTGGCGAACAGCCGCTGGATGACCAGGTCGTGCAGGTCGCGGGCGATCCGGTCCCGGTCCTCGTAGACCGCGAGCCGTTCCCGGTCCCGCTGCGCCTCGGCCATCATCAGCGCGAGCGCGGCCTGGGAGGCGAACTGGGTGGCGAGGGTCCGCTCCGTCTCGGTGAACGGACGGGCGCCACGGGCGCGGGGGGTGACGAGCGCACCCAGCACCCGCCCGCCGCTGTGCAGGGGCAGCAGCATGCTCGGGCCGAAACGATTGGCCAGCTCGGTGATCGTGCGGAAGTCGGTGGCGGCATCGTCCACGAAGACCGCCTCGCCGCTCAGCAGCTTCGCCACCACCGGGCTCTCGGGCTCGATGATCGTCCCGAGCGAGGCGGCCGGGTCGTCCGTGGAGACGGCGACGATCTCCAGGCCGCCGTCCTCGGTCGGCAGCAGCACGATCCCGGCGGCCGAGTCGGCGAGGCGGCGGGCCTGTTCGGCTACGACGGACAGCGCGTCGTCGGCGTCCCCGCCGGAGAGCAGCGCGGTGGTCACGGCGACCGACCCGTCGATCCAGCGCTCGCGCTGGCGCGCCGCCTCGTACAGCCGGGCGTTGCCGATGGCGATCCCGGCCTCCGTGGCCAGTACCCGCACCATGTGCAGGTCGTAGTCGTTGAACTCGGCGCCGTCGTCCTTCTCGGCCAGGTAGAGATTGCCGAAGATCTCGTCCTGCACCCGGATGGGGACACCGAGGAAGGTCCGCATCGAGGGGTGTCCCGGCGGAAATCCGGCGAACCGCGGGTCGGCCGTCAGATCGGCCAGCCGCAGCGGCACCGGGTCGTGGATCAGGGCACCGAGCAGCCCCCGATGCCCGTCGGGGCGGCGGCCGATCTCCTCCGCCACCTCGTCCGATACCCCGTACGTGACGAAGTCGGAGAGTCCCCCGCCCTCCTCGTCGACGACTCCGATGGCCGCGTAGCGGCAGTGGGCGAGTTCGGCGGCCGTCTCGCAGATCCGGTCGAGGGTGGAGTGCAGTTCCAGGCCCGCCCCGACGGAGCGCATGGCCTCCAGCAGGCGCGGGATGCGGGCGGTGATCTCGGTGGACAGGCCCTGCAGGCTGTGGGGCTCCCGGGCAGCGGCTTCGAGTGAGTCCTTCGGTACCTGCTCAGACATACCCAGAGAGTAGTTAGCACCGATTGGCGAGGAAAGTCGGCTTCGCTGCTTCCGGCCCCGCCTCCGTGCCTCTCTCGCGTCCATGCGCCCGTCCCCCCACGTCCGCGTGCCGTCCCCGTCCGTAGGTCGGCTCACACCCGTACGTCCGCCGCCCCGTCGGGCACACGCGCCCGCCCGGCGCCCTTGGCCCCCACCGGCTCCGCGGTCGCTCCCGGGCGCCGTACGGCCAGGGCCTCCTGCTCGCGTTCGCGTTCCAGCATCCGGCGCAGCGGGCCCTCGGCGGCGGCGAGGTCGGCGTACGGGCCGCGTTGCACGATCCGGCCGGCCTCCAGCACCAGCACCTCGTCGACGGCTTCGAGCCCCTGCAGGCGATGGGTGATCAGGACGGTCGTGCGTCCGCGGGTGGCGGCCAGCAGGTCCGCGGTCAGGGCGTCCGCAGTCGCCAGGTCGAGGTGCTCGGCCGGCTCGTCCAGGACGAGCACGGGGAAGTCGGCGAGGAGCGCCCGGCCCAGGGCGAGGCGTTGGCGCTGACCGCCGGAGAGGCGTGCGCCGTGCTCGCCGACCAGGGTGTCCAGCCCGTCCGGCAGCGACTCGACCCAGTCGAGCAGCCGGGCCCGGCCGAGGGCTTCGCGCAGTTCGTCATCTGTCGCGTCGGTACGGGCGAGCCGCAGGTTCTCCCGGACGGAGCTGTCGAAGACATGGGCGTCCTGGGCGCACAGCCCGACGAACCGCCGCACCGCGTCCCCCTCCAGCGCACGGGCCTCGACGCCGCCGATCCGGTACGTCCCCGTCCGCGCGTCCAGGAAGCGGAGCAGGACCTGGGCCAGGGTCGTCTTCCCGGAGCCGGAGGGCCCGACGACGGCGATGCGCCGACCGGCCGTCAGCGTCAGGTCCACGGCGTCGAGGGCGTCCCGGTCCGCTCCCGCGTACCGGGCGGACAGCCCCCGCACCTCCAGCGGGAAGGGCGAGGCGGGGGCCTCGGCCGGGCTGTCGGGTTCGTGCACGGGCAACGGCGCGTCCAGTACCTCGAACACCCGCTCCGCGCTCCGCTTGACCCGGTGGCGGTACTGCACGGCGAGCGGCAGGCCGGTCACCGCCTCGAAGGCGGCCAGCGGCGTGAGCACCACCACGGCGAGCTCCACACCCGCGAGCCGGCCGTCCCGCACGGCCGGGAGGGCGACGAGTGCGGTGGCGACGACGGTGAGACCGCCGATCAGCGCGGTGAGGCCGCCGCCGAGGGCGGTGGCGGTCGCCGCACGGGCGGCGATGCGGGTCAGGACGCCGTCGGCCTCCCGGGTCCGTTCCGTGCGGTCGGGCAGGGCGCCCGCGACGGTCAGTTCGGCGGTCCCGCCGAGCAGGTCGGTGATCCGGGTGGCCAGCTCGGCGCGCGCGGGAGCCAGCCGACGCTCCGTGCGACGGGAGCAGGCACCTGAGACCAGCGGTACCCCCGCGCCGGCCAGCAGCAGCCCGGCGGCCAGCACGGCGCCCGCCGCCGGAAGGAGCAGGCCGACGAAACCGGCGGCGGCCGTGCCGACGACCACGGCGGTCGCGACGGGCAGCATCCAGCGCAACCAGTAGTCCTGCAGGGCGTCGACATCGGCGACGAGCCGGGAGAGCAGGTCTCCGCGCCGGGCCCGGCGCAGTCCGGCGGGCGCGATGCGCTCCAGCCCCCGGTAGACCGAGACGCGCAGCTCGGCGAGCATCTTGAGCACCGCGTCGTGCGACACCAGGCGCTCGGCGTAGCGGAAGACGGCCCGCCCGAGGCCGAAGGCGCGGGTCGCGGTCACCGCGACCATCAGATAGAGCACCGGGGGCTGCTCGGAGGCGCGGGAGATCAGCCAGCCGGACACCGCCATGAGCCCGACCGCCGAGCCCAGGGCGAGGCTTCCCAGCAGCAGCGCGAGTACCAGCCGGCCGCGCTGTGCCCCTGCGGCCTCCCTGACCCGGGCCAGGACGTCCCCGGAACGGGGCGCGGTCTCCCGGATCGCTCCGTGCCCGGACGCCGTGTCGCCGCCCCGGGCGGAAGGAACACCCGCCCCCGTCGGCTCCCCGGCCCCCTCCGGGACCCGTACCGGAGCCCCGGAGTGCTCCGACGGCTCCGAGAGCGCCCCCGGCACCGGAGCCCCGGACCCGGCGGACCGTTCCGGTGCCCCCGGGGCCAGGGTCACCACCCGGTCGGCCGCCGAGAGCAGTGCCGGGCGGTGCACGACCAGCAGAACGGTCCGGCCCGCCGCCAGCCTCCGTACCGCCTCGACGATGCCCGCCTCCGTCTCGCCGTCCAGGCTCGCGGTCGGCTCGTCGAGCAGCAGCAGCGGCCGGTCGGCGAGGAAGGCCCGTGCCAGGGCGAGCCGCTGCCGCTGTCCGGCGGAGAGGCCCGCCCCGTCCTCGCCGAGAAGCGTCCGCGCGCCGTCGGGCAGTTCCGCCACGAAGTCGTGGGCGCCCGCGTCGCGCAGCGCGGCCGCCACCGCGGCGTCGTCCGCGTCGGGACGGGCCAGCCGTACGTTCTCCGCGATCGTGCCCGCGAACAGGTACGGGCGCTGCGGCACCCAGGCGATGCGCTCCCGCCACCGCTCGGGCGCGAGGTCCGCCAGATCGACGCCGCCGACCCGCACCCGCCCCTCGTCGGGCGCCGTGAACCCCAGCACCACGTCGAGCAGGGTGGACTTCCCGGAGCCGCTGGGGCCGACCAGGGCGACGGTCTCCCCCTCCTCCACCACCAGCGAGGCCCGGTCCAGGGACGGCGCGGTGCGGCCCTCGTGCCGTACGGTCACCCCTTCCAGTTCCAGCCGCAGCGACCGGGGAACGTCCGCCGTGCCGCCGGTCCGGGGCTCGGTCTCCAGGACCGCGAAGATCTCCTCGGCGGCCGAGAGCCCCTCGGCCGCCGCGTGGTACTGCGCGCCGACCTGGCGGATCGGCAGATACGCCTCGGGGGCCAGGATCAGCACGACCAGACCGGTGTAGAGGTCGAGTTCGCCGTGCACCAGCCGCATGCCGATGGTGACGGCGACGAGGGCCACCGACAGGGTCGCCAGCAGTTCCAGCGCGAAGGACGACAGGAACGCGATCCGCAGGGTCCGCAGGGTGGCCCTGCGGTACTGCGCGGTGATCGTGCGGATGGACTCGGCCTGCGCCTTGGCCCGGCCGAAGACCTTCAGCGTCGGCAGTCCGGCGACCACGTCGAGGAAGTGCCCGGAGAGCCGGGAAAGCAGCCGCCACTGACGGTCCATCCGCGACTGGGTGGCCCAGCCGATCAGAATCATGAAGAGCGGGATGAGCGGCAGGGTGACCACGATGATCGCCGCCGAGACCCAGTCCTCGGTGACGATCCTGGCGAGGACCGCCACCGGCACGATCACCGCGAGTCCGAGCTGCGGCAGATAGCGCGCGAAGTAGTCGTCGAGCGCGTCGACGCCCCGGGTGGCGAGCGTCACCAGGGAGCCGGTGCGCTGATCGCCGAGCCAACCGGGCCCGAGCTCCGCGGCACGGTCCAGCAGCCGGCCCCGGAGCTCGGACTTGACCGCCGCGCCGGTCCGGTACGCGGCCAGCTCGGTCAGCCAGGAGACCAGCGCCCGCCCCAGCGCAACCGCGGCGAGCAGGATCAGCGGGGTCCGCAGCCCGGCGACGGTCAGCCCGTCCTCGAACCCTCCCACCACCACCTCGGCGACGAGCATGGCCTGGGCGATGACCAGCCCCGCCCCGACAGCCCCGAGCGCCACCACGGCGGCCAGGAAGAGGCGGGTGGCGCGGGCGTGACGGAGCAGACGCGGATCGATCGGTTTCACGTGAAACAGCCCCTGGCGAGCTAGGTCGGTGGACGAGGTCCTGTCCGGCGGATCGGGGTCGGTGTCGCGCCCCGGCCGCGTTCCGCCGGACGGTCCTCGGATGCGTTCAGTGCGCTTCGGCGATGTGCTGCGTACCGATGCGCTTGCGGAACACCCAGTACGTCCAGCCCTGGTACAGCAGGACGAGGGGGGTGGCGATCCCGGCACACCAGGTCATGATCTTCAGCGTGTACGGGGTGGACGAGGAGTTGGTGACCGTGAGGCTCCAGGCGTCGTTCAGCGAGGACGGCATGACGTTCGGGAAGAGCGACAGGAAGAGCATCGCGACCGCGGCCGCGACGGTCACCCCGGAGAACGCGAACGACCAGCCCTCGCGTCCCGCCGCGATCATGGCGATCGCGGCGACCAGCGCCACCGCGGCGATGATCATCGCCAGCAGGCTCCAGCCGTTGCCGTGGTCGAACTGGGTCCAGATCAGGAAACCGAGCGCGAGCACCGCGGTGACGACCCCCAGCTTCAGCGCCAGCCTGCCCGCCCGCTCCCGGATGTCCCCGACGGTCTTGAGCCCCGCGAACACGGCGCCGTGGAAGGTGAAGAGGAAGAGCGTGACCAGTCCGCCGAGGACGGCGTACGGGTTGAGCAGGTCCCAGAAGTTGCCCACGTACTCCATGTCGGCGTCGATCTTCACGCCGCGCACGATGTTCCCGAAGGCCACGCCCCAGAGCAGGGCGGGAATCAACGAGGTCCAGAAGATCGCGTGTTCCCAGTTGGTCTGCCACTTCTCGCCGGACCGCTTGGCCCGGTACTCGAAGGCGACGCCGCGCACGATCAGGCAGACCAGGATGATCAGCAGCGGCAGGTAGAAGCCGGAGAACAGGGTGGCGTACCACTCGGGGAAGGCGGCGAAGGTCGCGCCGCCCGCGGTGAGCAGCCACACCTCGTTGCCGTCCCAGACGGGCCCGATCGTGTTGATCAGGACCCGGCGTTCCTTGCGGTCGCGGGCCAGCAGCTTGGTGAGGACGCCGATTCCGAAGTCGAATCCCTCCAGGAAGAAGTAGCCGGTCCAGAGGACGGCGATGAGCACGAACCAGACGTCGTGGAGTTCCATCTCTCAGCTCCGCTGCTCTCAGTAGGAGAAGGCCATCGGCCGGTCGGCGTCCTCGTGGTCGCCGCCGATCTTGGTGGGCGGGTTGAGGTCGGCCTCCGTGAGCTCCGGCGGTCCCGCCTTGATGTACTTCACGAGCAGCTTGACCTCGATGACCGCGAGCACGGCGTAGAGCAGGGTGAACCCGATCATCGAAGTGATGACCTCGCCCTGCGAGACGCCGGGGGAGACCGCGTCGCGGGTCTGGAGCACGCCGTAGACGACCCAGGGCTGGCGGCCCATCTCGGTGAAGATCCAGCCCCAGGAGTTGGCGATCAGCGGGAAGAGCAGGGTCCAGAGCGCGAGGATCCAGTAGCACCTGGCGAACTTCGGGCTGAGCGCCTTGTTCTTGAAGAGGACCAGGTTCGGCACTTCGTCCTCACCGGTCCGCAGTCCCGGCGGCAGCATGAACTTCTTCCGGGTCAGCCACAGTCCCAGGATGCCGAGGCCGAAGGACGCCATCCCGAAGCCGATCATCCAGCGGAAGCTCCAGAAAGCGACCGGGATGTTGGGCCGGTAGTCGCCGGGACCGAACTTCTCCTGCTCGGCCTTGTTGATGTCGTTGATGCCGGGGACGTACGAGGTGAAGCTGTCGTCCGCGAGGAAGGACAGTACCCCCGGGATGGAGATCTCCACGGTGTTGTGGCCCTTGGCCACGTCACCGACCGCGAAGATCGAGAACGGCGCGCCCTTCTCGCCCTCCCAGAGCGCCTCGGCGGCGGCCATCTTCATCGGCTGCTGCTTGAACAT
Organism: Streptomyces sp. NPDC001732; assembly: GCF_053596315.1. Taxonomy (NCBI): domain Bacteria; kingdom Bacillati; phylum Actinomycetota; class Actinomycetes; order Kitasatosporales; family Streptomycetaceae; genus Streptomyces; species Streptomyces sp. NPDC001732. Next base: position 54,648 of record NZ_JBSFFY010000014.1, read on the forward strand.
GACCTTGCCCAGCCGGTCACCGCTGACGGCGGTGAGCAGTCCGGCGATCACGATCGTGATCAGCCCGAGCCGCAGCGAGGTCCGCATCACCGGGATGTGCCGCTTGCGCGCCAGGTGGAAGGCGGCGATGCCGACCATGAACGCGCCGCCGACCAGGAAGGCCGCGGTGATGGTGTGGAAGAACTGGGTGAGCGCGGTGTTCTGGGTGAGCACGTGCCAGAAGTCGGTGAGCTCGGCCCGGCCGCGTTCCTTGTTGATCCGGTAGCCGACCGGGTGCTGCATCCAGGAGTTGGCGGCCAGGATGAAGTACGCGGACAGGACGGTCCCGATGGAGACCATCCAGATGCAGGCGAGGTGGATCTTCTTCGGCAGCTTGTCCCAGCCGAAGATCCACAGCCCGATGAAGGTGGATTCGAAGAAGAACGCGATCAGCGCCTCGAACGCGAGCGGGGCACCGAAGATGTCGCCGACGAACCGCGAGTAGTCGGACCAGTTCATGCCGAACTGGAACTCCTGGACGATGCCGGTGACGACGCCCATGGCGATGTTGATCAGAAAGAGCTTGCCCCAGAACTTCGTCGCCCTGAGGTACTTCTCGTTGTCCGTCCGCACCCAGGCGGTCTGCAGGCCGGCGGTGAGCGCGGCGAGAGAGATCGTCAGGGGAACGAACAGGAAGTGGTAGACGGTGGTGATACCGAACTGCCATCGCGCCATGGTTTCCGGCGCCAGAGCCAGCTCCACGTCGTCTTCTCCTTACTACGCCGTGTCCATTCCGGCAGTTTGCCCTTTAAGTCCGACTAATCGCCGGAGCGAAAAGGACACGCTTGTGAACGCGTTCACATTCACAAACATTATGACGCACAGACTTTCGGGACGTTCGGGCGGGGTCCCCCTCTTCGGGCGTTCCGGCGGTGTTCCGGCCAATCATCCCGAACCAGGCAACCGGAGGAAGCTCTTCCGGGCTGCCGCGCAGCACCGGCCTTCCCACCCGCCGGGGCCGCACGCACCAGGGCCCCGCACCTCGTCCGTCGAGGTGCGGGGCCCTGGGACCGCCGTCGTGCGCGGGCGGACCGCGCCGCGCTACAGCTCCTTGCGGTACGCCTCCGTCACCCTGAGGAACAGGTCGTTCGCCTCGTCCTCACCGATCGAGACCCGCACGCCCTCGCCCGCGAACGGCCGGACCACCACACCGGCCCGCTCGCACACCGCGGCGAAGTCGGCGGTACGGTCCCCGAGCCGCAGCCAGACGAAGTTCGCCTGGGACTCCGGAACGGTCCACCCCTGGTCGGCCAGTGCCCGCTGCACCCGGTCGCGCTCGCAGACCAGGGAGCCGACCCGCCCCAGGAGCTCGTCCTCGGCACGCAGCGAGGCGACCGCCGCGTCCTGCGCGAGCTGGCTGACCCCGAAGGGCACCGCCGTCTTGCGCAGTGCGGCCGCCACCGGTTCGTGGGCCACGGCGAACCCGACCCGCAGCCCCGCCAGGCCGTACGCCTTGGAGAAGGTCCGCAACACCGCCACGTTGGGCCGGTCCCGGTAGATCTCGATGCCGTCCGGCACCTCGGTGTCGCGGATGAACTCCCGGTACGCCTCGTCGAGCACCACCAGGACGTCGCCCGGCACCCGGTCCAGGAACCGCTCCAGCTCGGCCCGGCGCACCACGGTGCCGGTCGGGTTGTTCGGGTTGCAGACGAAGATCATCCGGGTACGGTCCGTGATCGCGTCCGCCATCGCGTCGAGATCGTGCACCTCGCCCTCGGTCAGCGGGACCTTCACCGAGGTCGCACCGCTGACCTGCGTGATGATCGGGTACGCCTCGAAGGAACGCCAGGCGTAGATGACCTCGTCGCCGGGGCCCGACGTGGCCTGGAGCAACTGCTGCGCCACACCGACCGAGCCGGTTCCGGTGGCGAGGTGCGAGAGGGGCACACCGAAACGGTCGGACAGCTCGTTCATCAACGCGGTGCAGGCCATGTCCGGGTAGCGGTTGAAGTTCGCGGCCGCCGCCAGGGCGGACTCCAGCACTCCGGGCAACGGCGGATAAGGATTCTCGTTGGAGGACAGCTTGAACGCGACCGGTCCGTCGGCAGCAGCCGGCCTGCCCGGTACATAGGCGGGGACACCGTCCAGCTCGGCGCGCAGCTTGGGGCTCGTCTCGCTCACCGCAGATCCTCCTCGACCGTCTGTACACATCAATACTGCTCACCTTATGAGGATTGGGCGCCGCTGCGAATGGGCCGAGCGCCCAATCGTCCGGTGCGACCAGGAATGGGGGGAGCGCCACCCGCCCCTGCGCGCGCCGGTGGCTCGCGCCGTGGCGCGCGTCCCCCGAAGAGGTGAGATGAGACCTCTTCGAGACCTCGGCCATTCGACAGGCCCATCAGGTCCGGCACCTGACACGCCATGGATAAACTCACCAACAGCCTTGACTTACAAGGCAATTGGCCTTTTATGATCATGCAAAAACGTGCCTGTCAACGGATGAATGTGCGATCGGGCCAACCACCCGTCCGAGCCCTACTATCGGCTCGCCATGACAGCAGCAGGGAAGCACCAGGTGAGCCGGACGGACACACCCCGACGCGGCGGCGGCCGACAGGGACGAGCGGGAATCCGGGACGTGGCCGCCGCCGCCGGCGTCTCCATCACGACCGTCTCCGACGCGCTCAACGGCAAGGGCAGGCTCCCGGACGCCACCCGTCGCCATGTCCGCGAGGTCGCAGAGCGCCTGGGCTACCGCCCTTCCGCCGCGGCCCGCACCCTCCGTACCGGCAAGTCCGGCCTGATCGGCCTGACCGTGACGACCTACGGGGACGAACCCTTCACCTTCACCGAGTTCGCGTACTTCGCGGAGATGGCCAGAGCCGCCACCTCCGCCGCGCTCGCCCGCGGGTACGCCCTCGTCATTCTGCCCGCCACCTCGCGCCACGACGTCTGGTCGAACGTCGCCCTCGACGGCACCGTCGTGATCGACCCCTCCGACCAGGACCCGGTCGTCACGGAGCTGGTGCGCCAGGGACTTCCCGTCGTCTCGGACGGCCGGCCGGCCGGCACGCTCCCGGTCACCGCCTGGGTCGACAACGACCACGGGGCCGCCGTGCTCGACCTGCTCGACCACCTGGCCGCCGCCGGGGCCCGCCGCATCGGCCTGCTCACCGGCACCACCACCGACACCTACACCCGGCTCTCCACCACCGCGTACCTCCACTGGTGCGAGCGCGTGGGCCAGGACCCGGTGTACGAGTCCTACCCCGCCCACGACCCGTGCGCGGGCGCGGTGGCCGCCGACCGCCTGCTCGCCCGCCCCGACCGCCCCGACGCCGTCTACGGTCTCTTCGACCCCAACGGCACCGATCTGCTGGCGGCGGCCCGGCGCTACGGCCTGCGGGTCCCCGAGGACCTGCTGCTGGTCTGCTGCAGCGAGTCGACCGTGTACGCGACGACCGAGCCGCCCATCACCACGCTCTCGCTCAAGCCGCGCAGGATCGGCACGGCGGTCGTCCAGCTCCTGATCGACGCCATCGAGGGCGTCGATCACGACGGACCCGTGGAGCAGGTCATACCGACGGAACTCATCGTGCGGACGTCCTCGCAGCGCCGTCCGCCGCGCACCACGGTCAGTGCACCCCGCTCCCCGGCCGGGGATTGATCGGGTGATTTCGGACCAATCGACTGGTGAACCCGATGTGCGTCCGGATTCACCACCCCTGGTGCGTCACACAGCACGATCCGCATTCCTATGATGGGCGCACGACACCGCGGACCGCCCCGACCAGCAGGGCCCGTCAGGTGTACGGCGGCGCGACGGTGGTGGAGGGGTCGATGACACAGGGGGCCGGTCAGGAACCCGTGGTGCGGACTGCGACGTTGCGCGACTTCCGCGTACCGCCCTATGCCCAGAACCCGGTACCGCCGTCGTCACCGCACCCGGGCAACGCCGTGCCCGGCGACGAGCCGCCGGAGGGGTACACGCCCACCGCGCGCGACCTGCCCGTGATCAACCGCGGCGACACCCTCCAGGTGCCGACCGTCCCCGACCCGCGCCCCGCCCCGGAGCAGGGGCGCGGACCGCTGTACGTCGTCGGCGACGTCCACGGCTACCTGGACGAGCTCCGCGCCGCCCTCGCCGAGCAGGGCCTCATCGACGCCGACGGCAAGTGGTCCGCGGGCAACGCCCGGCTCTGGTTCCTCGGCGACTTCACCGACCGGGGCCCCGACGGCATCGGCGTCATCGACCTCGTGATGCGGCTGTCGGCCGAGGCCGCCGCCGCCGGCGGCTACTGCAAGGCCCTGATGGGCAATCACGAACTGCTGCTCCTCGGCGCCAAGCGGTTCAACGACACCCCGGTCAACTCCGGCGCGGGCACCGCCACCTTCCAGGCCGCCTGGCTGCTCAACGGCGGTCAGAAGAACGACATGGAGCGGCTCCAGGACGTCCACCTCCAGTGGATGTCCCGGCTCGACGCGATCGTCGAGGAGGACGGGCATCTGCTGATGCACTCCGACACGACGGCGTACCTCGAATACGGCACCACCATCGAGGACGTCAACGACACCGTGCACGCCATTCTCACGCGCAACGACGCCGACGAGTGCTGGGACCTCTTCCGGAAGTTCACCAAGCGGTTCGCCTTCCGCGACGAAGCGGGTCCGCAGGCCGTCCGGGAGCTGATGGCGGCCTACGGCGGTCAGCGCATCGTCCATGGCCACAGCCCCATTCCGTACCTTCTCGGGGAAGTCGGTTCGGAGGACGGCGAGGACGGTTCCGGCCCGGTGGTCGAGGGCCCGCACGTGTACGCGGACGGGCTCGCCATCGCCATGGACGGCGGTGTGACCATGGCCGGAAAGCTACTGGTCGTCCAGCTGCCGCTGCATGACTGACGCTCTTTCGGGAAGAGGCATCCTCGACCTGACCGCGCCGACTGCTGGGCCTATTTCCGGAAACCCCCTGTCACCCCGTGCCGTGGGCGCTCTACCATCGGCGTATCAGTAGCAGGCTCTCCTCCGTTTCCGCCCGACCGCCCAGCTCGAACGCGGGTGATCAGGCCCTACGGAGCATCGGGGGATGCACATGAACAGCGCTCCGCACCTGCTGGCCGAGGACCGCCCCGAGTACGAGCGGATCCTCGACGACGCACTGCGTCATGCCCATGAACGACCGGATCTGGCCGCGGTCGGCGAACGGCTCAACGCCGTGCAGCTGCGCACCATGGCGCTGGACGCCACGGCGCTGATCACCGCGACGGCCGCCACCGAGTACCAGCACTACGTGCAGGCCCGCGAGGAACTGCGCAGACCGGCCGAGGGCGAGAACGAGGACGAGGAATCGGGCCCGGCCCCCGGCACGAACCGGCAGCGCCAGTCGGGCGCGGGCATAGGTGCCGTCATCACGGTCCTGGCGCCGGTGCTCGCAGGCACCGCCGCGTTCATATTCCTGCTGGTCGGCTATCTGCTGCGGCTGCTCGACCGGCCGCCCGCCTTTGCCTCGACCATGGTCTCGGCGGGCTGGTTCTTCGCGGCGGTCATGGCCGCCGCGATCCTGGCCGCCGTCGTCGGACTGCTCGTCACCGCGCTGCGCAACGGATCGGCGCCGCATCCCGTCGAGGAGGCGGAGGAAGAGCTTCCGGAAGAGGTGGCGCGAGCCAGGGAGGCATGGCGCCACGCCCTGCTGGAGCGCGGCATACTGCCGTTCCTGCGGGACGCGCTCGACGACCCCACCGCCGGCCCCGCCTCGCGCACCCCGGTCCGCTCGGCGAACCGCATCCCGAAGGTCGGCTACAGCAGGCCGGAATTCTCCAGCCCGGACGGCGGCCCGGCGGCGGGCCCCCGCCCGACGTTCACCAGTCCGGACTTCACCAGCCCCGACTTCGGCGGCCCCGAAAACGAACCGGACTGACCGGCTCCCATGCGCCGACCGGAGCGGCCCGCCCCGGTCTCCTCCTGCGAGCCGCCGGGTTCGCCCCAGCGGTCCCGGGCATCTTCATCGACAAGTGCGGTCCCCCGGGGACTGCTCGTCCCGGAAACCGGCCCGGGTCGGACTCAGCAGTCTCTCCCCGGTCGCGTACAGCTCCACCAGCAACGGCCGCACGGCCCTGCCCGCTTCCGTCAGGTCGTACCGCGTCCGCACGGGAAAGCCACGCCGCCGCTCCACTGTCACGAGCCCTCTCTCCTGGAGGGCGTGGAGCCGCTCGCTGAGCACTTTGGGCGACAGCTCGGGAAACAGTGTCCGCAGTTCCGTGAAGCCGCGAGGACTTCCCATCAACTCGCGCAGCAACAGGGTGGTCCATCGGCCCGAAACCGCCGTGAGGGCCACTTCCACCGGGCATTCGGCCTCGGGCCGATGGGTGCGGCCCAACTGCCCGGGTACCAACTCCGCGTCCCAGACGTGGGTTTCCGTTTGGTGACGTACGCCGTCGGGTTGTTCGCTTGCCACATGACCCATCCTCCCAGCCTGCACCTGGCCCGCGAGTCCGCCGACCATCCGCTCGTTTTCGCCCGTGCCTTCAACACCTTCGATCCGGCGGTTCTGGACCAGCTCTACGAGCTCGACGCCGGCTTCGTGCCGACGCCCGGCCACCTGGCCACCGGAGCGGAGCGGTTCCGCGCCAACGAAGACTTCCTCCGCCTGCGCGTCCCGATCGAGGTGTCGCCACGTCACACGTACGTCGTGGGCGACCTGGCACTGCTGATCGTCGACTTCGTCATCGCCGGGACCGCCGCGCACGGCGGCGATGTACGCATCGAGGGCACCGCGACGGACGTCGCTCGTCGTGGATCCGACGGATACTGGCGCTATGTGATCGACAACCCCTTCGGAGTGGCGCGCCCTCCCGGACCGGCATCGGCTGCGCCCGCCTCGCGCTGAGCACCCACAGCCGGGTGCCGTGGGTGATCAGCGCGCGATCCGGAACGGGGACTCAGTCCGCGATCGGCAGATAGACCCGGTTGCCCGAGGCCGCGAACTCCCTGGACTTCTCCGCCATGCCCGCCTCGATCTCCTCCCGCGAACCGCCGTGCTCGCGCCGGATGTCCTGGGAGATCTTCATCGAACAGAACTTCGGTCCGCACATCGAGCAGAAGTGCGCCGTCTTCGCCGGCTCGGCCGGCAGCGTCTCGTCGTGGTACTTCCGCGCGGTGTCCGGGTCGAGGGCCAGATTGAACTGGTCCTCCCAGCGGAACTCGAACCGGGCGTCGGAGAGCGCGTCGTCCCATTCCTGCGCCCCCGGGTGCCCCTTGGCGAGGTCCGCCGCGTGGGCCGCGATCTTGTAGGTGATGACGCCGGTCTTCACGTCGTCCCGGTCGGGCAGGCCCAGGTGTTCCTTCGGCGTGACGTAGCAGAGCATCGCCGTGCCCCACCAGGCGATCATCGCCGCGCCGATGCCCGAGGTGATGTGGTCGTACGCCGGCGCGACATCGGTGGTCAGCGGGCCGAGCGTGTAGAACGGCGCCTCCTCGCAGATCTCCTGCTGGAGGTCGATGTTCTCCTTGATCCTGTGCATCGGGACGTGGCCCGGACCCTCGATCATGGTCTGGACGCCGAACCGCTTGGCGACCGCGTTGAGTTCGCCGAGCGTCCGCAGTTCGGCGAACTGCGCCTCGTCGTTGGCGTCGGCGATCGAGCCGGGTCGCAGCCCGTCGCCCAGCGAGTACGTCACGTCGTAGGCCGCGAGGATCTCGCAGAGCTCCTCGAAGTGCTCGTACAGGAACGACTCCTTGTGGTGCGCGAGGCACCACGCCGCCATGATCGAGCCGCCGCGCGAGACGATGCCGGTCCTGCGGCGGGCGGTCAACGGCACGTACGGCAGGCGCACGCCGGCGTGGACCGTCATGTAGTCGACGCCCTGTTCGGCCTGTTCGACGACGGTGTCCTTGTAGATCTCCCAGCTCAGTTCCTCCGCCCGGCCGTCGACCTTTTCGAGCGCCTGGTAGAGCGGGACGGTGCCGATCGGAACGGGTGAATTACGCAGAACCCACTCACGGGTGGTGTGAATGTTGCGGCCGGTGGACAGATCCATGACGGTATCGGCGCCCCAGCGCGTCGCCCACGTCATCTTCTCCACCTCCTCCTCGATGGAGGACGTCACCGCGGAGTTGCCGATGTTGGCATTGACCTTCACCAGGAACCGCTTCCCGATGATCATCGGCTCGGTCTCGGGGTGGTTGACGTTGGCCGGCAGTACGGCCCGGCCGGCCGCGATCTCCTCGCGCACCACCTCGGGCGCGACGTTCTCCCGGAGCGCCACGTACTCCATCTCCGGGGTGATCTCGCCCCGCCGGGCGTACGCGAGCTGGGTCACGGGCCGCCCGTCCCGGCTCCGGCGGGGCAGCCGGGGGCGGCCGGGGAAGACCGCGTCGAGGTTGCGCAGCCCACCGCGCGGCGAGGTGTGCCTGAGTCCGTCGTCCTCGGGACGGACGGGACGGCCCGGGTACTCCACGATGTCGCCGCGGGCGATGATCCAGCTCTCCCGCAGCGGCGCGAGCCCGCGACGGACATCGGTCTCGACGGCGGGATCGGTGTACGGCCCCGACGTGTCGTACAGCGTCACGTCCTTGCCGTTGGTGAGGTGCACCTGGCGAACCGGCACCCGGAGGTCCGGGCGCGAACCCTGGACGTATCCCTTGTGCCAGCCGATGGACTTCCCGGCCTCGTCGCTCCGACTGGAGGCAGGCGTGCGTGCGTCCGATGTGGTCATGAGACCTACTCCCTACGCCGGCATTACCCGGTAACAGGTTCGGCGGTCGACACAGCCCTCTCCGTACGGATGTACGGATGTCAGTGCCCTCTCAGCCCGGTGCTCCGAGCTCCCGCGTGTGCAAAGGTCCCTCCACGCTAGCGTCCCGTCCGGCGGGATGAACAGAGGGCCCGTCCCTTCTTGCGATGATCTGCCGGTGACGTCCCCCCGTATCGACACCGAACCCCAGGGCCACCAGCACGGCCACTCGCACAGTCATGGTCCCGCGGCACCCGGCTCCAGACATCTGCGCAAGGTCATCGCGGCCGTCCTGATCCCGTTCGCCACCGCCGTCGTCGTCGGGCTGGTGGCACTCTGGCCGGGCGGCGCGCCCCCGCACGAGCGGACCGGTGTGGGGTTCGACCGGCAGACCCAGCAGGCGAAGGTGGTGAGAGTCGACAAGGTGAACTGCAAGGACGTGAACGCGGTGCAGGTGCCCGTCGGCCAGGAGGCCGCCCCGCCGACGGACAACGCCAGGGGGCTGTGCAAGAAGGCCACCGTCGAGGTGACGTCCGGTCACGACAAGGGCCGGACGTTCGTCGAGATCGTGCAGCCCGACGCTCCGCGTCAGCTGCGTGAGGGCCAGGGCGTGATCGTGTCGTACGCACCCGACGCTCCCCGCGAGCTGCAGTACTCGGTGACGGACGTGGCCCGGAAGTTCCCGATGACCCTGCTGGCCGGAATCTTCGCCCTGGTCGTGGTGGCGGTGGGCCGCATGCGCGGGGTGCTGGCGCTGGTGGCGCTCGTGGTGTCGTTCGCCGTGCTGACCCTGTTCATCCTCCCGGCCGTCCTCCAGGGCTCCAATCCGCTGCTCGTCGCGGTGGTGGGAGCCAGCGCGATCATGCTGATCGCGCTCTACATGTGCCACGGCCCGACCGCCCGCACCTCGGTCGCGGTGATCGGCACGCTGATCTCGCTGCTGCTGATCGGACTGCTCGGATCGCTCTTCATCGGCTGGGCGAGCCTGAGCGGCAACACCGACGACAACACCGGTCTCATCCACGGCCTGTACCCGCACATCGACATGAGCGGCCTACTGCTGGCCGGTGTCATCATCGGTTCGCTCGGGGTGCTCGACGATGTGACCGTCACCCAGACGTCCGCGGTCTGGGAACTGCACCAGGCGAACCCGACGATGGGCGTGCGCGGCCTCTACCGGGCAGGGATCAGGATCGGGCGCGACCACATCGCCTCGGTCGTCAACACGCTCGTGCTCGCCTATGCCGGCGCCGCACTGCCGTTGCTGCTGCTCTTCTCCATCGCGCAGAGCAGCATGGGGACGGTGGCCAACAGCGAGCTGGTGGCGGAGGAGATCGTACGAACCCTGGTCGGTTCGATCGGACTGGTCGCCTCGGTGCCGGTGACGACGGTGCTCGCAGCGCTGGTCGTCTCCGCGGACCGCACAGGGCTCGGCGCGGAAGCCGGAGCTTCGGCACCCGTACGGGCCGGGAAGGGCCGTCGCCGCAGGACGAAGGCCTGAACGTCTCCGTCGGGTGAGCAATTCACCCATTCGGCAGGTGTGGTGTTCGACCAGTGACCGGCCGGGACACCGGCCCCTTCAGCCGGCGTTCTGTTCCTCGGCGAGAATCCGGCCCAGTGCCTCCTCCAGGTTGCCCTCGAAGTCACCGAGCGTGCACTCCTGCCCAAGCGGCACGAGCTTGTCGGTCCGGTCGAGAAAAGCCACGAGCGGTGCGGTACCGGCCCTGAAGAGGGCCCGGTCCTCGCCGACCTGGAGCCGGATGTGCACGTCGGACAGCCCCTCGGGCTCCGTCGGCCCGATGTGCACATCACCGTCCCCACTGGGACTGTTGAGGCCGTCGAGCAACAGCTCACGGCCGAATGCCCAGGTGACGGGGGCATCGCCGGGCAGGTGGAAGGTCATGCGGATCGCATACGGATCGCAGACCTCGTACCGGAGCTCCACCGGGATCCGGAAAGAGAGTTCCTCCGAAACGAGGAAGCTCATCATGACCTCAGCTTGAACCGACTCGCGCATCGTTCAACCCCGCAGTAGATGAATCTGGCCAGGAATGATCCCCCATGGCCCTATTGACGCCATCGTGGTGCACGCGATAGCAGATCACAAGGAGTGATTTTTCAGATACTGATAGAGAACACGAACGAACGCAAGAGGTTGGACACTTCGCCACGTAGTTGTTCGACTGCGGGGAGCAACCGACTCTCCTGCTCCAGAGGTACCGAAATGGCCATCGCAGCAGCGGTAAATCCGGCTGCGATCGGGATGGCCGCGCAGACCGTGCCCAGCGCGTACTCCTGCCGTTCGATGACAGGTTCCATCCGTTCCAGCGACTGCAATCGCTCGAGAAGTGCCGCCCGATCCCGCACCGAATAGCGGGTCAACGGACGCACAGGGTGACGATCGAGGTGATCCTCGCGGGCCTTCTCGTCGAGCTGACTCAACAGACACTGGCCGATCGCGTGAGCGTGCCCGGTCTCCCGGAAGGAGGCCCATTCCGTGACGGCGGGGGTGTCCGGGGCATCGGCGACCGCGATGAGTTCGATCTCACCCTCGCGGTAGACGGCGCAGTACACCGGTGCGCCGATGACATCACGCCAACGGCTCAATGAATCGGCCATTCTGCTGCGGCGGTGTCGCAGCACCCCTTCGCAGGCCAGGCGTTCGGTGGCGGCCCCGAGGAGGAACAACCCCTTCTCCCGGCGCAGATAACCCTCGTGCGTCAGAGTGCGCAGCAGATGGTAGGCAGTGGGAAGAGGAAGCCCCGCTTCCCTGGCCAGCTGTTTCGCGGGCGCCCCGTCCCGGTGGGCGCCCACGGCCTCCAGTAGTCTCAGCGCTCGCTGAACCGAACCGATCAACGTCGGGGCAGCAGCACTCGATGCCGTGGTCAACGGTCACCCCCAGGCATGGTGACGGGCGGTCAGCCCGCCTGTGGGGGCCGCCCCCACGGACTGCCGCATGACTGGGGCCGGAGAGCGAGAGCCGTACAAACCGCTGGTCAATGCGGTGCCGGTCGGTTGATACCCAGACAGTGGCAGCGAATTGTCACTGTATCGGCCGGGTCCGCACCGGGCGTTGTTTCGTCCTGTCGCTTAGCTCAGCCGGGCTAACTCCCGACCGGCTCCCGATCTTCCTACCAGTCACCGCGCGAGGAGGAAGACGACATGAACTTGCGTACGACGAAAACGAGTCCGCCGACCAGGATCACGAACACCAGGACCTTGAAGAGCAGACCGATCACGAATCCGACCACACTGGCGATCAGACCGCCGAACACGACGATCGCGAGGACCGGCACCGCGATCCACTTCACCCACCAGGGCATCCCGGCGAATATCTCCCGTACGGCCATCGTCCTTACCTCGTCTCTGTGAGTTCCTGCCTTCGATGCTAGAGGCGTGGAAAGGGCCGGCGGCGGCTCCGCGGCCCTTGAAGTCCCCTGATCGACCCCCTAGGGATCCCTGAGACCGGACCCCCGCTCCCCAAACGCCGGGGAGGGGTTCCAAGGCCGCAGGGTCGGCTCCCGGACGGCGGGGATCAGCTCTCCGGCGGGGAGAAGACCACCATCACCCGCAGGTCCTCGGTGATGTGGTGGAACTTGTGGGCGACCCCTGCGGGCACGTACACCACGCTTCCTCTGCCCACCTGTGTGGTTTCCATGCCGACCGTGATCGAGGCGCGTCCGCTGACCACGAAGTAGACCTCGTCCTGGTTGTGCGGCTGCTGCGGATCGAGCTCACCGGCGTTCAGTGCGTACAGGCCGACGGACATGTTCCGTTCCTTCACGAACTGCAGGTACGCGCCGTCATTGGCGGCCCGCTCCGCTTCCAGTTCGTCCAGTCTGAATGCCTTCATCGCCAGTCCGCCCTTGCCTCTGTACTGCCGGTGTTCGCCACCGATCGTGTCTGCCACGATCAGACACATGAAGAATTTCCTAGTCAAGACGCTCGCCAACGCGGGTGCCCTGGCCGTGGCCGTCTGGCTGCTCCAGGACATCACGCTGACCGGCGGCAGCACCGGCCGCAAGGCGCTCACGCTGATTCTGGTCGCCCTGCTCTTCGGCCTGGTGAACTTCCTGGTCAAGCCGGTCGTACAACTGCTGACCCTGCCGCTCTTCATCCTCACGCTCGGACTGATCACCCTGCTGGTCAACGCGGCCATGCTGCTGCTGACCTCCTGGCTGGCCGGTCTGTTCGACCTGAGTTTCCATGTCGAGGGCTTCTGGACCGCGGTGCTCGGCGGACTGATCGTCTCGATCGTCTCGTGGGCGCTGAACGCGATCCTGCCCGACAACGACTGACCGACGACCGGACAAAGCACGCGCGCCGTTCCGGCAGTCACCGGGACGGTGCGCGCAGAACCGGTGGCACACCCCAGAGCAGTGAGGAGCGACCATGAGCGCCTTGGGCGACGGAACCCGGGCGGTACGGGCCGGGCTGCCCGAACCGGAGCAGTTCGAGCCCACCCTGCCCGGCCCGGTGTTCGCCGCGCATTTCCACCTCGCCGGTGAGCCGACCGGTCCCTACACCTACGGCCGGGACACCAACCCGACCTGGACCCATCTGGAACGCGCCATCAGTGAGCTGGAGGCACCGGGGGAGGCCGTCGAGACCGTGGTCCTCGCCTCCGGGGTGGCGGCGATCTCGGCCGTACTGCTGTCCCGGGCCCGCACCGGTGACGTGGTCGTGCTGCCCGACGACGGCTACCAGATCCTGCCGCTGGTGCGGGAGCAGCTGGAGGCGTACGGCGTCGAGGTGCGGACCGCGCCGACCGGCGGCGACGCACAGCTGGCGGTGCTCGAAGGGGCGAAGCTGCTGTGGCTCGAGACCCCGTCCAATCCGGGGCTCGACGTCTGCGACGTGCGCCGGCTCGTCGATGCGGCGCACACGGCCGGCGCCCTGGTGGCCGTCGACAACACGCTCGCCACACCGCTCGGCCAGCGTCCGCTGGAGCTGGGGGCCGACTTCTCGGTGGCCAGTGACACCAAGGGCATGACCGGTCACGGGGACGTCCTGCTCGGCCATGTGACCTGCCGCGATCCGGAGCTGGCGGCGGGGGTGCGGCGCTGGCGCAAGATCGTCGGCGCGATTCCGGGACCGATGGAGGCCTGGCTCGCGCACCGTTCGCTGGCCACGCTGGAACTGCGGATCGACCGGCAGTGCGCCACCGCCCTGACCCTGGCCGAGGCGCTGGGGCGGCGGCCGGAAGTGACCGGGCTGCGGTACCCCGGACTGCCCTCCGACCCCTCGTACCCGAAGGCCGTCCGGCAGATGCGGCGCTTCGGCCAGGTGGTGTCGTTCGTCCTGCCCGACCGCGAGCACGCCGAGCGCTTTCTGACCGAGCTGCGGCTGGTCGACGACGCGACGAGCTTCGGTGGCGTGCGGTCCACCGCCGAGCGCCGGGGGCGCTGGGGCGGCGACGCCGTGCCGGAAGGATTCGTCCGCTTCTCGGTCGGCGCCGAGAACCCGGAGGACCTGGTGGCCGACGTGGAACGGGCACTGGACGAGGCCGCGGCCGGCAGCTGATCCGACCGGTGGTACGGCGGTCCGAGCCTCCCCCCTCGTGGCTCGGACCGCCTCCGGTTCTCCCTGCGAAGAACCGCCCAAGCCAGGCTAGTTGACCCCCCGTCAGTGTCCAATCACCGTGGCGACAGCGACCTATCGACATATTTATAGTTGTACGGGTCCGAAGCATCGCGAAGGTGGAAGGGACCGGACATGGACCTGGCCCTGCTGCGCACGTTCGTCACAGTGCACCGGGCCGGTTCCTTCACCAGAGCCGCCGCCCTGCTCGGCCTCTCCCAGCCCGCGGTCACCTCGCAGATCCGCACCCTGGAACGGCAGCTGGGCCGCCCGCTCTTCCTGCGCAGGGCCCGCGGGGTGACCCCGACGACCATCGGCGACGAACTCGCGCACCGGGCGGCCCCGCATCTGGACGCGCTGGTCGAGATCGCCGAGGCGGAGCTCGACGAGGAGTCGGGCGTACGGACCCTGCACCTGGCCGGGCCGCCCGAATTCACCTCGGTACGCGCCCTGCCCGCGCTCACCCCGCTCGTCGCCCAGGGACTGGCGCTGCGCAGTTCCTTCTTCGCCGACGCCGAGGAGACGCTGGAGGGCCTGGCGGCCGGGCACCACGACCTGGCCATCGCGACGGCCCGGCCGCGCGGCGGACTGCTCACCGCGACCCCGCTCTGCGACGAGGAGCACGTGCTGGTCGCCGCGCCGCGCTGGGCCGGGCACCTCCCTCCGGGGACCCTGCGGCACAAGGGGGCGGTGGTGCTGGACCAGCTGCCGGTCGTGGAGGTCCACGAGAGCCTGCCACTCGTCTCCCGCTACTGGACCGCCGTCTTCGAGAGCCCGCCCGCCGTGTCCGGAACCGTCATCGTGCCGGATCTGCGGGCCGTCCTGGAGTGCGCGGCGGCGGGCGCCGGCCTCGCCGTGCTGCCGCGCTACCTGTGCGAGAGGGCGCTGGACCGGGGAGAGGTCGTGGCCCTTCTGGATCCCCCCGTGCCTCCGCTGCGCACCTACTTCCTGGCGGTGCGTACCGGCACCCTCGCGCTGCCGCACATCGCGCGGGCGCACGAGTGGCTGCTGCGCGCTGCCGCCGCCTGGTGAGCGCACACCGGCCCAGGACCGGACGGGTGTTTCAGAACCGGTTCAGCGGGCCACTCTCTTGCCATGACCGAACGTCCTGTGGTCAAGCGCACCGCACGCGCCATCCTGCTCGACGGCAACGACCTGATCCTCATCAAACGCACCAAGCCCGGGGTGGATCCGTACTGGCTCACGCCGGGCGGCGGGGTCGAGCCCGAGGACGCCACCGTCGTCGACGCCCTGCACCGCGAGGTGGACGAGGAGCTCGGCGCCAAGATCACCGATGTGGTGCCCTGTTTCGTCGACACCGTGGAGCACATCGAGGGCGGTGGAGTGAAGGGCGTGAAGGTCCAGCACTTCTTCGTCTGCCGACTGGAGTCGATGGACCTGTCCCGGCGCCACGGTCCCGAGATCGACGACCCCTGCGGGGAGTACGACGTCGTGCGGGTGCCGTTCAGCCGCATGGGAATCGCCGCCGTCCACCTCGTGCCGCTGTCGCTGCGGCACTACCTGGACGGCAACATCGAGGGTGTACGGGCGATGCACGCGCCCGACCTGGGCTGACCTGCGACGGCCTCGGGCACGGGCCGCCCGCGTGGGGCGCCTGCGCGGGACGGGGCGGCCCGATGGGATGGGTCGGGCTGACGAGGCTGTCGGGGCGGTGCCTTCGCAGCGGGGGCCGTGACGGCGCCGTCGTGGCCGGGCCCGGGGCTGTGCCTTCGCGGCGGGCCCGGGGCTGTCGTGGCCGGGTCAGCTGTGGCCGGTCCCCGTCAGTTCCTCCAGGTAGTCGTGGCGGATGCGCTCGGCCGGTATGCCGTCCCCTCTCAGCACGTCCATGCTGCTGCGGATCATGCCGGGCGGACCGGAGAGATAGGCGTCGTACTCGTGCCACGGGCCGCACGCGCGCACGGCCTCGGGGAGCAGTCCCTGCAGGACTCCGCCCTCCCCCGGCCCGGAGGCGACCACCGGCCGCACCGCCAGCCAGGGATAGGTCCGCTCCAACCGCATCAGCGTGTCGATCTCGTACAGGTCGCGATCGCTGCGTGCCCCGTAGAACACCTCCACCGGACGCCGGTCGCCCCGCTCCGCGACCTCCTCCACGAGTGCCTTGATGGGAGCTATGCCCGTGCCCCCGCCCAGGCAGAGCAGACCGTGATGGGTGGAGTGGTCGACCGTCATCCTGCCGGTGGGCGGGCCGAGGCGCACGACGTCCCCCGGCCGGGCCCGGTGCACCAGGGCACTGGAGACCCAGCCGGCCGGGACCGCCTTGACGTGGAAGGTGAGCAGCCCGTCGGGGCGGGGCGCCGAGGCGAAGGAGTAGTGCCGCCAGGTCCGGGGCCACCACGGAGTCTCCATGGCCGTGTACTGACCGGCGAGGAAGGGGTAGACGTGGTCGGGGCGGAGCGTGAGCACTGCTATGTCACGGGTTCTCAGCTCGTGGGAGACGATCTCCGCGTGCCACCAGGCGGGGGCCCACTGCTCGTCCTCGGCTGCCGCGTCGATCATGATCTGCGACATCGTGGTGTAGGCGCGCACCCACGCCGCTTCCGCCTCTCCACCCCATGTGGTGGTTGCATAGCGGCTCAGTGCACCCAGAAGCGCCTCCCCCACCGCCGGGTAGTGCCCGGACAGCGTGCCGTACTTCCGGTGCCCCCGGCCCAGTTCACCGAGGTACTCGGCCAGGGCGCCGGGGTCGTCCAGCCGGTCGGCCGCGGCGAGGATCGCGCGCAGGAGCCGGTCGCGCTGGGAGTCCATCGCGACCGGGAACAGCTCGCGCAGCTCGGGGCGCCGGACGAAGAGCAGTGCGTAGAAGTACGAGGTCACCTGGTCGGCCACGGGTGAGATCTCGGTCAGAGTCCGATGGATCAGAGTCGCGTCGGCAGATCTGTGTGTCGCGTCTTCGGTCCACCCGGTGGCCGGAGCATCCATCCTGTGCCTCGCCTCGAACGTCTTCTGGTCGCCTTACGTACCCACAACGGTCCGCAGCCCCTGTCCATGAGCGCGGTCGGGACCCGTCGGCAGTCCCCTGACGGCCGCTGCCACATCCCTCGGTCCAGCATGCCCTGCCTCGAACACGGGCCGGACGGAATAGCAGGAAGTCCGGTTGATCGAAACGGTCTTCCGTCACGCTCCCTGCCCCGCGACCGGCCTGTGGAATCCATCACGAGCCCCCGGACCGTTCCGGTTCCGCCGACCGCTCCCCGGCCGGGCGGTACGGCGGCCCGTCCCGAGGGGAAGCCCGCAGCGAAGGAGCGCGCTGTACGCCGAGGCCAGTACGCGCGGTTACTCCCGCTGTGGGACGTCCGATCGTCTCCGCACGGGCACCGTGTTTCACGTGAAACCACTCAAACGCCCCGTCCGCCGCGGCCTCCTGGTGGCGCACGTCTCGATATCCGTGAGCTGGCTGGGACTGACCGTCGGCCTGCTCACGCTCGGCATCACTGCCTTCCTCACCGAGGACCCCGCCACCGCACGGGCCGCCACCCTCGCCATGAAGATTTTCGGGGACTGGCTGGTCATGCCGGTCGCTCTGCTCTCCCTGCTCAGCGGCCTCGTCCTGGCGCTCGGCACCCCCTGGGGGCTGGCCAGACACCGATGGGTCTGGACGAAGTTCTGGCTCACCCTGATCACCACGGCACTGTCCGTGTTCTCGTTGCGCCCCGGCATCGACGAGGCGGCGGCACGCGGCACCGTCGACATCGACCTGGTGGTCGCTCCCTCGGTGGCGACGGCGACGTACCTGTTCATCACCGCGATATCGGTACTGAAGCCCTGGGGGCCGACCCGACGCGGCCGACGCCCGCGCCCGACTGCCGGAGCCGGTAAAGCAGTGGACGTGCGAACACCGCGTCGGACAGCCTGACCTCCATGCCCAGCTCGCTTCCCCGCCCGCTCGCCGAATCGCCCGTCCGGCGCCTCACCCGGGGTGACCTGGTCGCCTGCGCCGATCTCTGCGAGGACCGCGGCTGGTCCCGTGACGAGCACAGATGGGGTCTCCTCCTGGCCGCGGGAACCGGCTACGGCATGGACGACCCCGAGGGCAAGGGTTTGATGGCCACCTGCGTGGTGACCTCCTACGGCCCGCGGCTGGCCGCCGTCGGCATGCTGCTCGTCGCAGAACGGCACGCGCGACAGGGCATCGCCCGGCGCCTGATGAACCATGTGATGGCCGAGGCCGGGGACACACCACTCAGCCTCTACGCGACGTCCGCGGGACGACCGCTCTACGAACAGCTCGGGTTCACGGCCGTGGGTCGCACCGAGCGGGTCACCGGACGCTTCCGGCCGACCGGGGGCAGGCCCTCCACCGCCTCCGTCCGCCCTGCCGCGGCGGAGGACCTGCGTGCCATGGTCCGGCTGGACGCGGAGGTCTTCGGCACCGACCGGACCCATGTCCTCACCCGGCTGCCCGCCTACGCCGACCACATCCGGGTCGCCGAGGACGGCGGAGAGCTCATCGGTTACGCCGCGGCCTGGCCGAGCGCCGGGACCCAGGTGGTCGGCCCGCTGATCGCCCGCGACACCGCCACGGCCCGGGAACTCGTCACCTCCCTCGCGGAGACGACGGACCGGTCCCTGCGCGTGGACGTCGACGCGCGGCATTCGGAGCTGCTCGACTGGTTCGGGGCGTGCGGTCTGCGGTCCGGCCCCGCGACCACGCTGATGGTTCGCGGGGCCCCGGGCCTGCCCGGCGACTGGACCCGTCGCTACGCTCCGCTGACCGTGGCGACGGGCTGACGGCCGACCGCGGGATCAGCGCCGGGGCGCAGCGGTCACGACCGGCTCGGGGATCCCTCCGGTGACGACGCGGCTGTGAGTGGCCGTGCGGCGTTCCAGAGCGCCTGAGACGAGCGCGAGGACCAGCGCGGAGGCCGCCAGGGCCGCACCGACCCAGTTGGGCGCCGTGTAACCGAAACCGGCTGCGATGACGAGACCGCCGAGCCACGCCGACAGTGCGTTGCCGAGGTTGAAGGCACCGATGTTGACCGCGGAGGCCAGAGTCGGGGCGCCGGCCGCCTGGTCGAGCACCCGCTTCTGCAGCGGCGGCACGGTGGCGAAGCCCAGGGCCCCGATGAGCACGATGGTCACGGCCGCCGCGATCTTGTCGTGGGCGGTCAGGGTGAACAGCGCCAGAACCACGGCGAGGGCACCCAGCGACACGTACAGCATCGACATCGGACGGCGGTCGGCGAACTTTCCGCCGAGCAGGTTGCCGCCCACCATGCCCAGCCCGAAGAGGACCAGCAGCCAGGTGACGGAGGAGGCGGAGTACCCGGCGACGCCGGTCATCATCGGGGTGATGTAGGTGATCGCGGCGAAGACCCCGCCGAAGCCCAGCACGGTCATCGCCATGGCGAGCAGGACCTGGACGTTGCGGAACGCGGCCAGCTCGTGGCGGATCCGGACGCCCTCGGGCCGGGGCTGCTCGGGCACGAGTCCGGCCACGCCGAGGAGACCGACGACGCCGAGCGCGGCGACGACGAGAAAGGTGGTCCGCCAGCCGGCGGCCTGGCCGATGTGGGTACCCAGTGGCACCCCGACGACGTTGGCGACGGTGAGCCCGGTGAACATCATGGCGATCGCACCGGCCTTCTTCTGAGGGGCGACCAGGTCGGCCGCGACGACCGATCCGATGCCGAAGAAGGCGCCGTGGGCAAGCGAGGCGATCACCCTGCCCGCGAGCATCACGCCGAAGGCCGGGGCGGCGGAGACGAGATTGCCCACGACGAACAGTCCCATCAGCAGCATCAGCATGCGCTTGCGGGAGACGTGGGTGCCGAGGAGCGTCATCAGCGGGGCGCCGAGGACGACGCCGAGGGCGTATCCCGTCACGAGGAAGCCCGCGGCGGGGATCGAGACCTGGAAGTCCGCGGCGACCTCGGGGAGCAGCCCCATGATCACGAACTCGGTGGTCCCGATGCCGAAGGCCCCGATGGCGAGGGCGAGGAGCGCGAGCGGCATGGGTGTCACCTCTCAGGAGATTGCATCAGCACTTTAAGAGCTCCAACAATAATTGCATACGCCGATTAATCGCAAACGCGGGCTATCGCGGGAGTCGCCTACCCTGGACGCAAGCGGCTGCGCCCCGGAGGAGAGACCCATGACAGCGAAGGACCCCGCACCGACCGCCCTCTCCCAGGGCTGGTGCGCCCTCTCCCTGCTCCACGGGAAGATCGAGGCCCGCATCGAACGGGCATTGCAGTCCGGGCACGGCCTCAGCGTGCGGGAGTACTCCCTGCTCGACGTCCTGAGCAGGCAGCACAGCGGCCCCGGGGGACACCTCCAGATGAAGCAGGTCGCGGACGCCGTCGTGCTCAGCCAGAGCGCCACGACCCGTCTGGTCACCCGTCTCGAGGACCGCGGGCTGCTGACCCGGTACCTCTGCGACACCGATCGCCGCGGCATCTACACCGATGTCACCGAATCGGGCCTCGCCCTGCTCGCCGAGGCCCGGCCGACCAACGACGGTGCGCTGCGCGCCGCGCTCGACGAAGCTGCCAGGGACCCGGAGCTGGCCCCGCTGGTCGAGGCCGTCGAAGCACTGAAGGCCCCCGCACCGGCCGCGTGAACCGAACAGGTCCCGGGGCCCGCCCGGCCCAGTGGGCCGGGCGGGCCCCGGGACAGACTGCACGTACAGGCCGAACCCATGGGCGCCGCCCAGGCGTTCTGCGTAGTCTGCCGATCATGCGCGACCTGGAAATACGCCCTGCGAACCTCACGGACATCCCGGCGATCGTGGCCATGCTCGCCGACGATCCGTTGGGAGCCCAGCGGGAGTCACCGGACGACCTCGCCCCGTACCACACCGCTTTCCGACGCCTGGTGGACGACCCGAACCAACACCTGGTCGTCGCCGTGCGCCAGGACCGGATCGTCGGAACGCTGCAGCTGACCGTGATCCCGGGGCTCTCCCGTCGCGGCTCGACCCGCTCGATCATCGAGGGTGTACGCGTCCACGCCGACGAGCGCGGCAGCGGCCTGGGCACCCTGCTGATCGAATGGGCCGTGGAGGAATCACGGCGCCAGGAATGCCAGTTGGTCCAGCTGACGTCCGACGCCACCCGGACCGACGCCCATCGCTTCTACGAGCGGCTCGGTTTCACCGCCAGCCACGTCGGTTTCAAGCTCGCACTCTGATGTGCGGGCCGGTCCCCGGCCGGGCGCAACGGACCGGCGCCGGGCAGGAGGCTTCCGCAGGGGCGGTGGCGGAAGCCTCCCGGTTGTCCCGCTGGACGGGGCGGAAACGGAGCGCTCCGCGCCTGCGTACCTCGCTGGAGCGAGTACGGGCGGCCCGGTCAGGCCGCCCGTGTTTCACGTGAAACATGGCGCTCAGGCTTCGAGGCCCCGCCACCCGCCCTCGTCGACACCACCAGGAACGGCAGCTGCGGGGTCGTACGGCTCCCGCGTGAAGACGAACGAGCCGAGATCGAGATGGTTCACGCTGCCGTCCTCGTTCCGGACCACACGCAGCGTCTCCCCCGCGTAGTAGCCGTCGAGGCCGACCCAGGTGCCGTCGGGCCGTGCGGTGAACCGGGCGCCGCGGCCCCCGCCCTGCATCGGCCGGAGTTCCACCCCGCCGTCCGCGGTCATGCGCAGGATGTTTGCCCGGGGGCCCCAGTACCAGGGGCCGGTCAGCGCGAGCAGCTCCGCGTCCACCTCGGGCAACGGGCGCCAGGGCTCGGGGATGCGGGGCTCGGCCTCGGCCACGATGTCCACGAGATCGGCGGCGACGCCCCCGACCATCAAGCCCGCCGTCGTGTTGGTGAGCGCGACGGCCGTCACGTCGTCCTCGATGTCGATCCACAGGGCCGCCAGGAAGCCGGGCAGCGAGCCCGTGTGCCCGATGAGCGTACGACTGCCCGTCCGCAGCACCTGAAGACCCAGCCCGTAAGCGATCTCCCCGTCACCGAACTCGCCCGGTGCGGACGGTTCGCGCATCTGCTCCACGGAGTCGGCACGGAGCACCCGCTCGTCCCCCTCGGCCAGGAAGGCCGCGAAGCGCAGAAGATCGCCGACCGTCGACCAGAGCTGGCCGGCCGGAGCCATCAGCCCGAGGTCCTCCGCCGGTTCGGGCAACATGACATCGGCCCAGGGGTGCACGGCCCAGCCTCCCGCGTGCGGTGACTGGGGCTGGGAACTCGTACGGCGCATGCCCAGCGGCTCCAGGATCTCCCGTTGCAGCGCCTGTTCCCAGCTCCTCCCGCGCTTCTTCTCGATCAGGGAACCCAGCAGGGTGTAGCCGGGGTTCGAGTAGTGGTGGCGGTGGCCCGGGGTGTGCATCCGCGTCTGTTCGCCGAGCACATCGATCAGCTCGGGCCGCAGCGTGCCGGGCGTCCTCTCCCACCAGGGCCCGGGGGATTCGGCCGCGAGCCCCGCGCTGTGGCCCAGCAGTTGATGGACCGTGACATCGCCGACGCCGGTGCCCGGCAGGTGCTTCTCCAGCGGGTCGTCCAGGTTCAGCAGACCCTCGTCGCGCAGACGCAGCACCAGCACCGCGGTGAAGGTCTTGGTGATGGAGCCGATCCTGAACTGAGTGTCGGTGTCGGGGGCGTGGTCGTCGACGCAGCTGCGAGAACCGCTCCAGACGATCTGCCCCTGTCTCTGCACCGCCGCGACGAGCGAGGGCGCGCGGCCCTCCGACTGCGCGGTGGCGATGCGGTGCAGCAGGGCGCGCCGCGTACCGGGAAGCAACTGTTCGGTCAGGGAGGTCATGGTCAAGAACTACCTGGAGAACCCAGCGGTGGCGACCTCATTTCGCGGCACTCCGCCGCTCCTGCGGCGGCCGGTGTCACGCATCCGCCCAGTCACCCGCGTACAACGGGGCATACGAGCCGGTGTCGTTGACGTACGACGCCGCCCGGCGGCCGGCCGGACCGTGACCCGACCGACCACCGACCACCGGCCACCGGCCACCGGCCACCGGCCCGAGGAACAGGGCTGCTCAGTCCTCCCAGTCCTCGTCCTCGCCACCGCGCATGACACGCCAGCCCTTGATGTCCTCCAGCGCCTTGCGTGCCAACTCGGCGTACTGCCCCGGACATTCCCACAGCTCCCGGGCCGAAAGTTCGGTAGGTACGGGAGTGTCCGGGTGGTCTTCCGGTGCGTGCAGGTGGACCACCGCGCGGTACCGACTCCGGGCGGAGCCGTCGGCCGTGGACCAGGGATGCTTCGGGTGGTCGCAGGAGGCGTCCAGGTCGACGGTGGCGAGAGCGGCGGCCAGGTCGCGGGCGTAGGAGGGCGGCAGCCCCTCGTACGTCTGGGCGATGCCCATCCACATGCACAGGAACAGGCCGAGCCGTTCCTCGTCCCGCACCTGTCCGGAGAGCAGGCGACGGGCAGACCACAATGCGACCGGGCCCGTGTTGTTCTCCCAGGAGCGGCTGATCTCCTCCTGCATGGCGACGATGTCGATGCCGCCGTCGTCCCGGACGAACTGCGCGTCGAGATGGGAGACGTCGACACCGCCGAAGATGCTTTGGTGCGCCTCGCGCACGTGGGCCGCGGCATGGTCGGCGAGGTCCGCGAGGAACCTCTCGCAGTCGAACGCCGCCAGCTCCTCGTCCTCGAGGCCGTAGTCCTCGGCGAACACGGCCCGGCCGGCCTCGGTCAGCAGGCTCACCCCGGCCCCGACCCCGTACTCCGAGTCCAGGTCCGAGGGATGGCCGTCGGCCGGGCAGGCACAGGTGGCCGGGTCCATCGTGGCCCGGAACCCTTCCAGGGCCTCCGTGTACGCCGCGAACAGGGACTTGTTGAAGACGCGCGCCGCGACGTACCAGCAAGTGGCGTACAGGAGGATCGTGTATCCGGTCCGCTCCCGACGGCCTTCCGGGGAACCACTGCGGCCGAGCGCGTCCGCCGCGTCGTCGGCGAGAACGGCAAGAGTCGTCTCCGGATCCACATAGGGGTAGTCACTGACGATTCCGGACAGGTCGGAGATCAGTTCGCTGTGGTCGTCGGTCAGAGCAGGCGTCACTTCAGTCACACCTGTAACCGACGATCGGGCCGCACAGAACAGTTCCCCCGGCGCAAGGAGACTACGCAGCGGAGAACACGACGCGGCGCCCACGAGCCCACGAGCCCACTGCAGGGTCTCGCCGCTCGTCACATGTCGATCTTGCGTGACCTGGGCGTTCTTGGCTGTCTCACGGCCTTGTCACCCGTGATCAGTCTCAAATCCGTGGCATTTCCTCGCGAGGGCGAGGCCGAGATCAGGCGGCTTGCCCGTGTCGGCCGAGTACACCACGCTGAGCCCCGAGCACGAGGGCTACCGGCGAGCCCAGATCGCGCACCGATGAGTTTCCCGCACCGCGCCGGTCTGTACGCGTGAGACCGACTCACGGAAGGCTGGCGCCATGCGGAAACTGATCTACGGCATGAACCTGACCCTGGACGGCTACATCGCCGCGCCCGGTGACGACATCGGCTGGAGCGTGCCGAGCGACGAGCTGTTCCAGTTCTGGTCCGACCAGTTGCAGGCGACCGACCTGACGCTGTACGGACGCAAGCTGTGGCAGACGATGAGCTCCTACTGGCCGACCGGTGACCAGCAGCCCAACGCCACCCCGGCGGAGATCGAGTTCGCGCGCCGCTGGCGGGACATGTCGAAGGTGGTGTTCTCCTCGACGATCGACAAGGTCGACTGGAACACCCGCCTGGTCACCGGCGACGCGGTTGCCGAGATCACCCGGCTCAAGGCCGAGGACGGCGGCCCGATGGACATCGGCGGCGCGACGCTCGCCGGGGCGGCCATGCGGGCCGGGCTGATCGACGAGTACGTGCTGGCCACCGCGCCGGTCCTGGTGGGCGGCGGCACGCCGTTCTTCACCGCGCTGGACAGCTGGGTGAACCTGAACCTGGTGGAGACGCGGACGCTTCCCTGCGGCGTGATCCTGACCAGGTACGAGACGAGGCGCTGAGCAGATTCCCGCTGTCTCACGGCTTGGATGGGTGTTTCCCCTCACCGTCGCGGCGATCTCCCCACCCCGCACCCGCAAGCCCACGAGCGATGCCCCGTGAGCCCCCGGTGTCAGCGGGCTTCTACCAGGGCACCAGCATCAGAGCCCAATCACCCATACGAGCGGGCGGCTTGACCTGCCAGTCTCAGATTCGTGTCAGACATGCCATCGCTTGGCCATCGCCCGTGAGATTTGGCCACGAAACCCGAGACCCTGCACCCACCCGTCAGGTCTGTGCCATGTCGACGAAGCGGGAGTAGTGGCCCTGGAAGGCGACGGTGATGGTGGCCGTGGGACCGTTTCGGTGCTTGCCGACGATGATGTCCGCCTCGCCGGCCCGCGGGGATTCCTTCTCGTACGCGTCCTCGCGGTGCAGCAGGATCACCATGTCGGCGTCCTGCTCGATGGAGCCGGACTCACGCAGGTCGGACACCATCGGCTTCTTGTCGGTGCGCTGCTCGGGGCCACGGTTCAGCTGCGAGAGTGCGATCACCGGGACCTCCAGCTCCTTGGCCAGGAGCTTGAGGTTTCGGGACATGTCCGAGACTTCCTGCTGGCGGCTCTCGGAACGCTTGGAGCCACCGGCCTGCATCAGCTGGAGGTAGTCGATGATCACAAGCTTGATGCCGTTGCGCTGCTTGAGCCGACGGCACTTCGCCCGGATCTCCATCATCGACAGGTTGGGGGAGTCGTCGATGTAGAGCGGCGCGGTCGACACCTCCGGCATCCGACGGGCCAGCCGCGTCCAGTCCTCGTCCGTCATCGTGCCGGACCGCATGTGGTGCAGGGCGACCCGGGCCTCGGCGGACAGCAGGCGCATGGCGATCTCGTTGCGGCCCATTTCGAGGGAGAAGATGACGCTCGGCAGGTTGTTCTTGATCGACGCGGCCCGCGCGAAGTCCAGGGCGAGCGTGGACTTTCCCATGGCCGGACGGGCCGCGATGACGATCATCTGGCCCGGGTGCAGACCGTTGGTGAGAGAATCGAGGTCGGTGAAACCCGTGGGCACACCGGTCATCTCTCCACTGCGGGAACCGATCGCCTCGATCTCGTCGAGCGCGCCCTCCATGATGTCGCCGAGCGGCAGGTAGTCCTCGCTGGTGCGCTGTTCGGTGACGGCGTAGATCTCGGCCTGCGCGGAGTTCACGATGTCGTCGACATCGCCGTCGGCCGCATATCCCATCTGCGTGATCTTCGTGCCGGCCTCGACGAGCCGCCTCAGCACCGCCCGCTCGTGGACGATCTCCGCGTAGTACGAGGCGTTGGCCGCGGTCGGCACGGACTGGACGAGGGTGTGGAGGTACGGTGCCCCACCCACCTTGGTGATCTCGCCGCGCTTGACCAGCTCGGCCGCCACCGTGATCGGGTCGGCCGGCTCGCCCTTGGCGTAGAGGTCGAGGATCGCCTGGTAGACGGTCTCGTGCGCGGGGCGGTAGAAGTCGTGCCCCTTGATGATCTCCACGACATCGGCGATGGCGTCCTTGGACAGGAGCATGCCGCCGAGGACCGACTGCTCGGCGTCGAGGTCCTGGGGCGGCACTCGCTCGAAACCGGGGGAACCGTCCTCCCAGGCATCGCCCCGCGCCCCGCGGTCGTGCTGCTCGCCGCGGTCCCTGCCCTCACCGCGGCGCCGACGGGAAGCGGGCAGACGATCACTGGGACCGGTGTCGGCCCAGGGGTCGTCCAAAGGCTCGGGAATGCTCACCGGGCCACCTCCTCCCGTCCGCTCAGCGGACCTCGCCACGCCACTCTTTCTTACGGCACAGCACCGACAAACAAGACGCCCGACTCCGGTTCCGGCGCGTCGAGTTATGCGTGGTTCCAGGGCCGGAACAGGGTGCGGGCGCCGGACCACGGTAGGCCGCTCCGCACCGTCAGCCAATCTGGTTATCCACAGGGCATGTGGACGACCGACCAGATGCTGTGGAGAACTCTGCAGAACCTGTGCACGGAACGGGGGACAGCACTGTGGACAAACTCATAACCCCTACGCCACCACCACGCTGACCTGGGCTTTTCTCATCCACCGACTGTGGGGGAGAAAAACTTCACGCGTCAGCGCAAGATCACGACAAACAGCACACAGGAGAACGCCCAGCCTCAACAAAAGTAAGGATCACTAGAGCATTGCATCCATTACCTGTGGAAGATTAGATTGACCCTCATGACCCAGGCCCCGGCATCACCACCGTCCAGTCGTCGACGGCACGACCGCGAGATCATCGCCCTCGCCGTCCCCGCCTTCGGCGCGCTTGTCGCCGAGCCGCTCTTCGTGATGGTCGACAGCGCCATCGTCGGCCACCTCGGCACCCCGCAACTGGCCGGCCTGGCCGTCGCCGCCGCCCTGCTGACCACCGCCGTCAGCGTCTTCGTCTTCCTCGCGTACGCCACCACCGCGGCCGTGGCACGGCGGATCGGCGCGGGTGATCCGGCCGCCGCCATCCGGCAGGGTATGGACGGCATCTGGCTGGCGCTGCTGCTGGGCATCGCCGTCATCGCCGCCGTGCTCCCGACGGCCCCCTGGCTTGTGGACGTCTTCGGCGCCTCCGACACGGCGGCGCCCTACGCCACCACGTATCTGAGGATCTCCAGCCTCGGCATCCCGGCCATGCTCGTCGTGATGGCCGCGACCGGCGTACTCCGTGGCCTCCAGGACACCAGGACCCCGCTGTACGTAGCCATCGGAGGCTTCGCCGCCAACGGAGCGCTCAACGCGGCACTGGTCTACGGCGCCGGGCTCGGGATCGCCGGATCGGCCTGGGGCACTGTGATCGCCCAGGTTTCGATGGCCGTCGCCTACCTGATCGTGGTGGTGCGAGGGGCGCGGAAGCACGGCGCCTCACTGCGTCCCGACGCCGCGGGCATCAGGGCCAGCGCCCAGGCAGGCGTTCCTCTGCTGGTCCGCACGCTGTCGCTCCGCGCCGTCCTGATGATCGCCACGGCCGTCGCCGCCCGCCTAGGCGACACCGAGATCGCCGCGCACCAGATCATTCTCTCCCTCTGGAGCCTGATGGCCTTCGCTCTCGACGCCATCGCCATCGCGGGGCAGGCCATCATCGGCCGCTATCTGGGAGCCGGCGACGCCAAGGGCGCCCGCGAGGCGTGCCGCCGGATGGTGCAGTGGGGCATCGCCTCCGGAGTCGTGTTCGGGGTCCTGATCGTCCTTGCGCGCCCCCTGTTCATGCCTCTGTTCACCGCCGACCGGTCCGTACAGGACACCCTGGTCCCCGCGCTTCTCGTGGTGGCGCTGTCCCAGCCGATCGCCGGTGTGGTGTTCGTCCTGGACGGAGTACTGATGGGGGCCGGGGACGGGCCGTACCTGGCCTGGGCCATGCTCGTCACACTTGCGGTCTTCGCCCCGGTCGCGCTGCTGGTGCCGGTGATCGGCGGCGGTCTGACGGCGCTGTGGTGGGCCATGACCCTCATGATGACCGTCCGCCTCGTGACGCTCTGGCTGCGCGCCCGCTCGGGCCGGTGGCTCGTCACCGGGGCCATCCGCTGACCCCGGCTCCATGTCCGTGTTTCACGTGAAACGACGGTTTCACGTGAAACACGGCCTCATGGGCTGGTCGCGCCCCGCACCCCATTTACCCCTCCCGAGCCCTGAGCCCCGGCGCCCCTTGGCTGCCGCGAGAGCGGAACACTGGCACCGCGCCGGCACAGTGGAAACGCTGAAGGGCCGCACCCCGAGGGGTGCGGCCCTTCATCTGCTCCGAGGAGCCATGCCTTAGGCGGCAACGACCTCGATGCCGAGGTTCGCAGCGACCTCGGGGTGCAGACGCACGGACACCTGGTGTCCGCCGAGCGTCTTGATCGGCGAGCCGAGCTCGACGCGACGCTTGTCGACGTCGGGGCCACCGGCGTCCTTGATCGCCGAGGCGATGTCGGCCGGGGTCACGGAGCCGAAGAGGCGGCCGGCGTCGCCGGAGCGAACAGCCAGACGGACCTTCACGGCCTCGAGCTTGGCCTTGATCTCGTTGGCCTGCTCGATCGTGGCGATCTCGTGGATCTTGCGGGCGCGGCGGATCTGCGCCACGTCCTTCTCGCCACCCTTGGTCCAGCGGATGGCGAAGCCACGCGGAACCAGGTAGTTACGGGCGTACCCGTCCTTGACGTCGACGACGTCGCCCGCAGCACCGAGGCCGGAGACCTCGTGGGTGAGGATGATCTTCATGATTCGGTCACCCTTCCCTTATCGCGCGGTGGACGTGTAGGGCAGCAGCGCCATCTCACGGCTGTTCTTGACGGCCGTGGCGACGTCACGCTGGTGCTGCGTGCAGTTGCCGGTCACGCGGCGGGCACGGATCTTGCCGCGGTCGGAAATGAACTTCCGCAGCATGTTCGTGTCCTTGTAGTCCACGTACTGGGTCTTGTCCTTGCAGAACGCGCAGACCTTCTTCTTAGGCTTGCGCACAGGCGGCTTCGCCATGATGTTTCTCCTGTGTGATCAAGAAGTGGGGGTACGAGCTGCCCTAGAAGGGAGGCTCGTCCGAGTAGCCGCCGCCGGAGCCGCCGGAGCTTCCGCCCCAGCCGCCACCCTGCTGGCCCCCGCCCTGCTGACCGCCGGACGGCGCGCCCGTGGCCCACGGGTCGTCGGCGGGAGCGCCGCCACCACCCTGCTGGCCACCGCCACCGGGACCGCCGCCCCAGTTGCCGCCGCCCTGCTGGCCGCCGTATCCACCCTGGCCACCGCGACCGGTGGTCTTGGTGACCTTGGCCGTGGCGTTCTTGAGGCTGGGGCCGACTTCCTCGACATCCAGCTCGTAGACCGTGCGCTTGACGCCCTCGCGGTCCTCGTACGACCGCTGCTTCAGCCGGCCCTGCACGACGACGCGCATGCCTCGCTGGAGCGACTCGGCGACGTTCTCCGCCGCCTGCCGCCAGACCGAGCAGGTGAGGAACAGGCCTTCGCCGTCCTTCCACTCATTGGTCTGCCGGTCGAAGATGCGAGGAGTGGACGCGACGCGGAACTTCGCGACCGCCGCACCGGACGGGGTGAAGCGCAGCTCGGGGTCGTCGACGAGATTGCCGACGACCGTGATGACGGTCTCGCCTGCCATGGATGAACCTCTCGGCGGGGATTGCTTCTGGCTGCTTGCTACTCGAACCCGATGACCTCTGAGCTAGATGCTCAGTGGATCTCGGGACGGAGGACCTTGGTCCGGAGGACCGACTCGTTCAGGTTCATCTGGCGGTCGAGCTCCTTGACGACCGCAGGCTCGGCCTGCAGGTCGATGACCGAGTAGATGCCCTCGGGCTTCTTCTTGATCTCGTAAGCGAGACGACGACGGCCCCAGGTGTCGACCTTCTCGACCTTTCCGTTGCCCTCACGGACGACGGAGAGGAAGTTCTCGATCAGCGGGGAGACAGCGCGCTCCTCGAGATCGGGGTCGAGGATGACCATCACCTCGTAGTGACGCATGTGGAACCCACCTCCTTTGGACTCAGCGGCCACGGTCGTTCCGTGGCAGGAGGGTCGTGATGCGTGAGCAACAGTGTCTCCGAGCAGAACAGCCGCCACTGACAGCGCCCTCGATCACGAGGAAGTCGACGTGCTGGCCTGGGCAGACACCGGTGCAGACCGTACAGAGTACCCGCACAACCGCTTCCGGTTGAAATCCGGTGGTCAGGAGACGCAATCTGGACACATCGGGTGTGAGCGGCGCCACGAAGCGCCGCCTTTCGGCCAGGAGGTGCTCCATGGCACAGGCAGTACGACCCCGCCCCGCCGTCTCGCTCTTCGCCACCGACGGCAAACCCCATCCCCTCCAGAACACCCTGGTCGTCGTGACCCTGGTCCTGGGGGCGCTCGCCTTCGTGACGGCGATGTTCCACCACCTGCATCTGATCAGTTCGTGGGCGGGACTCATCGGCATCCTCACGGGTGCGTACGGCCAGTACATCTCGGTGACCACGCGCGAGAGGTTCCCGCTGATCATCGGTATCGGCGCCTCCGCCATCGGCTTCTTCCTGGGCATGGCCCACGGCGGCCTCTTCGGCGGCGTGGTGGGCTGACGGGCGACGGGCCGTGACGGACGCGGTCGGGTCCGTCACGGCAGCCGCGGGAGCCACAACCCGACACCTGCCGGTGCGGGGGCCCTCTCCGGGCCCCCGCACCGCTCCCTGCGCGGGTCCCGGCGTCCCGTGCCCCGTCGGCGGCGGAGCGAAAAGGCCCCATAGGGCCGGACGGCGCGCTGCCCGGTCACAGTAGGCTTCGGCGCGAGAGCCGGAGCCCCTGACCCATGGGGACACACCTGCCGAGGAGCGCCCCGCATGAGCCTGACCCTGAGGACCATCAGCCGAGAGCAGCATCTGGCATACATCCAGAGCCTGCCCGCGGCGAGTCACATGCAGGTCCCGGCGTGGGCGGACGTGAAGGCCGAGTGGCGCTCGGAGAGCCTCGGCTGGTTCAGCAAGGAGGGGCAGCTGGTCGGCGCCGGCCTGGTGCTCTACCGGCAGCTGCCCAAGATCAAACGGTACCTCGCCTACCTGCCCGAGGGCCCGGTCATCGACTGGTTCGCCCCGAACCTGGACGACTGGCTCCGCCCGATGCTGGCGCACCTCAAGCAGCAGGGCGCCTTCTCCGTGAAGATGGGCCCGCCCGTCGTCATCCGCCGCTGGGACGCGGCCGCCATCAAGTCGGGCATCCAGGACCCGGAAGTGAAGCGGCTGCGCGACGTCAAGGCCACCCACATCGAGCCCCAGGCCTTCGAAGTGGCGGACAGGCTGCGGAAGATGGGCTGGCAGCAGGGCGAGGACGGCGGCGCCGGATTCGGCGACGTACAGCCCCGTTACGTCTTCCAGGTGCCGCTGGCGAACCGGTCGCTCGAAGACGTCCACAAGGGCTTCAACCAGCTGTGGCGACGCAACATCAAGAAGGCCGAGAAGGCCGGCGTCGAGGTCGTCCAGGGCGGTTACGGGGAGCTCGCCGAGTGGCAGCGGCTCTACGAGATCACGGCGGAGCGCGACCGGTTCCGGCCGCGTCCGCTGGCCTACTTCCAGCGCATGTGGACGACCCTCAACAACGAGGACCCCAACCGGATGCGGCTGTACTTCGCCCGCCACGAGGGCGAGAACGTCGCCGCCGCGACGATGCTGATCGTCGGCGGACACGTCTGGTACTCCTACGGGGCGTCCGCCAACCACAAGCGCGAGGTCCGGCCCTCGAACGCGATGCAGTGGCGGATGCTGCGCGACGCGTACGCCATGGGCGCCACCGTCTACGACCTGCGCGGCATCTCCGACTCGCTGGACGAGACCGACCACCTCTTCGGCCTCATCCAGTTCAAGGTCGGCACCGGCGGGCAGGCCGCCGAGTACCTCGGCGAGTGGGACTTCCCGCTCAACAAGCTGCTCCACAAGGCGCTCGACATCTACATGTCCCGCCGCTGACCCCGTCGCCCCGCTGACGAAACCGGTTTCGTTCGTTTCAATAGGCATCGCGACAGCCCTTCCACCGACAGACCCTCCAGCGGCTACCGCGAGCGGCCCTCCGGGCAGGCTCCGCGCACCGCTGGCACACCGCAGCCACCAGAAAGGTTCCGGACCGGCCATGGCGCTCTCCCTCTACGTCGACACCGCGCGCTGGCGGGCGCACCAGAAATCCGTCCTCGACCAGTTCCCCGGCCTCGTCCCGGTCTGCAAGGGCAACGGATACGGCTTCGGTCACGAACGGCTGGCCGACGAGGCCATCCGCTTCGGCTCCGACATGCTCGCCGTCGGCACCACCTACGAGGCCGCCCGCGTCAAGGACTGGTTCAGCGGCGACCTCCTGGTCCTCACCCCGTTCCGCCGGGGCGAGGAGCCGGTGCCGCTGCCCGACCGCGTCATCCGGTCCGTCTCCTCCGTGGACGGTGTGCACGCCCTGGTGGGCGCACGGGTCGTCATCGAGTGCATGAGCTCGATGAAGCGCCACGGTGTCAAGGAGGAGGAGCTCGGGCAGCTGCACGCCGCCATCGAGGACGTGCGGCTCGAAGGCTTCGCCCTGCACCTCCCGCTGGACCGCACGGACGGCTCGGACGCGGTCGAGGAGGTCATCGCCTGGATGGACCGGCTGCGCGCGGCCCGGCTGCCGCTGCACACCATGTTCGTCAGCCATCTGCGCGCCGAGGAGCTGGGCCGGCTCCAGCAGCAGTTCCCGCAGACCCGTTTCCGCGCCCGCATCGGTACCCGGCTGTGGCTCGGCGACCACGAGGCGACGGAGTACCGGGGCTCCGTCCTGGACGTCACGCGCGTCGCCAAGGGAGACCGCTTCGGCTACCGCCAGCAGAAGGCCGCCTCGGACGGCTGGCTGGTGGTCGTCGCCGGCGGCACGTCGCACGGGGTGGGCCTGGAGGCCCCGAAGGCCCTGCACGGTGTGATGCCGCGGGCCAAGGGCGTCGCCCGCGCGGGCCTGGCCACCGTCAACCGCAACCTGTCGCCGTTCGTCTGGGCGGGCAAGCAGCGCTGGTTCGCCGAGCCGCCGCACATGCAGGTCTCGATCCTGTTCGTCCCCTCGGACGCGCAGGAGCCGAAGGTCGGCGACGAGCTGGTGGCCCATCTGCGCCACACCACCACCCAGTTCGACCGCCTGGTCGACCGCTAGCGAGGGCGCCGGGCCCCGGGGGCGGACGAACCCCCCGGGGCCGGTCCGGCCTCAGTCGGCGGCCGGCCCCTGCGCCGCGCCCCACTCCACCCGCGGCCCTTCGACGGCGGGAGGGGCGTGCCGCGACGGACGGGCCGCCCGCCCCAGTACGAACACGTCCGGGGCCCCGTCGAGGACCCCGCCGGACGGATCGTCCGACCCGTCGAGCCGTACGACGTCCCGCTCCGGCACGAGGACGTCCCGTACGACGACGGCACAGAGGTACAGCGTGCCCAGCAGGTGCAGGGCGATCGCCAGCTGGTACCCCTCCGTGGGCAGGCCCTGGTGCTTGTCGCCGCTCGTCGTGTACGCGAGGTACATCCAGATCCCCAGGAAGTACATCACCTCGCACGCCTGCCAGATCAGGAAATCGCGCCAGCGCGGCCTGGCCAGGGCGGCCAGGGGGATCAGCCACAGCACGTACTGCGGCGAGTAGACCTTGTTGACGAGGATGAACGCGGCGACCACGAGGAAGGCGAGCTGCGCGAAGCGCGGCCTGCGCGGCGCCATCAGGGTCAGCGCGGCGATGCCCGCGCACAGCAGGACCATCAGCAGCTCGGAGATTTGGTTGACGGTCGTTGTCTCGATGCTCTCGCCGGTGCGCTGCGTGATGATCAGCCAGAAGGAGCCGAAGTCGATGCCCCGTTCCTCGCTGAACGTGTAGAACTTCTTCCACCCCTCGGGCGCGAAGGCCATCACCGGCAGGTTCACCACCAGCCAGGACACCGCCGCCCCGAGCGTGGCCGTGCCGAACTCCCGCCATTTGCCCGCCCGCCAGCACAGGAGGAACACCGGCCCCAGCAGAAACACGGGATAGAGCTTGGCGGCCGTGGCGAGCCCGATGAGGACCCCGAACGCCAGGGCCCGGCCCCGGGACCACATGAGCATTCCCGCGGCCGTCAGTGCGATGGCCAGCAGGTCCCAGTTGATCGTGGCGGTGAGCGCGAAGGCCGGAGCGAGGGCGACCAGCAGCGCGTCCCAGGGGCGGCGCCGGTGTGTACGGGCGACACAGACGGCGATGATCACGGCACAGATCATCAGCATGCCCGCGTTGACCATCCAGTACAGCTGCTCGCGGTGCTGGATCGACCCGCCCGGCGTCAGCCAGGACGCGACCTGCATGAACACCCCCGTCAGCACGGGGTACTCCAGGTACTGCATGTCGCCGGGCAGCCGGTCGAAGTACGGCACGAGGCCGTCGGAGAACCCGCGGGCCACGTAGAGGTGCGGAATGTCCGAGTAGCAGGCGTGGGTGTACTGCGAGCCCGCGCCCCTGAACCAGGCCCAGTTGTAGCAGGGCAGCTTCTGCACCATGCCCAGCGCGAACATCCCGAGGGCCACCAGCGCGACGACGGCCACGGGCGTGAGCGTCGTGCCGCCGAGTCTCGCCCGGCGCCCGGACCGTCCACCGATCAGTTCGCTGCCGACCCCGGCGATCCCGTCCTGGTGCGTGGGCCGTACGACAGGCTGTTCCTGCGGCTGGTGCACACTCGTGTCTTCTGTGCTCGGCATGCCGCTCATACTGCCGTACGGGCCCGTGGAAACGACGAGGGCCGCCGCACCACGGGGTGCGGCGGCCCTCACTGCCGGTCGGCCCTGCGGACCCGGCGGACGCTAGCCGGTCGGTCCGCCGAAGAATCCGCCGTTCCCCCCGTTTCCGTTGCCGTTTCCGCCGCCGTTGTTGGCACTGCCACCGGTCGATGGTGTGGGAGACGTGGACGGGAGGCCGCCGGTCCCGCCCGAGTCACCGCCGTTCGCACCGTTGCTGGTGCCGCCGTTGTTGTGCTGGCAGTCCCAGTCCCACGTTCCGCAGGTCCCGGTGGGGTCGGGCGGCGACGGGCTCGTGCTCGCCGGAGGCCTCTCGGTGACCGTCTCGGTCGGCTCGGGCGTCACTTCCTCCTTCGTGGGCGTCGGCTTCGGGCTCTGCGCGCCGCCGCCGTAGACCTTGTCACCGATCGGTCCCGGCTCCGGGAAGGGAATGACCTTCGCGCCCTCCAGCGCACCGACCATGTAGTCGTGCCAGATCTGCGCCGGGAACGAGGCACCGTGAATCGTCCGCTCGCCACCCGTGCCGTACATCTTCTCGAACCCGCGGTTCTTGTTGTTCGCGTCGTCGTCGAGTCGGTACATGCTGATGGCCGTGGACAGCTGCGGCGTGTAACCGACGAACCAGGCGGACTTGTTGTCGTCCGTCGTACCCGTCTTGCCCGCCACGTCCCGCCCGGGGATCTGCGCGGGGGTACCCGTCCCCTTGTCCACGACGTTCTTCAGGACGTCGGTGACGTTGTCGGCGATCGCGGGGTCGAAGGC
Organism: Streptomyces sp. NPDC001732; assembly: GCF_053596315.1. NCBI lineage: Bacteria > Bacillati > Actinomycetota > Actinomycetes > Kitasatosporales > Streptomycetaceae > Streptomyces > Streptomyces sp. NPDC001732. The sequence goes on from NZ_JBSFFY010000014.1 coordinate 90,836, forward strand.
GCTCTTGACGACTTCCTTGTGCCGGTAGATCAACCTGCCCTCGTGCTTCACCTCGGAGACCGAGTAGGGCTCGCGCTGTTTGCCGCTGGCCGCGAAGGTCGCGTACGCGCCGGCCATGCGGATCGCGCTGGGTGAGGACGTACCGATGGAGAACGACGGCACGTGCGAATCCGCCATCTGCTCGTCGTCCCTGAGCCCTGCGGCCATGGCGACGTCCTTCACCTTGTCGGTGCCGACGTCCATGCCGAGCTGTACGTACGGGGAGTTGGCGGACCACTGCATGGCCTCGCGAAGGGTGATGTTGCCCCTCGACTCATGGCCGTCGTTGGCCTGCAGCCACTCCTTGCCCTTCTCGTCGGTCCAGATCTCGCCGTTGTACTTCTTGATCTTCAGCAGGTCGTCGGCGTTGTAGATGCTGAGCGGCGACACCTTCGTGCGCTGCGACTCGTCCTGCTCCTCACCTAGCGAGGGGTCGCGCTTGCCGTACTGCATCGCCGCCGCGAGCACGAACGGCTTGAAGGTCGAACCGACCTGCGCACCGGTCGGATCGGCGTTGTTGGTGAAGTGCTTGGTCGCGTCCTGGCCGCCGTAGATCGCCACGATGGCCCCGGTCCTGGGATTCACCGACCCGCCGCCGAACTGGACGTGGGTGTCCGTCTTGGGGCGCTGCTTCGGCTTTATCTTGCTGTCGTAGACCTTCTTGACCGCTTTTTCGAGATCCTTGACCTTCTTCCTGTTGAAGGTGGTGTGGATCTCGTAGCCGCCCTGGGCCAGCATGTCCGCCGTGACGCCCTGGTCGTTGTTGTTGAGGAAGGACTTCTTGGCGAGGTCGACCATGTAACCGATCTGACCGCTCAGCTGGGCGTTCTTCCGCGGCGGCTTGGGCATCGGGAACTCGGTGTACTTGGCGCGTTCCGCCTTCGAGAGGCGGCCGTCCTTCACCTCTTCGTCGAGGATCCACTTCCAGCGCTTCTTGGCCCGCGCGGTGTTCAGCTCCTTGGTCGCCTGCTTGGGGTCGACCTCGGGGGCGCCCGCCGGGTCGTAGTAGGACGCGCCCTTGAGCAGGGTGGCCAGGAACGCGCACTCGCTCGGGTCCAGATCGACCGCGTCCTTGTCGTAGTACGTACGGGCCGCCGCCTGGAGCCCCGAAGCACCTCGTCCGTAGTACGAGACGTTGAGGTAGCCCGCCATGATTTCGTTCTTCTTCATGTCGTTGCTGACCTTGAGCGTGATGAAGAGTTCCTGGAACTTCCGGCTCAGGGTCTGCTCCTGGGACAGACGCGAGTTCTTCACGTACTGCTGGGTGATCGTCGAACCACCCTGCGTCTCACCCCCGGTCGCCATGTTGAACAGGGCGCGGGCGATGCCCATGGGGTCGATGCCCCGGTCGTGCTCGAAGGACTTGTTCTCGGCCGAGATGACGGCGTTCCGCATCGCCTCGGGGATCTGCTCGTAGCCGATGATCTGACGGTTGACCTCACCGCCCGTGGCGACCATCTGCTTGCCGTCGTCCCAGTAGTAGACGTTGTTCTGCGCCTTCGCGGCCTCGTTCACCTTGGGCTTGTCGACCATCGCGTACGCGATGCCGGCGAAGCCCATGAGCAGACCGAGGAAGCCGATGCAGAGGCCGGAGACCAGCTTCCACGACGGAACCCAGCGCCGGAGGCCGTCCTTGTCGGCGCGCGGGTAGTCGATGAAGCGTTTCTTGCCCGGCCTCCGGGCACCACGGCCCTGTCCCCGGCCCGGCCCCTCGGGCCCGCCGTTGCCACCGCCGCGGCGACGGCCGCCACCGCCTCCACGGCTCCCGCCGCCCCGCTGGGCGGCGCGTCTGGCCTCGGCACGTCCACCGTACGAATCGGAAGGTGATTCCGAAGTTACTCCACGTGACGGAGCGGCGCGGCGTCCTGAGGAACGCTGGGCAGCTCGTCTGGCCGCTGCACGCCCGCCACCCTGTGGCTGCGGCGTTTTGCGACGGTGCTCGCTCATCGAACGACTACTCCTCGGGCAGGCGAGAGCGCCTGGAAGCGGCAGTTGAGATCCGGTCCCCCCGAATGACGGACCAGCCCTGTGGCGAGCCCGTCCGCAGTGCGTCCGGCTAGTCCGCGAAGACTGACGCGCGTAGGCGTCACGCGGTTCCCGGTGGTCTGCATGCCGCACAGACTACGCACGGTCAAAACCCACCTAGGGCCGAACTTCACCTCAAACAACGCAAGTCGGTGCCTACGAATTCGCGATGTGACGCCGTTCACGATGACCCCTCTTGTCGCAACGCTGCCACCGATCTATCGTCGTGATGTATCGAGTCGATACATCAGCTCGGTACATCAGCCCGGCACAGGGTTCCGGAGGACCGCTTCGGAAGTTCCCCAGGAGCACTCGGAGAAGGAGGAGGCGAAGTTGAGCAGACGCTCCGGCATCCTCGAATTCGCCGTCCTCGGTCTGCTCCGCGAGTCCCCGATGCACGGGTACGAACTGCGCAAACGCCTCAACACCTCGTTGGGAATCTTTCGCGCCTTCAGCTACGGCACTCTCTACCCCTGCCTCAAGACGCTGGTCGCCCACGGCTGGTTGATCGAGGAACCGGGTACCGCTCCCGCCGACCTTCCGCCCACCACCGGCCGTGCGGTCGCTCCAGCCTCCTCACTGGCCGGGCGCCGCGCGAAGATCGTCTACCGGCTGACGGCGGAAGGTAAGGAGCACTTCGAGGAGCTGCTCTCGCACACCGGTCCCGACTCCTGGGAGGACGAGCACTTCGCGGCCCGCTTCGCCTTCTTCGGGCAGACGGAGCACGAAGTGCGGATGCGTGTGCTGGAGGGCCGGCGCAGTCGGCTGGAGGAGCGCCTGGAGAAGATGCGGGCCTCCTTGGCCCGTACGCGCGAGCGCCTCGACGACTACACGCTCGAACTGCAGCGACACGGCATGGAGTCCGTGGAGCGCGAAGTGCGCTGGCTGAACGAGCTCATCGAGAGCGAGCGGTCGGGACGGGATCAGCGACGGTCCTCGCCCGGGAGCGAAGCTCGGCGGAACACAGCAGGAGAGACGGGCGGCCTGCCCCGGCGCCGGGGTGACTCCCCGCCGGATCCGTCCGACGACACCGCAAAGTGAGGCCCCCGCAGATCCGCGGGGCTTCATAGGGAACATCCAAAACACACAGGGAGCAACCGGAATGGGTTCGGTTCGCGTAGCCATCGTCGGCGTGGGCAACTGCGCCGCCTCGCTGGTCCAGGGCGTCGAGTACTACAAGGACGCCGATCCGGCCGGCAAGGTGCCCGGTCTGATGCACGTCCAGTTCGGCGACTACCACGTACGGGACGTCGAGTTCGTCGCCGCCTTCGACGTCGACGCGAAGAAGGTCGGCCTCGACCTCGCGGACGCCATCGGTGCCAGCGAGAACAACACCATCAAGCTCTGCGACGTGCCGACCTCCGGCGTCACCGTCCAGCGCGGCCACACCCACGACGGTCTCGGCAAGTACTACCGCCAGACGATCGAGGAGTCCTCCGAGGCCCCGGTCGACATCGTCCAGGTCCTCAAGGACCGCAAGGTCGACGTCCTCGTCTGCTACCTGCCGGTCGGCTCCGAGGTCGCTGCGAAGTTCTACGCGCAGTGCGCCATCGACGCCAAGGTCGCGTTCGTCAACGCCCTCCCGGTCTTCATTGCCGGCACCAAGGAGTGGGCGGACAAGTTCACCGAGGCCGGTGTCCCGATCGTCGGTGACGACATCAAGTCGCAGGTCGGCGCCACCATCACGCACCGTGTGATGGCGAAGCTCTTCGAGGACCGGGGCGTCATCCTGGACCGCACGATGCAGCTGAACGTCGGCGGCAACATGGACTTCAAGAACATGCTCGAGCGCGAGCGCCTGGAGTCCAAGAAGATCTCCAAGACGCAGGCCGTCACCTCCCAGATCCGGGACCGTGAGCTCGGCGAGAACAACGTCCACATCGGCCCGTCGGACTACGTCGCCTGGCTGGACGACCGCAAGTGGGCCTACGTGCGTCTGGAGGGCCGCGCCTTCGGTGACGTCCCGCTGAACCTGGAGTACAAGCTCGAGGTCTGGGACTCCCCGAACTCCGCCGGTGTCATCATCGACGCCCTCCGCGCCGCGAAGATCGCCAAGGACCGCGGCATCGGTGGCCCGATTCTCTCCGCGTCCTCGTACTTCATGAAGTCCCCGCCGGTCCAGTACTTCGACGACGAGGCCCGCGAGAACGTCGAGAAGTTCATCCGGGGCGAGGTCTCCAACTGACGCGACCGGACACGGTACGTCGGCGCGGCCCGGTGAGGAGCGGCAACGCTCCCGCCTCTCCGCATCGCCGAGGGCCCCCGGGCAATCCGCCCGGGGGCCCTCGGCGTATGTGACTCTTGATCACATGGCCGTCGTCGGTGATCTGCGCGTTCTTCTGCGCCTTCGGAACTTCCGTCGTCTGCTCGCCGTACGGCTTCTCTCCCAGTCTGCCGACGGTGTCTACCAGGTAGCGCTGGCGGCACACGTCGTCTTCTCACCGGAGAAACAGGCTTCGGCCGGTGCCATCGCCTCGGCAATGGCCGTTCTGCTGCTGCCCTACTCCCTCGTCGGCCCCTTCACCGGCGTCCTGCTGGACCGCTGGTCACGCCGTCAGGTCTTTCTGTACGGGAACCTGCTGCGCGCCGCACTCGCCTGCTGCACTGCGCTCCTGGCCCTCGGCTCCGCACCCGAATGGCTCTTCTACGCCTCGGCCCTGTGCGTCACCGCGGTGAACCGCTTCGTGCTGGCCGGCCTCTCGGCGGCGCTGCCGCGCGTGGTCGACAAAGACCGGCTCGTGCTGGCCAACTCGCTCTCGCCGACCGCCGGTACGCTCGCCGCTACGGCCGGTGGCGGCCTCGCCTTCGTCGTACGGCTGCTGATCTCGGACTCCGACGCCGCGGTGGTACTGCTGGGCGCGCTGCTCTACCTCGCGTCGGCGCTGGCCTCCCTGACTCTCGCCGTCAGCTTGCTCGGGCCGGACCGGGACGGCCACCGTGCCCGCCTGGGGGCGGCCCTGGCAGCCACCGCACGGGGGCTCGTCGACGGTCTGCGTCATCTGGCGGAGCGGAAGCCGGCCGGCCGGGCCTTGGCCGCCATGACCGTGATCCGCTTCTGCTACGGAGCGCTGACCGTGACGGTGCTGATGCTCTGCCGGTACGCCTGGACCGGTACCGATTCCGAGGGGCTGGCCCTTCTCGGGCTGGCGGTGGGGGTCTCCGGTGCGGGGTTCTTCGCGGCGGCGGTGCTGACGCCCTGGGCGGTGGGCCGATTCGGGCGGTTCGGCTGGACAGCGGTGTGCGCGGCGGTGGCCGCCGTCCTCGAACCCGCGCTGGGGCTGTGGTTCGTCCCCGCTCCGATACTGGCCGCAGCGTTCGTCCTCGGGCTGATCACTCAGGGGGCGAAGATCGCGACGGACACGGTGGTGCAGACCTCGGTGGACGACTCCTACCGCGGCCGGATCTTCTCCCTCTACGACGTGCTCTTCAACGTCGCCTTCGTGGGAGCCGCCGCAGTCGCCGCCGTGGTGCTGCCGCCCGACGGGAGGTCGCCCGCGGTGGTGATCGGGGTGGCCGTCCTCTACGCGATCGTCGCCGTGATGATGTTCCGCTGGAGTCGCACCGACGGCGCGACGCCCCGGTCTCCGGGACAGGAGAAGGCGGGGTGATGTTTCACGTGAAACAGCGCCCTCACCGAACGGGAGCGCGGGGCCGGGCAGACGGCACCCGGATCACGGGATCAGGAGTACGGAACCAAGTGTGTGGTCATGTTTCACGTGAAACATGAACACACACCGTTCCTCCGCCCCTAAGAGGCCCAGGGTCCTCAGCCCTGCGCGGCCCACCACTCCTTGAGCTTCCCGACCGCCGCCTCGCGCTCCATCGGCCCGTGCTCCAGTCGCAGCTCCAGCAGGAACGCGTACGCCTTGCCGATCACCGGCCCGGGGCCGACGCCCAGAATCTTCATGATCTCGTTGCCGTCCAGGTCGGGGCGGATGGCATCCAGCTCCTCCTGTTCCTGCAACTGGGCAATGCGCTCCTCGAGGCCGTCGTAGGTCCGCGAGAGGGCGGCGGCCTTGCGCTTGTTCCGCGTGGTGCAGTCCGAGCGGGTCAGCTTGTGCAACCGTTCCAGCAGCGGTCCGGCGTCACGCACGTACCGCCGGACCGCGGAGTCGGTCCATTCACCGTCGCCGTAGCCGTGGAAGCGCAGATGGAGCTCCACCAGCTTCGAGACGTCCTTGACCATGTCGTTGGAGTACTTGAGCGCCGTCATCCGCTTCTTGACCATCTTGGCGCCCACCACCTCGTGGTGGTGGAACGAGACGCGGCCGTCCTTCTCGAAGCGTCGCGTCTTCGGCTTGCCGATGTCGTGCAGGAGAGCGGCCAGGCGCAGAGTCAGGTCGGGGCCCTCCTTCTCCAGGTCCATCGCCTGCTCCAGGACGGTCAGCGAGTGCTCGTAGACATCCTTGTGACGGTGATGCTCGTCACTCTCCAGACGCAGCGCGGGGAGCTCCGGCAGCACCTGCTGTGCCAGTCCCGTGCCGACGAGCAGCGCCAGCCCCTTGCGGGGGTGGGCGGAGAGCAGGAGCTTGTTGAGCTCCTCCCTGACCCGCTCGGCAGAGACGATCTCGATGCGCCCGGCCATCTCCGTCATCGCGGTGACGACGTCCGGGGCTACGTCGAAGTCCAGCTGGGCGGCGAAACGGGCGGCGCGCAGCATGCGCAGCGGATCGTCGGAGAACGACTCCTCGGGCGTTCCGGGGGTGCGCAGGACGCGCTCCGCCAGGTCCTCCAGACCGCCGTGGGGGTCGATGAAGTGCTTCTCCGGGAGCGCGACAGCCATCGCGTTGACCGTGAAGTCGCGGCGGACGAGGTCGGCCTCGATGGAGTCGCCGTAGGACACCTCGGGCTTGCGTGAGGTCCTGTCGTACGCCTCCGACCTGTATGTGGTGACCTCGATCTGGTATCCGTCCTTCTGGGCGCCCACCGTGCCGAAGGCGATCCCGACCTCCCACACCGAGTCGGCCCACGGCCGGACGATCCTCAGCACGGCCTCGGGGCGGGCGTCGGTCGTGAAGTCCAGGTCGTTCCCGAGCCGTCCGAGGAGCGCGTCCCGGACCGAGCCGCCGACCAGGGCGAGGCTGAAGCCCGCGTCCCGGAAACGGCGGGCGAGGTCGTCGGCGACCGGGGAGACCCGCAGCAGTTCGCTGACTGCGCGGTGCTGCACCTGGGTCAGGGCACGGGAGCTGTCTTCATTGGCATTCGGCACAACAGAAAAGGGTACGTGCCCGGACCGGCCCGGTCGTCCTGGTTTCGTCACACTCCGCGAGGCTCTTCCCGATCATGTAGCGCACTCCCCGGCCACGAGCACCCGCGCACATCGTTACCATGCGTGGACGCAGCAACCGACAACCATCGACACCAGCTGACGACGACGAGGGACGGGTAAGCGCGTGGCCGAGCCGGCAGACATCCAGGGGATCGGTCCCTCTCCTGCCCGCCGGTGGTTGCGGCGCACCGCGGCCCTGATGGCCGGAGCACCTCTCGTCGCGGCTCTGCTGGCCGGTCCGGCCGCGCCCGCGGCGCGGGCGAGCGAGCCCGGCAAGGCCCCCACCGGCTCCCGGACGGTCGACGTGTCCCTGAACGGCGTGGCCCCGAGCGCTCCGGTCAAGGGAGACACCCTGACCGTCTCCGGCACCGTGACCAACCGGGGCAAGGAGACGATCACCCAGGCCACGGTCGATCTGCGGGTGAGTTCGAAGCTTCCCAGCAGGACGGCGATCGACGCCGCCGCCAAGCGCACCGGCTTCGTGCCCGGCAGCGAGCCCGCTCCGCTCGGCGGCAAGTACACGGTGAAGTTCGCGAAGCTCCCCTCCGGCATCAGCCAGGACTTCACGCTGTCCGTCCCGGTCAGCAAGCTGGGGCTCGGCGACGACGGCGTGTACCAGCTCGGCGTCTCGTTGTCGGGGCAGACCTCCCGCGTCCCGTACGGCCAGGTGCTGGGGATCGAGCGGACCTTCCTGCCCTGGCAGGAGGAGGAGCGCGACTCCAGGACCAAGATCACCTATCTCTGGCCGCTCATCGCGTCGGCCCACGTCACCGCCGAGACGGACACCGATGACCAGCGGACCCCCGTCTTCGCGGACGACAGCCTGGCCGCCGAACTGGCTCCGGGCGGACGCCTCGAACAGTTGGTCTCGCTGGGCAGCCGACTGCCGGTGACCTGGGTGATCGACCCGGACCTGCTGGCCAGTGCCGACGCGATGGCGGGGGACTACCGCGTCAGATCCGGTGACACCACCGTCGCAGGGAAGAACCAGGCCGTCGCCAAGAAGTGGCTCACCTCCCTCGAAGCCGCCGTGGCGGACGGAAAGGTCGTCGCGCTGCCGTTCGCCGACCCCGATCTGGCATCCATCGCGCACCGCGGCAAGAACGTCTCGGGCACCCTCAGCCACCTCCAGACCGCCACGGAGGCGGCGGCGACGACGGTGCAGACCGTGCTCCACGTGAAACCGTCGACCGACTTCGCGTGGCCCGTCGACGGCGCGATCGACCCGTCGATCGTCGATGTCGCCACCTCGGCCGGCGCCCACAAGGTGATCGCCCGCAGCGACAGCCTCCAGGAGACGGGCGGTCTGGCCTACACACCGACCGCGGCCCGGCCCATCGGCGGCGGCACCACCGCGGTCGTCTCCGACGCCCGGCTCTCCACCGCCTTCCAGGGCGACATGTCGAAGGCGGAGTCCTCCACCCTCGCCGTGCAGAAGTTCCTCGCGCTGACCCTCGCGCTGGCCGAGCAGGACACGGACACGGAGCGGAGCATCGTCGTCGCGCCGCAGCGGACGCCCACGGTCGCCCAGGCTCAGTCGATGGCCCGCGCCCTGCACGGACTCGACGGCGAGCGCTGGACACAGCCGCTCGGGCTCGTGGAAGCAGCCGGGGCGAAGCCCGACGCCAACGCCACGACGAGCGTCCCCAGAGCCTCCCGGTACCCGAAGAAGCTCCGCAGCCAGGAGCTGCCCACCCAGGCCTTCCAGGACATCAAGTCCACCCAGGTCTCGCTGAACAACTTCCAGGTCATCCTCACCCAGACCGAGCGGGTCGTGACCCCTTTCGGCAACGCGCTCAACCGCTCCATGTCGACGTCGTGGCGAGGCCAGCCGCTCGAAGCCCAGCAGTACCGGGACTCGGTCCGCACCTATCTGCAGGGCCTCATCAACGAGGTCCAGCTCATCTCGAAGTCGGACGTCACCCTGTCCGGCCGCAGCGCCACCATCCCGGTGACCGTGCAGAACCGGCTGCTGCAGGGTGTGGACCACCTGGTCCTCCGGCTGAAGTCGGAGAACGCCACCCGCCTCAAGCTGAACGACGGCGGAGCCGTGGCGGAACAGCCGATCCGTATCGGCCCCGGCCACAGCCAGTCCGTGAAGTTCGACGCCGCGGCCAACATCAACGGCCAGGTACGGATGACGGCGCAGCTCTACACGGAGGACGGCACACCGTACGGCGGGGAGATGACCTTCACCGTGAAGGTCTCCGAGCTCACCCCGACCGTGCTGCTGGTCATTGCCGGAGGACTGCTGCTCCTGGTCCTCGCGGGCATCAGGATGTACACCCAGCGCAAGCGCGCCAACGCGAACGGCCCGGCCGACGGTGACGGCGACGAACCCGAGCAGCCGAGTGACCCGACGCCGGACACCGGTCCGGAAAGCGGGGAGCCTTCGGCCCCGGGTGAGAAAGTGGAACGTTGAGCGATGTCTGTCGTGGCCGGTCGGCCCGGGACGATGAGGTGGGGTTTCGATGAACGCGCCGTACGACGGTGACCGCGGTCAGGGTGCGGGCGGAGCCGGGTCCTCCGGCGGGCCTCCGATGCCTCAGGGCCCCGGCCAGGTTCCGCCGACGCCCGATCCGTACCTCCAGGACGCCTACGACCGCGACCCCTACCGCGCCCAGGACCTGACCGTCCAGGACCCGGTGTCCGAGGCCCTGTACGACCGCGCCGCGCACCCGCCACCGCCGCCGGGCACCTACCAGCAGCCCCAGCCGCTCTACCAGCAGCCGCCCGCGGCGCAGTATCCGCCCGACCCGCGCATCTGGGCACAGACCCCGCCGCCCGAGCCCGACGGCCCGTCGCGGCACCTGCCGTACGGCGACAACCCTGCGACCACCCAGTTCGTCGGGGTGGACGACCTCGTCAGCCAGGCATCCCGGGACGAGGAGCAGCCGGACGCCTTCGCGCACCTCTTCCGGGACCAGCAGGGCCCGTCCGGTGCCGCGCCCGCCCCCGCGGAGCCCGAACCAGCTCCGGTACCCGCTCCGCCGAAGTCCGGCGGCCGGGTCTCCGGACTGCTGAAGTCCAGCGCGCTGATGGCGGCCGGCACCCTCGTCTCCCGCCTGACGGGGTTCGTCCGCAGCCTCGTGATCACCGCCGCGCTCGGTGCGGCACTGCTCGGCGACAGCTTCACCATCGCGTACACCCTGCCCACGATGATCTACATCCTCACCGTGGGCGGTGGCCTCAACTCGGTCTTCGTGCCTCAGCTCGTCCGCTCCATGAAGGACGACGAGGACGGCGGCGAAGCCTACGCCAACCGGCTGCTGACCCTCGTGATGGTCGCGCTCGGCGTGATCGTCGCGATCGCGGTCTTCGCCGCTCCGTTGCTGATCCACATGATGTCGCCGACGATCGCCCAGGACGCGGCAGCCAACAGCGTCGCTGTGACCTTCGCCCGGTACTGCCTGCCGACCATCTTCTTCATGGGCGTGCACGTCGTGATGGGCCAGATCCTCAATGCCCGCGGCAAGTTCGGCGCGATGATGTGGACCCCGGTCCTCAACAACATCGTCATGATCTTCACGTTCGGCATGTTCATCTGGGTCTACGGCACGTCCGCCGAATCCCGGATGGGTGTCGAGACGATTCCGCCGGAGGGGGTCCGGCTCCTCGGCATCGGCACGCTGCTCGGTCTCATCGTGCAGGCCCTGGCCATGGTCCCGTACCTGCGCGAGGCGGGGTTCCGTTTCCGTCCGCGCTTCGACTGGAAGGGACACGGGCTCGGCAAGACGGTCAAGCTGGCCAAGTGGACCGTCCTGTTCGTCCTGGCGAACCAGGCGGGCGTGATCGTCGTCACCCAGCTCGCGACCTCGGCGGGCAAGCTGTCCGGCAAGGACGGCGCCGGCTTCCTCGGCTACTCCAACGCCCAGCTCATCTGGGGCATGCCGCAGGCAATCATCACCGTGTCGGTCATGGCGGCCCTGCTGCCCCGAATCTCCCGCGCCGCCCACGACGACGACCCGGGCGCCGTCCGGGACGACATCTCGCAGGGGCTGCGGAACTCGGCCGTCGCGATCGTGCCGGTGGCCTTCATGTTCCTCGCCCTCGGCCTGCCGATGTGCACCCTCCTGTACTCCTCTGCGGGCGTCGAGGCGGCCCGGTCGATGGGCTTCATCCTCATGGCCTTCGGCCTCGGCCTGATCCCGTACTCCGTGCAGTACGTGGTGCTGCGCGGCTTCTACGCGTACGAGGACACCCGCACCCCCTTCTACAACACGGTCATCGTCGCCGCGGTCAACGCAGCCGCGTCGGCCCTCTGCTACGTGGTGCTGCCCGCCGAGTGGGCAGTGGTCGGCATGGCCGCCTCGTACGGACTCGCCTACGCCGTCGGCGTGGGCATCGCCTGGCGGCGGCTGCGCAACCGTCTGGGCGGGGACCTGGACGGCGCCCACGTCGTGCGCACCTACGCCCGGCTGTGCATGGCCGCCGTCCCGGCGGCGGTGCTCGGCGGAGGCGTGGGCTTCGCCGTGCTCCTGGGGCTGGGCGAAGGTGCCTTCGGTTCGCTCGTCGCGCTGATCTGCGGCGGGGCCGTCCTGCTGGGTGTCTTCTTCGTAGCCGCCAAGCGCATGCGGATCGAGGAGATCAACGGCATGGTCGGCATGGTCCGAGGACGTCTCGGACGCTGACGTTCACCAGCCGCACAACCATCCCCGCCCCTTGCGTGTCGTGCATAGCGCCGGAGTGTGGGCACAATTGGCGTGACTGTGCAGAGCTGGCTGGCATCGCGCAACGGATGGGGAGGCAGGAACGACGGTGGCGGAACGTAGCACGGCTGCCGTCGACGTGGCCGACAACAGCGGTGACGAGCCGCTGACCGCCAAGGCGGACGAGGCCACGACCGACGGGACGGCAGAAGCTCAGGACACGACGAGCTCGGAGTCACAGGGGACGGACGGCGAGCACATCGACTCCAGGACCCCCCTGCCGACCCCTGATCTGCACAGTGGCCACAAACTTGCCAGACGCTACCGGCTTGAGGAATGCGTCACCCGTCTGGACGGATTCAGCAGCTGGCGGGCCGTGGACGAGAAGTTGCGCCGCGCGGTGGGCGTCCATCTGCTCCCCGCCGACCACCCCCGCGCCCGTTCCGTACTGGCCGCGGCCCGCTCCTCCGCCCTGCTCGGCGACCCACGCTTCGTGCAGGTGCTCGACGCGGTGGAGGAGGACGACCTCGTCTACGTCGTCCACGAATGGCTCCCTGACGCCACCGAACTCACCTCTCTGCTGGCCTCGGGGCCGATGGACGCGCACGACGCCTACCAGCTCGTCAGCCAGGTGTCCCAGGCCATGGCCGCCGCGCACCGGGAAGGGCTCGCCCATCTGCGGCTCACCCCCGGTGCAGTGCTGCGCAGCTCGACCGGGCAGTACCGGATCCGCGGCCTCGCGGTGAACGCCGCTCTTCGGGGCATCACCTCCGAGGGCCCGCAGCGTGCGGACACCGAGGCGATCGGCGCCCTTCTCTACGCCGCGCTGACCCAGCGCTGGCCGTACGAGAACGACGCGTACGGCCTGACGGGACTTCCCAAGGGAGTGGGCCTGATCGCCCCCGACCAGGTGCGTGCCGGGGTCCACCGCGGCCTCTCCGAGATCGCCATGCGCGCGCTGGCCAACGACGGCGCCACCGCCTCCCGTCAGGAACAGCCGTGCACCACGCCGGACGAGCTGGCCAAGGCCGTTGCCGCGATGCCCCGCATCCGTCCGCCGGAGCCCGCCTTCACGGCGCCGCCCGAGTACCAGCGCACGACCTATCAGCAGGGCTCCTACGGCCGTCCACCGAACGGGACCGTCCCCACCCAGCCCGTGGTCCCCGTACCGCCGGCTCCGCTCCAGAGCCGTACCGGCAAGGTCCTCAAGTGGGCCGTGTCCGCGTTGCTCATCGCCGCGCTGGGCCTCGGCAGCTGGCAGCTCGCCGAGACGCTCATCGACCGCATCAAGGGCTCGGGGCCCGACGAGACCACGCAGACCACCCCGAAGGACGGCGACGAAAAGGTGCCGACCCCGCTCAAGCCCCTGCGGATCACCGGCGCGACGGAGTTCATGCCCAGCGGCTCGGGCATCAAGCAGGAGGACGTGCCGAAGACCATCGACGGCGATGCGAGCACCTCCTGGGTCACCCCCCGCTACCAGGGGTACGCGAACTTCGGCAACCTCGCCCCCCGCAGGGACGGCAGCGGCATAGTCATCGATCTGGGCAGCGTCCAGGACGTCTCCGGCATCGAGATCGGCATGTACCGCAGCGGACAGAAGATCGAGGTGCTCGCGGCCGGTGCCGACGCCTCCGCCCCGTCCTCGCTCCCGGACTTCCCGCAGCGCCTCACGAAGCTCGAAACCACGGGGAACGAGCTGAAGCAGACCTTGGACAAGCCCGTACGGACCCGCTACGTCCTGGTCCACGTCACCGAGCTCCCGGCGGACGGAACAGGCGGTTACCGGGGCGGAATCTCGGAGATCTCCGTACTGGGCTGACGAAGAGGCCGGTGGGGCTTCCCACCGGCCTCCCGCACGACCGACGCCTCGTCGGACGGTGTCTCCTTGCGCCCCCTGCCCTGCCCACTCGAATCGTGATAGACAGACGCACCGCGACATGGAGAAAGGGAGGGAGGGGGAGGTGGCCGCCGAGCCGTCAGAACCACTCAGCGACTCAGACCTCCTCGCTCGCCACGTGGCCGGTGACCCCGAGGCCTTCGGCGAGCTCGTACGACGCCACCGCGACCGGCTGTGGGCCGTGGCACTGCGCACCCTGGGCGACCGCGAGGAAGCCGCCGACGCCGTCCAGGACGCCCTCGTCTCCGCGTTCCGGGCCGCCCACACCTTCCGCGGCCAGTCCGCCGTCACCACCTGGCTGCACCGCATCACCGTCAACGCCTGTCTCGACCGGGTCCGCAAGGCAGCCACCCGCAAAACCGCCCCCGTCAACGACACCGAACGGTTCGAGCAACTCCTCGAACCCCACGAGTCCGCGGAGGCACCGGCAGAACGCCAGGACCTCCACCGCGAACTCCTGGCTGCACTCGCCACCCTCCCCGCCGAGCAACGGGCCGCGCTCGTCCTCGTGGACATGCAGGGCTATCCCGTGGCCGAGGCGGCACGCATCCTCGACGTACCGGCAGGCACCGTGAAGAGCCGCTGCGCACGGGGGCGGGCCCGGCTGGCCCCGCTCCTCGCCCACCTCCGCAACGAGGACGCGGAAACCGGCGGGCCGGGAACGGAAAGGAACCGGACGGGACGCACATCCGTCCCACCTGCATCGGGGCCGAGTAACACCGGCACAGGCGATCCCGCTGCAGTAGTGAAGGGCGGAGGTGGACACGCATGACATCAACGGCCGACACGACCCGGCATCCGGATCCCACAGAGATCTCCGATCTCACGGAGGGACTGCTCCCGCCGCCGCGTGCGGCAGAGGTCCACCGGCATGTGGAGGGGTGCGAACCCTGCGCCGAGGTCCATTCCGCCCTCAAGGAGATCCGGGCGCTGCTCGGCTCCGTACCCGCACCCCAGCGCATGCCCGACGACGTCGCGGACCGCATCGACGCCGCGCTCGCCGCCGAAGCAGCCCTCGCAGAATCCGGAAGGCCCCACGACTCGGCGCATGTTTCACGTGAAACGAAGCTTCTGCCGACACAGAAGTCCGCCCCGGGTCCAGGCAGTCCTTCGATCCGCCCGGCGGGTCGCCCGCACGCGGCCACAGGCCCCGGCCGACAGCCGGTCCGGCGTCGCCGCCGCGCTGTCGTGCTCGGCGCCGCCCTCGGCGCAGCTGTGATCGGGGTGGGCGTCTTCATGCTCCAGGGACTCCAGCCGACCCACAATTCCGCGAGCGTCAAAGCTGCGGACCGCCGGTCCGGCTCCACGGGGAGCGGCGAGGGCGCCTTCTCGGACTCCATGCTCGAAAGCCGGGTGCGCACCCTTCTCCAAGGCGCCGGCACGAAGCCGTCGGACACGGACGGTTTCCACACCGAGAGGCAGGCCCCGTCCGCCGGAGCCCGGTCGGCCCCCGAGAACGATTCGACCGTGCCGCCTCAAGCTCCGTTGCAAGCGCCCACCGTGTCCGTCCCGGCCTGTGTGGAGCAGGGCATCGGCCGCAGGACGCCGGCCCTCGCCGCGGAAGCCGGGACCTACGAAGGCACTGATGCCTTCCTCGTCGTCCTTCCGCACCCTTCCGACACGAGCCGTGTGCAGGCGTACGTCGTCGATGCCACCTGCGTCCAGAACTCCGCGGACAAGGGGAAGCTCCTGCTGACCCGCACCTACGCGCGTCCCTGAGAAACGCCCCGGGCGCCGCCCCGACACGTCGGGGAATGCATCCCCCGTAGGATCCGTTGGGTGGGGTGAGAGTCGGTGCACCGGCCCCAGTAGGCGTGGACAGTAGGCAGTCTGCAGAGACGAGGAAGAAACCCGTGAGCGACGTCCGTAACGTGATCATCATCGGCTCCGGCCCCGCGGGCTACACGGCCGCCCTTTACACCGCACGTGCCTCGCTGAAGCCGCTGGTGTTCGAGGGCGCCGTCACCGCCGGCGGCGCGCTGATGAACACCACCGACGTGGAGAACTTCCCGGGCTTCCAGGACGGGATCATGGGCCCCGAGCTCATGGACAACATGCGTGCCCAGGCCGAGCGCTTCGGCGCCGAGCTCGTTCCGGACGACGTCGTCTCCGTGGATCTCACCGGGGACGTCAAGACGGTCACCGACACGGCAGGCACGGTCCACCGTGCCAAGGCCGTCATCGTGACGACCGGCTCCCAGCACCGCAAGCTCGGTCTGCCCAACGAGGACGCCCTCTCCGGACGCGGTGTCTCCTGGTGCGCCACCTGCGACGGGTTCTTCTTCAAGGACCAGGACATCGCCGTGGTGGGCGGCGGCGACACCGCGATGGAGGAGGCGACCTTCCTCTCCCGCTTCGCCAACTCGGTCACCATCGTCCACCGCCGGGACACCCTGCGCGCCTCCAAGACCATGCAGGAACGCGCCTTCGCCGACCCGAAGATCAAGTTCGCCTGGGACAGCGAGGTCGCCGAGGTCCACGGCGAGCAGAAGCTGTCCGGCCTGACCCTTCGGAACACCAAGACCGGCGAGACCTCCGAGCTCGCGGTGACCGGCCTGTTCATCGCGGTGGGGCACGACCCGCGCACCGAGCTCTTCAAGGGCCAGCTCGACCTCGACGAAGAGGGCTACCTCAAGGTCGAGGCCCCCTCGACCCGCACCAGCCTCACTGGCGTCTTCGGCGCCGGTGACGTCGTCGACCACACCTACCGGCAGGCCATCACCGCTGCCGGCACCGGCTGCTCGGCGGCTCTCGACGCCGAGCGCTTCCTTGCCGCGCTCGCCGACGACGAGAAGGCCGCCGCGGCCGCCGTCTGATCCACGCCTCTCACTCCACACCCCCAAGAAGTTAAGGAGGTCGCCGTGGCCGGCGCCCTGAAGAACGTGACCGACGACTCCTTCGACGAGGTCGTCCTGAAGAGCGAGAAGCCCGTACTGGTGGACTTCTGGGCTGCCTGGTGCGGTCCGTGCCGTCAGATCGCCCCCTCCCTGGAGGCCATCGCCGCCGAGCACGGTGACCAGATCGAGGTCGTCAAGCTCAACATCGACGAGAACCCGGACACGGCCGCCAAGTACGGCGTCATGTCCATCCCGACCCTGAACGTCTACCGGGGCGGCGAGGTCGCCAAGACCATCGTCGGTGCCAAGCCGAAGGCCGCGATCCTCCGTGACCTCGAAGACTTCATCGGCGCGTAGGACCGCAGCGCGCTGTTTCACGTGAAACGGGTCCGTCCCTCGGGGACGGACCCGTTTCACTTTTCCATCGGCACATGGATCACAGCGGCCTGAGAGCGGGCTCCTTCTGCACCGCGCCCAACAACCGGTCCAACGCCATCTCGACGTCTTCCTTCCAGGAAAGCGTCGTCCGCAGCTCCAGCCTCAACCGCGGGTGAACCGGATGCGGCCGTACGGTCTTGAAGCCGACCGCCAGCAGATGATCCGCGGGGAGCACACAGGCGGGCTCCTTCCACCGGGCGTCACCGAACGCCTCGATCGCCTTGAAACCACGACGCAGCAGATCCTTGGCGACGGTCTGCACCATGACCCGGCCGAGCCCCTGCCCCTGATAGCCGGGCACGATCCAGGAAGTCATCAGCTGCACGGCATCGGGGGAGACCGGGCTGGTGGGAAACGCCGTCGACCGCGGCACATAGGCCGGTGGCGCGTAGAGGACGAAGCCCACCGGCACATCGTCGACGTAGACCACGCGCCCGCACGACCCCCACTCCAGGAGGACGGCCGAGATCCACGCCTCCTTCTCCAGGCCGGGCGTTCCCGCCTTTACCGCGGCTTCCCCACTGACCGGATCGAGCTCCCAGAAGACACACGACCGGCAGCGTCTGGGGATATCGGAAAGGTTGTCCAGTGTGAGTGGTACGAGCCGACGCCCCATGAAGGCTGTTCCTCGCTTCCTTCACCCGTCGCATCGCGTACGACGGCCAGTGCACCCCGTTCGAGAGGCGGGCCACCGGCAAAGCTTCCGTCGGCTCCCGGGCCCGGTCCCACCGTCATCGATCGACTGCGGCTCACTGATCGCATGGCCCTCCCCACCGAGACGACTCAAGCCGGATGTGCCACACCAGAACGCATCGTATCCACCCGGAGATGAAGCCGACACCGAGAGAAAGCAAAGGGCGGGCTGTGTTCCGGCAACCCCCGGAGCACAGCCCGCCCACCATCCCGTCGGGTCGGGGTCAGTCCTCGTCGCCCTTCTCGGACTCCTCGGAGGGCGCCCGGTCCAGCACGCGCTCCTCGCCCGGCGCCAGGCTACTGAGAATCCGGTCGAGATCCTCCATCGACGCGAACTCGACGACGATCTTCCCCTTCTTCTGCCCGAGGTCGACCTTCACCCTGGTCTCGAAGCGGTCCGACAGCCGGGAGGCGAGATCGGACAGCGCGGGCGAGAGCCGGCCGCCGGCCCGCGGGCCCTTGGGCTTGACTGAGCTCGTGGGACTGGAGCCCATGAGGGTCACGATCTCCTCGACCGCACGCACCGACAGCCCCTCGGCCACAATGCGGTGAGCGAGCCTGTCCTGCTCCTCCGAGTCCTCCACGGACAGCAGCGCCCGTGCGTGCCCCGCCGACAGCACCCCGGCCGCGACCCTCCGCTGCACCGGAGCCGACAGCCTCAGCAGGCGCAGCGTGTTCGACACCTGCGGCCGCGAGCGCCCGATCCGGTCGGCCAGCTGGTCATGCGTGCACTTGAAGTCCTTGAGCAGCTGGTCGTACGCGGCTGCCTCCTCCAGCGGGTTCAGCTGAGCCCGGTGAAGGTTCTCCAGGAGCGCGTCCAGGAGAAGCTTCTCGTCCTCCGTGGCCCGGACGATGGCCGGGATCCGCTCCAGACCCGCCTCGCGACAAGCCCTCCAGCGCCGCTCACCCATGATGAGCTCAAAGCGCTCCGGCCCCACCTTCCGCACCACGACGGGCTGGAGCAGGCCCACCTCCTTGATGGAGGTCACCAACTCCGCGAGCGCGTCCTCGTCGAACACCTCACGGGGCTGACGAGGGTTCGGGGTGATGGAGTCGAGGGGCACCTCGGCGAAATACGCCCCGGATACCGCTGCCGGCCCAGGGGCCACATCGTTCTCCAGGACCGGCATGCTCGGCTCCGGCACCGCCGGAGTGCTCGCGAGGGTGGCCACCTTCGCGGCGGCCACTCCTCGTTCCGTCGTCATCACGGGGCCCGCCCCGGAGGAGGCCGAGCCCATCCCCGCGGACGGCATCTGCTTCTCCTGCGGAGCGGCGGGGATCAGAGCACCCAGCCCACGCCCCAACCCTCTTCGACGCTCGCTCACTGAATACCCTCCGAAATGCTCTGCTGGCTGTTCCCAGTGCCCGAGTGGGCATGCTGGGCCTCGTACTGGACCCCGACACCCCGCAGGGCAATCTCACGTGCTGCTTCGAGGTACGACAGCGACCCGCTGGAACCCGGATCGTAGGTCAGCACCGTCTGCCCGTAGCTCGGCGCCTCCGAGATCCTCACCGATCGCGGAATGCTCGTCCGCAGCACCTCCTTGCCGAAGTGGGTGCGCACCTCCTCCGCAACCTGTGACGCGAGCCGGGTCCTGCCGTCGTACATGGTGAGCAGGATCGTCGACACATGAAGATCGGGGTTGAGGTGTCCCCGCACCAGGTCCACGTTGCGCAGTAGCTGTCCCAGTCCTTCGAGCGCGTAGTACTCGCACTGGATGGGGATCAGTACCTCGGCACCGGCGACCAGGGCGTTGACCGTCAGCAGACCGAGCGAGGGCGGACAGTCGATGAGGATGTAGTCCAGCGGCTGCTCGTAGGCTTGGAGCGCACGCTGCAATCGGCTCTCCCGTGCCACCAGCGACACCAGCTCGATCTCCGCACCGGCGAGATCGATGGTGGCGGGGGCACAGAAGAGACCTTCGACGTCCCGAACGGGCTGGACCACTTCGGAGAGCGGCCTGCTGTCCACCAGGACGTCGTAGATGGAGGGGACTTCGGCGTGGTGATCGATACCCAGAGCCGTGGAGGCGTTCCCCTGCGGGTCGAGGTCGACCACCAGAACGCGCGCGCCGTGAAGCGCGAGCGAGGCGGCAAGGTTGACCGTCGTGGTCGTCTTGCCCACCCCACCCTTCTGGTTGGCCACCACCATGACGCGCGTACGGTCAGGCCGGGGCATGCCTTCGCCGGCGCGGCCAAGGGCCTCGACCGCCAGCTGGGCCGCACGACCGATGGGTGTGTCGTCCATCGGCGGTGGTGTTTCACGTGAAACACCCTCCCCCGCCGATTCGGTTCGGGGACCGGGGACCGGATCGGTCATCGGTCCCGCGAAGTTGGCGTCGGACCGCAAGGATTCACTCTCCTCGACTTCAGGCTCGCAATGAACAGAGCCTGCCATGCTTTCGGGGTCGTGAACCAGCGAGGTCCGTTCTTCTGTGGATGAATCCTCTTCTGTGGACAACTCCGTAGCCCTCACGGGCTTGCGATGCCGTGGCGCGGCAGCCGCGCGACCGCGCCTGATGATCTCCTGCAGCAGAGAGCGACGTTTCACGTGAAACACGATGCCCCTGCGGCCCAGCCGCAGGGGCACGACACTCCGCATGGGCACGTATGGCCACACACCTGGAGAAACATCATTAATTGGTAGGAATCACCCATCGCGGCTGGTCTCGCCGCACAACCGGAGCTGCCGATCGGAGCCGTCAGCGACGGCGTCGCGTGCGGCTCGTCCGCGCGGCCTTGGCCCGCTTTGCGGCGAACCTCACACCCCCCGGGCTCTCTCCGACCACCACACGCACCACCGTGGACATCGGGTCGACAATGCCCTCACCGACGTGCAGCACCTCGGTCTCCTCCACGCCGAGCTTGCTCAGGGCCGCACGTGCCCCGACGATCTCCTCCTCGGCGGTGTCCCCCTTCAGTGCCAGCATCTCGCCGTACGGACGCAGCAGCGGAACGCCCCAGCCGGCCAGCCGGTCCAGTGGGGCCACCGCACGGGCCGTCACGACATGAACCGGCTGAAGCGTCCCCAGGACCTCCTCGGCGCGGCCACGCACGACCGTCACATGGTCCAGACCCAGCAGCTCGACGACTTCCTGGAGAAAATTCGTCCGCCGAAGCAGGGGTTCCAGCAGAGTGATCTTGAGATCCGGCCGCACCAGAGCCAACGGGATGCCCGGAAGCCCCGCACCCGAGCCCACATCGCAGACCGTGACTCCCTCGGGCACGACCTCGGAGAGCACCGCGCAGTTCAGCAGGTGCCGCTCCCACAGCCTGGGCACCTCGCGCGGCCCGATCAGCCCCCGCTTCACTCCGGCGTCCGCCAGCAGTTCCCCGTACCGAACAGCCTCCGGGAAGAACTCGCCGAAAACCGCGCGTGCCCCTTCGGGCGCCTCGGGAAGCTCTACTTCCGCCGTCACGGGAACCGTCCTTCCATACCGCACTACCGCACTGTGGTGGCTGACTATCAGGCTGACAAAGATCGGCCCCGCCTGCGCACAGACGGGGCCGGTGGAGCAAAGTGTCCGGTCAGGCCGGGAGAACAACGACGAAGCGCTGCGGCTCCTCGCCCTCGGACTCGCTGCGCAGACCGGCGGCCGCGACCGCGTCGTGCACGACCTTGCGCTCGAACGGCGTCATCGGGTCCAGCTTCACCGGCTCGCCGGTGCTCTTGACCTCGTCCGCGGCCTTGGCGCCCAGCTCGGCGAGCTCCGCCCGCTTCTTGGCCCGGAAGCCCGCGATGTCCAGCATCAGCCGACTGCGGTCCCCGGTCTCCCGGTGCACGGCGAGCCGCGTCAGCTCCTGGAGCGCCTCCAGCACCTCACCGTCGCGGCCCACGAGCTTCTGCAGATCACGTGCCGAGTCGCTGATGATCGAGACCGCGGCCCGGTCCGCCTCGACATCCATGTCGATGTCGCCGTCGAGATCGGCGATGTCGAGCAGACCTTCGAGGTAGTCCGCTGCGATCTCGCCCTCCTGCTCAAGGCGGGTCAAGGTGTCGCTGCCCTCAGCGGCCGTGGAGGTGGTGCCTTCCGTCACGGATGGACTCCTTCTTACTTCTTGGACGGGTGCTTGGGCCGCTGCGGACCCTTGCGCTGCCCGGACTTGGCTTGGCGTGAGGAGCCGGACGTGGGCTTCTCGTCCTGCGGTGCCTTCCCCTTCTGCAGGGAGGTCTTGGAGCCCGACTCGGTGGAATCGGCGCTCTTGGCCGCCGCGGCACCGGTCTGACGCTGGGCCTTGGTCTGGCGCTTGGGCTGCTGACGACGCTGAGCGGTCGCGCCCTCGGCGTCGGCGACGGCCGTCTCGCTCTTGGCGACCGTGCCGTCCTCCTGGGCGGCGAGCCCCAGCTTCGCCAGCCCCGTGATGAACTTCCGCTCGATGTCGTTGCGGTCCGGGCCCTTGGCCACGATCCGCTTGACGGTGTTGCGACGGGTCCTGCCGCGGACCTCGCCGTGCGCGGTGACGCTCTTCAGCAGACGTCCCAGGTACTGGTCCTGCGCCTTGCTGCCCGGGGTCGGGTTCTGGTTGATCACGTACATCTGCTGACCCATGGTCCAGACGTTGGTGGTCAGCCAGTAGACGAGGACACCGACGGGGAAGTTGATGCCCATCACGGCGAAGATCACCGGGAAGATGTACATCAGCATCTTCTGCTGCTGCATGTACGGCGTCTTGACCGTCAGGTCGACGTTCTTCGTCATCAGCTGGCGCTGGGTGAAGAACTGCGAGGCCGACATCAGCACGATCATGATCGCGGTGACGACCCTGACATCGGTCAGCGAGGCACCGAGAGCCTGGACCTTCTCCTCGCTGTCCATGAACTTGGCAGCGAGCGGAGCACCGAAGATGTGGGCCTGACGGGCGCTGTCGAGCAGCGACTGGTCGATGACGCCGATCTTCTTGTTCGAGGCGATCGACGAGAGCACGTGGTACAGGGCGAAGAAGAACGGCGACTGGGCCAGGATGGGAAGGCACGAGGAGAGTGGGTTGGTACCCGTCTCCTTGTACAGCTTCATCATCTCTTCGGACTGACGCTGCTTGTCGCTCTTGTAGCGCTCCTGGATCGCCTTCATCTTCGGCTGGAGCACCTGCATGTTGCGGGTCGACTTGATCTGCTTGACGAAAAGCGGGATCAGGCAGATCCGGATCAACACCACCAGGGACACGATGGACAGGCCCCAGGCCCACCCCGTGTTGTCACCGAAGATCGCCCCGTACAACTTGTGGAACTGGACGATGACCCATGAGACGGGCCAGGTGATGAAGCTGAACAGACTGGCAATCGTGTCCACTAATCAGGCTCCTTGAGCATTGGGCGAAGTCTCTGCGGCCGAGTTCCGGGGTTCGGAAGCCGATCCCCGAACAGGCACGTCAGCGGCGGAGTCCCCGCCCTTGCCACCGCGCATGGCATTACGCAGGAGTTCATGCCAACGCGGACGTTTGCGTGGTGGAACATGGTCCACGCCACCGGGTGACCACGGATTGCACCGCAGGATGCGCCAGGCCGTCAACGCAGTCCCCTTGATCGCCCCGTGCCGGTCGATCGCCGTGTATCCGTAGTGGGAACACGACGGGTAGTAACGGCAGACAGGCCCGAGAAGTGGGCTGATCGTCCACTGGTACAGCTTGATGAGAGCCAGCAGCGGGTACTTCATCGCGCGCCCCCTCCCAGCAGCCGCTGAAGAGCGGCATCCAGGTCTCGGGCCAGCTGATCGTGGTCGGCGTCGCCCGCTCCGGGCAACGCTCGTACGACAACCAGGCTACCGGGGGGCAGCAGCGCGAGCCGATCGCGTACCAGGTGGCGAAGCCTGCGCTTCACCGCCGTGCGCACCACCGCTCCACCCACTGCTTTGCTGACAACGAAACCCGCACGCGTCGGGGGAGCGTTCTCCCCAGTCGCGTGCGGGTCCGTTGCACCGCTGCGTAGATGAACGACGAGTAGCGGGCGTCCGGCCCTGCGTCCTCGACGTACCGCGGTCGCGAAGTCCTCGCGCCGCCTCAGCCGATTCTCGGTAGGCAGCACGTCATGACCTGTTTGAAAGCGATCAGGCGGACAGGCTGGCGCGACCCTTGCTACGGCGGGACGCGAGGATCGCGCGGCCGGCACGGGTGCGCATACGCAGCCGGAAGCCGTGGGTCTTCGCGCGACGACGGTTGTTCGGCTGGAAGGTGCGCTTGCTCACTCGGGGGCTCCAGAAATGACTCGTGTGTTGGCGGGACATCGCCTGGCTGTCACCGTGCGCCCACGAGAGACTCGCGTAAACGCTCTAGTGCACCGCTTCGCAATCACAGATCGTGATCTTTGCCCATCGGAGGCAGGCGGCAGCAGCCATCGACAACTCGACCTGGTCACGGTACGCGCGGCTACGCCATCCGGTCAAACCGGCTCCTCGACACCCGTCACTGTGCACAGGCTGTGGACAACAACTTGAACGACGCGGGTCGCCCTGACTACCGTGGCTGGGCTCCGGTGCTTTTTCTTCCTGCCTGCCGGTCCTCACCCATCCCGAACCATCCCGTCCCGAGAACCACACATTCGTGGGACCAGCGAGAAAGCGTGCCCCGTGGCTGACGTACCTGCCGATCTTGCCGCAGTGTGGCCACGCGTGCTGGAACAACTCCTCGGGGAGGGCCAGCAGGGCATCGAGCCGAAGGACAAGCAGTGGATCGAGCGCTGCCAGCCACTCGCGCTGGTGGCCGACACGGCCCTGCTCGCCGTCCCCAACGAATGGGGCAAGCGCGTCCTGGAAGGCCGGCTCGCGCCGCTCATCAGCGAGACGCTGAGCCGCGAGTGCGGCCGCCCGATCCGCATCGCGATCACCGTCGACGACTCCGCGGGCGAGCCCCCGAGCCCGCCCGCCCCGCCGATGCACCAGCCTCCGCAGCCCCAGCAGCACCGCTACCCGGGCCAGCAGCACGAGGAGCGGCAGCACAACGACGCCTACGACGGATACGGGCACCGCCCCTCGGACGACGGCATGCCGACCGCACGGCCGGCCTACCCCGAGTACCAGCAGCAGCGGCCCGAGCCCGGCGCCTGGCCGCGAACCCAGGAGGACCTCTCCTGGCAGCAGCCCCGGCTCGGCGGGTTCCAGGACCGTGAGGCTGCCGCGGAGCAGTGGCGCGAGCCGTACCCCGGGGGCCGCCCCCAGCAGCCGCAGCACGACTACCGTCCGCAGCCGCCCGAGCGCCAGGGCTACGAACCGCAGCGCCCCGAGCGTCACGAGCTGCCGGAACCCCAGCCCCAGCACCGCCAGGGCGGCGCCGGCACCGGGCGGCCCGGGGGCGGGGGCCCGATGGGTCCGCAACCCGCTGCCGCGCCCGGCCCCGGCGAGCCGGCGGCCCGACTGAACCCGAAGTACCTCTTCGACACCTTCGTCATCGGCGCGTCCAACCGGTTCGCGCACGCCGCCGCGGTCGCGGTCGCCGAGGCGCCCGCCAAGGCGTACAACCCGCTCTTCATCTACGGGGAGTCCGGGCTCGGCAAGACCCACCTGCTGCACGCCATCGGGCACTACGCCCGCAGCCTCTACCCGGGGACCCGGGTGCGGTACGTGAGCTCCGAGGAGTTCACCAACGAGTTCATCAACTCGATCCGCGACGGCAAGGGCGACACCTTCCGCAAGCGCTACCGCGACGTGGACATCCTGCTGGTCGACGACATCCAGTTCCTGGCGAGCAAGGAGTCGACGCAGGAGGAGTTCTTCCACACCTTCAATACGCTCCACAACGCCAACAAGCAGATCGTGCTCTCCTCGGACCGGCCGCCCAAGCAGCTGGTGACCCTGGAGGACCGGTTGCGCAACCGGTTCGAGTGGGGTCTGACCACCGATGTGCAGCCGCCGGAGCTGGAGACGCGGATCGCGATCCTCCGCAAGAAGGCGGTGCAGGAGCAGCTCAACGCCCCGCCGGAGGTACTGGAGTTCATCGCCTCCCGCATCTCCCGGAACATCCGGGAGCTGGAGGGGGCGCTGATCCGGGTCACGGCCTTCGCCAGCCTCAACCGCCAGCCGGTGGACCTCGGGCTGACCGAGCACGTGCTGAAGGACCTGATCCCGGGCGGCGAGGACTCGGCGCCGGAGATCACGGCGACGGCCATCATGGCGGCGACCGCGGACTACTTCGGCCTGACGGTGGACGACCTCTGCGGAACGTCGCGCAGCCGTGTGCTGGTGACGGCGCGCCAGATCGCCATGTACCTCTGCCGGGAGCTCACCGATCTCTCACTGCCCAAGATCGGCGCGCAGTTCGGCGGCCGTGACCACACGACGGTGATGCACGCGGACCGGAAGATCCGTGCGCTGATGGCGGAGCGGCGGTCCATCTACAACCAGGTCACCGAGCTCACCAACCGCATCAAGAACGGCTGACGGGCCGCCGGTGTCCACACGGCTGTGGACACCGGCGCGGGGCGGCTGACCCCGCGCCGCGCCACCGCCACCGCCCCGCGCCCCGCCGCACGCGTCACACGTCACGAAGGCGCCCGAGGACCCTCAACAGGGCTTCCCGGGCGCCTTCGTGCGTCCCGTCCCCGCCTCGTTCACGGCCGCCCGCCCCCGCACAGACCCGTCCGGGCTGCTTCCCCGGACCGCTCGTCCGGCCGACTCCGGGACCGCCCGCGTCTTCGCCCGTGGCCGTCCTGCGCCGGGTCCGAGGGCTCCGGGACCGCCTGTGGAACCCCGCAGGACCGCCTCCGCACCTGTTCCAAACCTCCGGCCGGACCCTCCACCGGGGCTCCGGCGGCACCACGGTGTTCGAATACCTGCCGTCGACCTGCGGTTCTCCACAGATCTGGGGAGTTTTTTCCCTCCACAGCCTGGGGATCCGGAAGTTGTCCATATTGCTTCCACAGGGGCGACTGCCGATACTCCATCAGGCCAGGTCAAGACCCTGGGGATTTGTGGCCAACAACAATCCACAGCCTGTGGACAAAATATCCGTCCACAGGCCGCCGATGATGTTGTCCACCAGCGGCCCACAGGCGCGGCTTCGTTGTCCCCAACTTTCTCGAGCTTCTCCACACCTCTGTCCACTGTTCGGCAACGCGACACCGCTCGTCACCGCGCCGAGTGAAAGGCGTCACACCGAGAGGGTTGGTTGAGCTGTGGGGAACCTGGGTAAAGCTGGGGACAGCCCTGGGGAGAAAGTGCCCTGTCCTGTGCATCGGGTGTGTAGAACTTTCGGGCGTCCACAGAAGCACCGTGTTGTCCACCGGTGCCGCCCACAGGGGCAGTGGACAAAAAATCGGGCCTGACCTGCGGGAACGACGTTATCCACGGTTTCCACAGGCCCTACTACTACTGCCGACTAGAGTTAGCTCGGGATTCGCTTCGAAGTGGGGCCTGTGCACAACTCGGGGCTGGAGCGCTCCGAGCCTCTTGTCGCGACTTGACCCCGAGCAGCACCGAGTGTCGGTGCCGTACGTCAGACTGGTTCCCGGCGTCCTCCCTCCCCAGTCGGCGGGAGACCCGATTCAGACGACGAAGGCCAGCAGGGCGAGCGAGCAACAGCAGGAGGCGGTTCCGGTGAAGATCCGGGTGGAGCGCGATGTACTCGCGGAGGCTGTGGCCTGGGTGGCCCGTAGCCTCCCGGCCCGTCCGCCGGCGCCCGTTCTCGCGGGCCTTCTGCTGAAGGCGGAGGACGGCGCCCTCAGCTTCTCCAGCTTCGACTACGAGGTGTCGGCCCGGGTCTCGGTGGACGCCGAGGTCGAGGAGGACGGCACGGTGCTCGTCTCCGGCCGGCTGCTCGCCGACATCTGCCGCGCCCTTCCCAACCGCCCGGTGGAGATTTCCACGGACGGTGTACGGGCGACCGTGGTCTGCGGCTCCTCGCGGTTCACACTCCACACCCTTCCTGTGGAGGAGTACCCGGCGCTGCCGGAGATGCCGACCGCCACGGGCACCGTCCCCGGCGAGGTCTTCGCCTCGGCCGCAGCCCAGGTCGCCATCGCCGCCGGCCGTGACGACACGCTGCCGGTGCTGACCGGTGTGCGCATCGAGATCGAGGGCGACACCGTCACCCTGGCCTCCACCGACCGCTACCGCTTCGCGGTCCGTGAGTTCCTCTGGAAGCCGGAGAACCCGGACGCCTCGGCCGTCGCCCTGGTGCCCGCGAAGACGCTGCTGGACACCGCCAAGGCCCTGACCAGCGGTGACACGGTGACGCTGGCGCTTTCCGGCTCGGGTGCCGGTGAGGGCCTGATCGGTTTCGAGGGCGCCGGCCGGCGTACGACCACGCGCCTGCTCGAAGGCGACCTGCCGAAGTACCGCACGCTGTTCCCCACCGAGTTCAACTCGGTCGCGGTCATCGAGACCGCCCCGTTCGTCGAGGCCGTCAAGCGTGTGGCCCTCGTCGCCGAGCGGAACACCCCGGTGCGGCTCAGCTTCGAGCAGGGCGTGCTGATCCTGGAGGCGGGTTCCAGCGACGACGCACAGGCTGTGGAGCGGGTCGACGCGGTGCTGGAGGGCGAGGACATCTCGATCGCCTTCAACCCGACCTTCCTGCTGGACGGTCTGAGCGCGATCGACTCCCCGGTCGCCCAGCTCTCCTTCACGACGTCCACGAAGCCCGCGCTGCTCAGCGGCCGTCCGGCCGTGGACGCCGAGGCGGACGAGGCGTACAAGTACCTGATCATGCCGGTCCGCCTCTCCGGCTGACCCCGTGGCCGGGCCCCGGACCGGGCCCGGCGCGGCAGCCCCGACGGGCACGCTCGGTGCCGGGCATGCCCGTCGGTCCGTCCGGCGGTCCGTACCGGGCCGGGCGTAGGCTCGGCCCTGGGTACGAATCGGCACAACGCTTAAGGAATCTCTGATGGAGCTCGGTCTCGTCGGCCTCGGCAAGATGGGCGGCAACATGCGCGAGCGCATCCGCCGCGCAGGCCACACCGTCATCGGTTACGACCGCAATCCGGACGTCTCCGATGTCCACAGTCTCGAAGAGCTCGTGGGCAAGCTGAAGGGCCCCCGGGTCGTCTGGGTGATGGTTCCGGCCGGCGCCCCGACCCAGGCCACCGTCGACGAGCTGGCCGGTCTCCTGTCGCCCGGCGACATCGTCGTGGACGGCGGGAATTCCCGCTGGACCGACGACGAGAAGCACGCGGTCGAGCTGGGCATCAAGGGCATCGGCTTCGTGGACTGCGGAGTCTCCGGCGGCGTCTGGGGCCTGGAGAACGGCTACGCGCTCATGTACGGCGGCGACGCCGAGAACGTGGCGAAGGTCCAGCCGATCTTCGACGCCCTGAAGCCCGAGGGCGACTTCGGGTCCGTCCACGCGGGCAAGGTCGGGGCCGGTCACTTCGCCAAGATGGTCCACAACGGCATCGAGTACGCCATGATGCAGGCCTATGCCGAGGGCTGGGAGCTCCTGGAGAAGGTCGACTCCGTCACCGACGTGCGCGAGGTCTTCCGGTCCTGGCAGGAGGGCACGGTCATCCGTTCCTGGCTGCTCGACCTGGCGGTCAACGCGCTGGACGACGACGAGCACCTGGACAAGCTCCGCGGCTATGCCGCGGACTCCGGCGAGGGCCGGTGGACGGTGGAGGCCGCGATCGACAACGCGGTGCCGCTGCCCGCGATCACGGCGTCGCTCTTCGCGCGTTTCGCCTCGCGCCAGGAGGACTCCCCGCAGATGAAGATGATCGCCGCGCTGCGTAACCAGTTCGGTGGCCACGCGGTCGAGAGCAAGAAGTAGCCGCACGGGAAGCGGCCGGACCGAGCGTCCGGCCCCTCCACGAAGCACAGAGCAGGAAGCCGGAAAGGTCGGCGTACACCATGCATGTCACGCATCTCTCGCTGGCCGATTTCCGCTCGTACGCCCGGGTCGAGGTGCCTCTCGATCCGGGCGTCACCGTGTTCGTGGGGGCCAACGGTCAGGGCAAGACGAATCTGGTCGAGGCGGTCGGCTATCTCGCGACGCTCGGCAGCCACCGGGTCTCCTCCGATGCCCCGCTGGTGCGGATGGGCGCGGAGCGGGCCGTCGTACGGGCCGCCGTGACCCAGGGCGAGCGTTCCCAGCTGATCGAGCTGGAGCTCAACCCCGGCCGGGCCAACCGGGCCCGTATCAATAGATCGTCGCAGGTCAGACCGCGTGATGTGCTGGGGATCGTCCGGTCGGTGCTGTTCGCGCCGGAGGACCTGGCGCTGGTCAAGGGCGACCCCGGGGAGCGTCGGCGCTTCCTCGACGAGCTGATCACGGCGCGTTCGCCGCGGATGGCGGGGGTGCGTTCGGACTACGAGCGGGTGCTGAAGCAGCGCAACACCCTGCTGAAGTCGGCGGCGATGGCGCGCCGGCACGGCGGCCGGTCGATGGACCTGTCCACGCTGGACGTGTGGGACCAGCACCTGGGCCGGGTGGGCGCGGAGCTGCTGGCGCAGCGGCTGGATCTGATCGCCACCCTGCAGCCGTTGACGGACAAGGCGTACGGGGACGTGGCGCCGGGCGGCGGCCCGGTGGCGCTGGAGTACCGCAGCTCGGTCGGGGCGGACGTGGGGTCGGCCCATGGCCGCGAGGAGCTGTACGAGCGGCTGATCGCCGCCCTGGCGGAGGTGCGCAAGCAGGAGATCGAGCGGGGTGTGACGCTGGTCGGTCCGCACCGCGACGACGTGCTGCTGGGGCTGCGGGGGATGCCGGCCAAGGGGTACGCGAGCCACGGCGAGTCCTGGTCGTACGCGCTGGCGCTGCGGCTGGCCTCGTACGAGCTGCTGCGTGGTGAGGGCAACGAGCCGGTGCTGGTGCTCGACGACGTCTTCGCGGAGCTGGACGCGCGGCGTCGCGAGCGGCTGGCCGAGCTGGTGGCCCCGGGCGAGCAGGTTCTGGTGACGGCCGCGGTGGGCGACGACGTCCCGGGGGTGCTGACGGGGGCGCGGTACGCGGTGTCCGCGGGTGCGGTGGAGCGGCTGTGAGCGGCTTCGGCGAGGTGCCGGGCGCGGCCGGGGAACCGGCGCGGGAGCATCCCGGCGCGGGTGGCGTGCCGGAGCCGTCGGGGGTCGATCTGGCCCGGGTGGCGCTGCGCGCGGCGAAGGAGCAGGCGCGGGCGCGCGGTGCCGCCGCGCAGCAGCGGAAGCAGGCCAGGCGGGGTGGCGGGCTGCGGTCGGGGGCACGGGCGGACGGGCGCGATCCGCTGCCGCTGGGTGCGGCGATCAACCGGCTGATCACCGAGCGCGGCTGGGAGACGCCCGCGGCGGTGGGCGGGGTGATGGGGCGCTGGCCGCAGATCGTCGGTGAGGACCTGGCCAATCACTGTGTGCCGCTGCGGTACGACGAGGAGCCGGACGAGCGGGTGCTGACGGTGCAGTGCGACTCGACGGCGTGGGCGACGCAGCTCCGGTTGCTGGCGCCCCAGCTGGTGGCCCGGCTGAACGCGGATCTGGGGCACGGCACGGTCCGGATGATCAAGGTGCTGGGGCCCGGCGGTCCGCAGCGCAGGTTCGGTCCGCTGCGGGCGCCGGGGAGCACGGGTCCGGGCGACACCTACGGCTGAGCTGCGCTTTTCCCTGCCCCGGGGTTCGTCGGGGTTGCTGTTTCCGGTCCGGAGGCGGGGCCGTCGTGGCCCGGTGCGGCCCGGGTGGGACGTGGCCTGCCGGGCCGGGGTCCGGGGGTGCGGGGCACCCGGGGACGGGCGAGAAGAGTGGGGCGTCCCTCACGGTAGCGGGAGGTTGACAGGCCGAAGCGCTCAAGGCCCGCGTGAGCCGCTTGAGGCACCATCCTGAATATGGGGAGTCGTCAGCCGCTCGTTGAGGGCGGCACATGCGGACTCAGGTACCCGCAAACCCCCATTCATGTCAGCGCTACCGGTAGACTGGTGAACAATCCCGCGTCCTTGCGGGAGTCGTCGATTACAAGCCGAACGACGCAGCCGCTCCCGTTTGCCCGGAGAACGGCCTGTGCTGTGCCAGAAAGGGCGCTTCGTGGCCGATTCCGGCAACCCCAACGAGAACATTCCGTCCGCATCCGGTGAGGACGCCGAGGCCGCCGCCATGGGCGAGACCCCAGGCACCGGCGAGGCGTCCGCCTCGTACGACGCCAGTGCGATCACTGTCCTGGAGGGCCTGGACGCGGTCCGCAAGCGACCCGGCATGTACATCGGCTCGACCGGTGAGCGCGGCCTCCACCACCTCGTGTACGAGGTCGTCGACAACTCGGTCGACGAGGCCCTGGCCGGGCACGCGGACACGATCGACGTCACGATCCTCGCCGACGGTGGGGTCCGAGTGATCGACAACGGCCGCGGCATCCCGGTCGGCATCGTGCCGTCGGAAAAAAAGCCCGCGGTCGAGGTAGTGCTGACGGTGCTGCACGCCGGCGGCAAGTTCGGAGGGGGCGGCTACGCGGTCTCCGGCGGTCTGCACGGCGTCGGCGTCTCCGTCGTCAACGCCCTGTCCACGCGGGTGGCCGTCGAGGTCAGGACGGACGGCTACCGCTGGACCCAGGACTACAAGCTCGGTGTGCCCACCGCCCCGCTGGCCCGCAACGAGGCCACCGACGAGACGGGCACGTCCGTCACCTTCTGGGCCGACGGGGACATCTTCGAGACGACCGAGTACTCCTTCGAGACCCTGTCGCGCCGCTTCCAGGAGATGGCGTTCCTCAACAAGGGCCTGACGATCAGGCTCACCGACGAGCGCGAGTCGGCGAAGGCGACGCTGGGCGCGGAGGTCGCCGAGGTGGCCGAGGGCGCCGAGGCGGAGCAGGTCCGCAGGGTCACGTACCACTACGAGGGCGGCATCGTCGACTTCGTGAAGTACCTCAACTCCCGCAAGGGCGACGTCATTCACCAGTCGGTGATCGACATCGAGGCCGAGGACAAGGAGCGCATGCTCTCGGCCGAGATCGCGATGCAGTGGAACACGCAGTACAGCGAGGGCGTCTACTCCTTCGCGAACACGATCCACACGCATGAGGGCGGTACCCACGAGGAGGGCTTCCGCGCCGCGCTGACCACGCTGGTCAACAAGTACGCGCGGGACAAGAAGCTGCTGCGCGAGAAGGACGACAACCTCACGGGCGACGACATCCGCGAGGGTCTGACGGCGATCATCTCGGTGAAGCTGGGCGAGCCGCAGTTCGAGGGGCAGACGAAGACCAAGCTGGGCAACACGGAGGCGAAGACCTTCGTCCAGAAGGTGGTCCACGAGCACCTCACGGACTGGTTCGACCGCAACCCGAACGAGGCCGCCGACATCGTCCGCAAGGGCATCGCGGCGGCCACCGCCCGGGTCGCGGCCCGCAAGGCGCGCGATCTGACCCGTCGCAAGGGGCTGCTGGAGAGCGCCTCGCTGCCGGGCAAGCTGAGCGACTGCCAGTCCAACGACCCGACGAAGTGCGAGATCTTCATCGTCGAGGGCGACTCCGCCGGTGGTTCGGCGAAGTCCGGCCGCAACCCGATGTACCAGGCGATCCTGCCGATCCGCGGCAAGATCCTGAACGTCGAGAAGGCCCGGGTCGACAAGATCCTGCAGAACACCGAGGTCCAGGCGCTGATCTCGGCCTTCGGCACCGGGGTCCACGAGGACTTCGACATCGAGAAGCTCCGCTATCACAAGATCATCCTGATGGCGGACGCCGACGTCGACGGCCAGCACATCAACACCCTGCTGCTGACGTTCCTCTTCCGCTTCATGCGTCCGCTGGTCGAGGCCGGGCACGTGTACCTCTCCCGTCCGCCGCTCTACAAGATCAAGTGGGGCCGGGACGACTTCGAGTACGCGTACTCGGACCGGGAGCGCGACGCCCTGGTCGAGCTGGGCAAGCAGAACGGCAAGCGGATCAAGGAAGACTCGATCCAGCGCTTCAAGGGCCTCGGCGAGATGAACGCCGAGGAGCTGCGCGTCACCACGATGGACGTCGACCACCGGGTGCTCGGCCAGGTCACGCTGGACGACGCGGCGCAGGCCGACGACCTCTTCTCGGTGCTGATGGGCGAGGACGTCGAGGCGCGGCGTTCGTTCATCCAGCGCAACGCCAAGGACGTCCGCTTCCTCGACATCTGAGTCGGCCGTACCAGCCAAGCCGCCGCTCGAAAGGACTTTGACCAGCAATGGCCGACGAGAACACCCCTGTGACACCCGAAGAGGAGCCCGCCGTCGCCGGTGTGGGCATGCGTGTCGAGCCCGTGGGGCTCGAGACGGAGATGCAGCGCTCCTACCTCGACTACGCGATGTCCGTGATCGTCTCGCGTGCGCTGCCGGACGTGCGGGACGGTCTCAAGCCCGTCCACCGCCGGGTGCTGTACGCGATGTACGACGGCGGCTACCGGCCCGAGAAGGGCTTCTACAAGTGCGCCCGTGTCGTCGGCGACGTCATGGGCACGTACCACCCGCACGGCGACTCGTCGATCTACGACGCGCTGGTGCGCCTGGCGCAGCCGTGGTCGATGCGGATGCCGCTGGTGGACTCCAACGGCAACTTCGGTTCTCCGGGCAACGACCCGGCCGCGGCCATGCGGTACACCGAGTGCAAGATGATGCCGCTGTCCATGGAGATGGTCCGGGACATCGACGAGGAGACCGTCGACTTCCAGGACAACTACGACGGCCGCAACCAGGAGCCGACGGTTCTGCCGGCGCGGTTCCCGAACCTTCTGGTCAACGGTTCTGCGGGCATCGCGGTCGGCATGGCGACCAACATCCCGCCGCACAACCTGCGCGAGGTCGCGGAGGGTGCGCAGTGGTACCTGGAGCACCCGGAGGCCTCGCAGGAGGAGCTCCTGGACGCGCTGATCGAGCGGATCAAGGGGCCGGACTTCCCGACCGGCGCGCTCGTCGTGGGCCGCAAGGGCATCGAGGAGGCGTACCGCACGGGCCGCGGCTCGATCACGATGCGCGCGGTGGTCGCGGTCGAGGAGGTCCAGAACCGGCAGTGCCTGGTCGTCACGGAGCTTCCGTACCAGACCAACCCTGACAACCTGGCGCAGAAGATCGCCGACCTGGTGAAGGACGGCAAGATCGGCGGGATCGCCGACGTCCGTGACGAGACCTCGTCGCGCACCGGTCAGCGCCTGGTCGTCGTGCTGAAGCGGGACGCGGTCGCCAAGGTCGTCCTGAACAACCTGTACAAGCACACCGATCTGCAGACCAACTTCGGCGCCAACATGCTGGCGCTGGTCGACGGCGTGCCGCGGACCCTCTCGATCGACGCGTTCATCCGGCACTGGGTGACGCACCAGATCGAGGTCATCGTCCGGCGTACGCGCTTCCGGCTGCGCAAGGCGGAGGAGCGGGCGCACATCCTGCTCGGTCTGCTCAAGGCGCTGAACGCGATCGACGAGGTCATCGCGCTCATCCGCAGCAGCCAGACGGTCGAGGTGGCGCGCGAGGGCCTGATGGGCCTGCTGGAGATCGACGAGCTCCAGGCGAACGCCATTCTGGAGATGCAGCTGCGCCGGCTGGCCGCGCTGGAGCACCAGAAGATCACGGCGGAGCACGACGAGCTCCAGGCGAAGATCAACGAGTACAACGCGATCCTGGTGTCGCCCGAGCGGCAGCGGCGGATCGTCAGCGAGGAACTGGCGGCGATCGTCGAGAAGTTCGGCGACGACCGGCGTTCCAAGCTGGTGCCCTTCGAGGGCGACATGTCCATCGAGGACCTGATCGCCGAGGAGGACATCGTCGTCACGATCACGCGTGGCGGCTATGTGAAGCGCACGAAGACGGACGACTACCGCTCGCAGAAGCGGGGCGGCAAGGGCGTGCGGGGCACGAAGCTCAAGGAAGACGACATCGTCGACCACTTCTTCGTGTCGACGACCCACCACTGGCTGCTGTTCTTCACCAACAAGGGCCGGGTGTACCGGGCGAAGGCGTACGAGCTGCCGGACGCCGGCCGGGACGCCCGCGGCCAGCACGTCGCCAACCTGCTGGCCTTCCAGCCGGACGAGCGGATCGCCCAGATCCTGGCGATCCGCGACTACGAGGCCGCGCCGTACCTGATCCTGGCCACGAAGGGCGGCCTGGTGAAGAAGACCGCGCTGAAGGACTACGACTCGCCCCGTTCCGGCGGTGTCATCGCCATCAACCTGCGGGAGACGGCGGACGGTGCCGAGGGCACGGCCGACGAGCTGATCGGCGCGGAGCTGGTGTCGGCCGAGGACGACCTGCTGCTCATCAGCAAGAAGGCCCAGTCGATCAGGTTCACTGCGACGGACGACGCGCTGCGCCCGATGGGCCGTGCGACCTCGGGCGTCAAGGGCATGAGTTTCCGCGAGGGCGACGAACTGCTCTCGATGAATGTTGTCCGGCCGGGTACGTTCGTGTTCACTGCCACCGACGGCGGGTACGCGAAGCGGACTCCCGTCGACGAGTACCGCGTCCAGGGCCGCGGCGGTCTGGGCATCAAGGCCGCCAAGATCGTGGAGGACCGCGGTTCGCTGGTCGGCGCGCTGGTGGTCGAGGAGTCGGACGAGATCCTCGCCATCACGCTCGGCGGCGGTGTGATTCGCACGCGAGTCAATGAAGTCAGGGAGACGGGCCGTGACACCATGGGCGTCCAACTGATCAATCTGGGCAAGCGGGATGCCGTCGTGGGCATCGCGCGCAACGCCGAAGCCGAGGCCGAAGAGGCCGAGGAGGCCGAGGGGTCCGAGGACGCCGGGGCCGCGACGGCGGAGGCTGTCGAGGGCAGTGTCGAAGGCACCTCGCCTTCGACCGGGGAGCACGAGGAGTAGAGCGTGAGTGGAGCCACGGGCGCCGGTTCGGCCGCTTCCGGAGCGAACGGTGCCCGTGGCCCTGCCACGGACTCCCAAGGGGGCACAGTGACGGACACCCGGGGGCCTCAGCCCCAGTACGAGGGTTACGCGGCCGGGCCGTTGCCGGGCGAGCGTGCGCCCGCACCGGGGCAGGCGAGCGGGCCGTACCACCCGCCGCAGGCGTACCCCTCGCCCGCGGGCGGGACGCAGGGTGGCGCACGGGGCGCCGGAGCCGCGCAGGCAGCCCGTCGTCCGCGTACGGGTGCGCGGACTACCCCGCGCACCCGCAAGGCCCGTCTGCGGGTGGCCAAGGCCGACCCGTGGTCGGTGATGAAGGTCAGCTTCCTGCTCTCCATCGCGCTGGGCATCTGCACGGTGGTGGCGGCGGCGGTGCTGTGGATGGTGATGGACGCGATGGGCGTCTTCTCCACCGTGGGCGGCACGATCAGCGAGGCCACCGGTTCCAGCGACAGCAACGGCTTCGACCTCCAGTCGTTCCTGTCGCTGCCGAGGGTCCTGATCTTCACCTCGGTCATCGCGGTGATCGACGTGGTTCTGGCGACCGCGCTGGCGACGCTGGGCGCCTTCATCTACAACCTGTCGGCGGGTTTTGTGGGCGGTGTCGAGCTCACTCTGGCCGAGGACGAGTAGGGCGCGGGGTATCGATTTTGGGACTGGCCCCGACGTGCGCTAATCTTCAGAGGTCAGCGCGCAGCGCGGCGGGGCTATAGCTCAGTTGGTTAGAGCGCATCCCTGATAAGGATGAGGCCACAGGTTCAAATCCTGTTAGCCCCACAGTGACAACGGAAGGCCCGGAATCTCCTCGGAGATTCCGGGCCTTCCGCGTTGTGGAGTGGTGCGACGTGTTCCGTCGCCTGTGTCGTGCTGTGCGGGGCGGGTTGGTGCCGGGCCGGTCGTGGGGTGGGCCGGCTGGTGTGGGCAGGGCTCTCCCGGCGGGGCTCGGCAGGGGTGAGGCGGCCCGGTGGTGGGCCGGGAGGCGCGGGGAGGCCCGGTGATGGGTTGCGGGGGCACGAAGAAGCCCCCGGGCGGGGCGCCGGGGGCTCGGGCATCGGTCGTGCGGCCGTAAGGCTGTCACGGCGGGAGGAGGGACGCGTCCCCCGCCGGGGCTCCGGCGGCGGCGCCGGCGAGGTCACTGGTGCGCGTGGTGCCTCCGGCATCCGTCCTGCCGCTGGTGCGGGTGGTGCCTCCGGTGCGGGCAATGGCGCTGGTGTTCGTGGTGCCTTCGGTGTTCACAGTGCTGTCGATGCGCGTGGCGGTGTCGGCGCCCGCGGCGGTGTTGGTGTCCATGGTGCCGTCGGTGCTCGTGGTGCCGTCGGGCAGATGGCGGGTGGCGGGCGAGGAGCCGTGTGCCTCGGCGCGGATGCGCTGCTTCATCGTGGGCGGCAGCGCCCTGTCACGCGGAAGGGCTTGTCGCATCGACGGGATGGTCGCGGTTGCCGCGGTCGCACCCGTGTGCTTCTGGTTCGTGGCGGTCGGCTCCACGGCGCCGTTCTCCGTGGCCGTCGCCGTGGTGCTCATGAGGCCCAGTGCGGCGAGAAGCGCGAAGAAGGCGGTGATGAAGGCGGTCCAGATGCTCTTGGGCTTGAAGGTGCTCATGGCCCCTCACTTTCGGGTGGTCCGGTTTGCTTGCCTTTCTGATGATGTGTATGTGGCCCGCGATTTCCCGGACCCACGCCACCGGTGCGCGGATCTTCAGATGAACACCACTCGTATGGTTCAACCGGCCCGTACGGACTCGTGACGGGCGTCGGGAGGCGGTCCGCGAGGGTGTCCGCGGGCCGGGGGCGGACCCTGGGCGACCGCTTTCCGCCGGGCGCCAGTTGGGCCACGGGCAGGTCACCGGTTGATATCGGTCGGTGTGTATAGTCGGGCGGCAGAAGTCCCCTACGTCAAGGAAAGACGAGGTCGCGCGGTGAAGAAGCTTCTCCTGGTCGCACTGGCCGCCATCGGCGGGCTCCTCGTGTACCGCCAGATCCAGGCGGATCGCGCCGAGCAGGATCTGTGGACGGAGGCGACCGACTCCGTGCCCGCAGGTTCGGGTGTGTGAGACGAGAACAGCCTGATTGCGGGCCCCGGTCGCTGAGCGGCCGGGGCTTCGTGCTGTTGCGGGACCGTGACGCCCGTGCCTCTTGAGTTCACCCGAGCAAATAGATAAGTTGCCGGAGCAAAGCGGCTGGGTTTTTCGGTCGAGGGGGCACGGGTGGGGACACGGAACCGGCCGAGGCGGCGCCGTCGTCGTACCGCGGCCGCGGGAGTGTGAACCGGCGTGACGCCGGGGCGCGGGTCGCGGAGAGCCCGCGGATCGGGCTGGTGCTGCGGGTGCCGGTGTTCGGGAACGAGTCGGCGGGCCCCGGCCACCACGCGCCCGTCGTGGCCGAGAAGGCGGACAAGGGCGGCAATTCCAACGGTGCCGGAGACAGCAGTGGTACGGGCGGGGCAGGATGGACCGGCATTGCGGCCGCTGTCGGGGCGGGCGCCGCGGTGGTGGTGATCGTGGGGTTCGTGTTGCTGCGCGGGCGTCGCGGACGGGCCGCACGGACGACGAGGGGAAGCGCGTGATGAGGCAGCGCAACAGGGGCCGGGTGGCACTGGCCGCGGTCGCGGCGATGTGCGCGGCGGTGGCGCTGCCGGGGCAGGCTTACGCGGCCGGGGAGGCCGGTGCGTACGCCTTCGATCCCGGGGCGGAGAAGATCGACGGTGCGGAGGTCAGTACCGAGGCTCCGGCGCTGACGTCAGGATCGGTCTACCGGAGCTCGATCAGGCCCGGCGAGAAGCTCTACTACCGCCTGAACCTCGACGCGAAAACGAACGCCTACGTCTCGGCGGTCGCCGTGCCGGGGAGCGG
Source organism: Streptomyces sp. NPDC001732 (assembly GCF_053596315.1). Taxonomy (NCBI): domain Bacteria; kingdom Bacillati; phylum Actinomycetota; class Actinomycetes; order Kitasatosporales; family Streptomycetaceae; genus Streptomyces; species Streptomyces sp. NPDC001732. The sequence continues at coordinate 130,231 of NZ_JBSFFY010000014.1, forward strand.
TGGCCAGGTCGCCTACGGGGACGGCATCACGGTCAGCATCCGGGACAACACGGACCTCCAGTGCAGCTCCGAGAACGCGCGGTTCGAGTCGGCGGAGTTCCCGCGTCCGATCGCGGCGTACGCCTACCGGCTCATGAAGAAGGACAACAGCACCTGCCAGGAGGCCGGGACGTACAACGTCCTGATCGAGCGGGAGAGCAAGGCGACGTCGACCCCCGACGCGTGGCAGCTGGAGCTGCGCTACGAGGCGGAGCCGCAGCTGAAGTCGGCCGGTTCGATGCCGACCGAGGCGCCGGAGGACTGGCCTTCGGCCTCCCCCGTGCCGCCCACCACCGCCCCCCAGAAACGGTCGGGCGGCACCAGCTACTACGACGCGACCGGCCTGGACACCGGCGAGTGGCAGGAGAAGGACGGCATCCGGCCGGGGCAGACCCTCTTCTACCGGATTCCGGTGGACTGGGGGCAGCAGATCTTCGCCACCGCCGACCTGAGCAACAACAACGCCTCGGACGAGTACGTCAGCAGCGCGCTCGCGATGTCCCTGGACAATCCGGCGCACGGCCACGTCGACTCCGCGTCGCCGCTGTCGTACTCCGGGAAGCCCGCGTCCGTGTCGCTGGACCCGCTGCCCCCGGTGGCGTACGAGAACCGCTACGACTCCGACGGAAGCGTCAGCGCCATGCGGTTCGCCGGCTGGTACTACCTCTCGGTGACGCTCAACCCGAAGGTCGCGAAGGCGTACGGCGACAAGGCGATTCCGCTGACCCTCAGGATCAAGGTCGAGGGGAAGGCCGGGAGTTCGCCGTACGCCGGGGACGCCGGGCCTTTCTCGGTCACGCAGGACGACAAGGACATGGCGAGGGACGGCAAGAGCAGCTCCCAGGCCGCCAGGAGCGACCGGATGAAGCTGATCGGCGCGGCCGGGATCGGCGCGGGCTCGGTGCTGGTGCTCGGACTCGGCGCGTGGACGCTGCTGGCCCGGCGCCGCGCGACGGCCGCCCCGGCCGGGGACGGCCGGGCACCGTACGGGGGCCCGCCGCAGGGCTGGTAGGGGGCCGTCGGTGCACCGGGCCCCGCTTCCTGATCCGGACCGGGCCCGGCCAGTCCGGTCCGGTCCGGACGAAAGGCCCTAGCTCTGGGTCAGTGCCCAGATGCCCACCGCGAAGCAGACCAGCGCCACCATCAGGATCGGGACCGCCACCTTCAGGGGCGGTCCCGGCCGCTTCTGCGGGGTGTGCGCGGGCGCGGGTGCGGGTGCGGGTGCGGGGGGCGCGGGGTGCGGGGAAGCGCCGGGCGCGGGGATCTGCGGCTGCCCGGCGGTGTAGGCCCGGGTGGCCGCCGGCTCGTGGTGCACGGCGGTCGTGGGGGCCTGCGAGAACTCCGCCGGGTGCGGGGCGTAGGGGTGAGCCGTGTGCGCCGGGGCCGGAGTGGAGGGTGGGACCGGCTGGGCCTGCTGGGGCGGCGGTGTGGGCTGTTGCGGAGGCGGCGGGAGGTGGAAGCTGCCCGTCTCCGACATCGAAACCGGGGGCTGGGCGGGGGGCTGCTCCGCCACTGCTCCCTGCTGCGCGGGCTGTACGTCCTGCGGGTTCTGTGGGGTCTGTGGGTTCTGCGAGGCTTGGGGGTTCTGCGGGTTCTGCGCGGGGGCCGTGATCGGTCCCGACGGGCCGAATCCCTCGGGCAGCGGCCCGATCTGGTCGAAGACCTCGACGGGCTCGTCGTCGATGTCGGGTTCGGGCAGCATCTCGACCGCGGCCGTCAGCGCCTTGCGCGCGCCCGTCGCGGTACGGAACCGGGCCTGCGGGTCCGGCTGCAACAGCCCCGCCAGAACCTGCCACAACGGCTCGGGAATCCCCTCCGGGGCCCCCGGGGTGCCGTGCGCGGCGAAGTGCTCGACGAGCGCCTGGGAGTCGGGCTTCTTCCCCTGGAGCAGATACAGCGCGACGAGCCCGACCGCGAACAGGTCCGCGGGGAAGTCGGGTTCCGCGCCCATCATCTGCTCGGGCGCGAAGTAACCGGGCGTCCCCACCACGTAGTTGGTCTCGGTGAGCCGGGGCTCGCCCTTGCGCATGGAGATGCCGAAGTCGGACAGCCGCAGATGCGGACGGCCGGTACCGGTCGCCTCCATCAGGATATTGGCCGGTTTGATGTCCCGGTGCACGACGCCCTCCGCGTGCACCGTGGACAGCCCGGACAGCAGCTGGTCGAGGAGGGTGCAGACGAAACGGGGAGGCAACGGCCCGTAGTCGCCGATGACATGGGCCAGCGAACCGCCGCTCACCAGGTCCATGGTGAACAGGACCTTGTCGTCGTCCGCGGCCCAGCTGGCCGGGGCGAGCACATGCGGATGCTCGATCCGCAGGGCCTGTTCGCGGACGAAGCGCAGCAGCGTGTGCGCGTCGCTCTGCTGGAGGACCTTGGCCGCCACGTACCGGCGGCGGCGGTGGTCCCAGGCCCGCCAGACGGCACCGACCCCACCACGTCCGATCGGATCGATCAGTTCGTACCGACCGGCGAAGACCTCACCCATTGCGCTGTGCCCGCTCCCAGTTCCCGTTTCGGTCCCACGACCGGTTTTCGGAGGCAGTGCCCGGCCCGATCCGGACGAACATCCCTAGCTCTGGTGGCCCTCGTAGTGCGCCACCGCGTCCGCGGTGCGCCCCGCGCCGTACACCCTGAGGAACTCTGCCAGTTCGGGATGGGTCGGGGCGAGGGAGTCCGCGGCGTCGATGATGTCGCCGGCCGCCGCGACCGACCGCAGCAGCGACTGGATCTCGCGGACCACGCGCCGGACGGTGGGGGCGCCGCCGGTGTGAGAGGTCTGGCCGGTGCCGGTGAGGACGGAGCCGCCCTGGGACTTCTTGATCTCCTCCATGCGGTCGGTGGCCTCGCCCGCGCTGACGCTGCCGTCCGCGACCTGGCCGGCCAGCTCCTGGAGCGCCTGGACGCGCTGGACGACGGCGGGGTTGCCGATCTTCGCCCGCTGGCCGCTCATCAGCTGGGAGAGCATGGGGGCGGACAGTCCGAGGACGGCGGCGAGCCGGGCCTGGTTCAGGCCGAGGTCGTCTATCAGCCGACGGAAGAGCGCGCCGAGGGGCTCCCCGTACCAACTGCGCTGAAGTTCCCTGGCTCTTGCGGTGGCCTCTTGCTGCGCTGCGTCCATGGCGTCTCCCCTTCGCTGCGGCTTCGCTGCTGCGAACCTCGTCGAGCATCTTACGGAGAGTGGTCGCCGACCGGGAGTCCCTATCCTTTTGCAGGAATGCGGGGGGAACCCGGTACTGTGGGTCTGCGGCGGTGACCGAGACGCTGGAGTGTCCGGTGCTGTCCGTTTTCGGGGCCTTAGCTCAGTTGGTAGAGCGCTGCCTTTGCAAGGCAGATGTCAGGAGTTCGAATCTCCTAGGCTCCACTTCTGGAACCCCCTCCCACCTGTGGAAACACGGTCGGAGGGGGTTCTGTGCGTGGAAGGGGCGAACCCGTGTCCACATGAAGCCCGAGGGCTTGTGGACACGGGTCCGGCGGGACGGGAGGCGGCTCAGGGGCGGTCGTCCGGGCCGCCGGTCCCGTCGTTCTCGTCCTCGGTCCGGGCCTCGGGGTCGGGCGGGGTCGGGCCGCTGCCGTCGACCGAGGTCAGCGGCGGACGGTCGGAGACCTCCGTGGGGGCGGTCGGCTCGACCAGCCAGTCGGGGTTGGCCTGCTTGTCCCACCAGCGCCAGGCGGCGTAGGCGACGCCCGCCACGAGGCCGGTCACGGCGAAGCACTTGAGCAGCCGCCCGGCCCTCGCCCGCCGCTCGTGCTTTCTGGCCAGCTGCCGGATCTCCTGCGCCGTGACCTGTCCGCGCAGTGCGGCGAGCGCGGCGGCGCTGCGGGCCGATGCCTCCTCGGCCATGGGCTGGGCGAGGGCCATCGCGTGTTCGACGCGCGGCACGGTGTAGTCCGCGGCGCTGCGGGCGGCCCGGCGGGTGTGCAGGGCGGCCCGGCGGCCGACCTCGTCGACCTTGGGGGGCACGTGGGTGAGGGCCGTCTCGATGCGCGGGGCGAGATGTGCGTCGTACTGGATGCGGGCCTGCCGGGCCGCCTTGGACACCTTCGGCGCGAGCAGGGTGCGGGCCTCGTGCGCGAGGTGTGCGGCTTGCTCCTTGGCCGTTTCGGCGTAGGGCGCCACCACTTCCGCGGCGTGCTGCACGCTGTCCTTCGCCGAGTCGGTTGCGGCGCGCACGCTGTCGATGCGGGTCACGGGATCCTCCTCCTTGGTGGCGGGTGGGTACTCCGCCTTTCCACCCATTTCGAGATCATGCCCGCCGGATTCCGGTACGGCATGCGGGGCGGCCATCCGGGGCATCCGGATCACGGGTGATGCCGTCGGGCAATGCGGTGCAAGGGGAGCCTCTCGCCGACAATGCCACGGTTCAGCACGGTCTGCTCTGCTTCTCACGCACTTGGCCGCATTTATTGCTGCGGGGAGCTGTACGGGAGCTGTACGGGGCGGTGCGTCGGTGCCGCGGCGGGCGGAGGGGTTCCGGTCGTGCCCGCGGCGCCGTACGGGGGGAGCGGAATCGGGCAGGGAGGTGAGCGCGGTGTGTCCGCCGGTGGCGGCCGGGGGCCGGGGCGGGCGGTCCGTGCGAGGATCGGAACGTCCCCGAGGGCCGAGCTGCGCACCTCGGGGACCGTGCGGTGCACGGCACGGGCGACCCGGACGTCACCGACGGCTTGAACGTCACCGAAGACTCACGGAAGGCAGATCGTGGCCGAGAAGCTTTACGCCACCTTGAAGACCAACCAGGGCGACATCGAGATCGAGCTTCTGCCGAACCATGCGCCCAAGACGGTCAAGAACTTCGTCGAGCTCGCCAAGGGCGAGCGCGAGTGGACGCACCCCCAGACCGGCAAGAAGTCGACGGACAAGCTGTACGACGGCACCGTCTTCCACCGCGTCATCAGCGGCTTCATGATCCAGGGCGGCGACCCGCTGGGCAACGGCACCGGTGGTCCGGGGTACGAGTTCGCCGACGAGTTCCACCCCGACCTCGCCTTCACCAAGCCGTACCTGCTGGCCATGGCCAATGCCGGTCCGGGCACCAACGGCTCGCAGTTCTTCGTGACCGTGGCGCCGACCGCCTGGCTGACCGGCAAGCACACCATCTTCGGCGAGGTCAGCAACGACGCCAGCAAGAAGGTCGTGGATGCCATCGCCGCCACGCAGACCAACCCCCGCACCGACCGTCCGGTGGAGGACGTCGTGATCGAGTCGGTCGTCATCGAGAGCCGCTGATCACCGCAGGTCATCGGACGATCACTTTCTGATCGTCCTCCCGGGAACCAAACGCCCTGCTCGTCCGTACTTGTTGCATAGCGGTACTTGTTCACGTACCGGGGCGAGCAGGGCGGCGTCGTGCGTGCGGACGCCGGAGGACCGAAGGGACCGGGAAGCGATGGGACCGATGGACCAGCAGCCGCCGGGGGGCCCGGACCGGTTCGCCGAGGCGGAGGGCTCGCTCGGCTGCTACCGCCACCCCGGCCGCGAGGCGAACATCCGCTGCACCCGCTGCGACCGCCCGATCTGCCCCGAGTGCATGGTCGGCGCCTCGGTCGGCTTCCAGTGCCCGGACTGCGTCCGCCGGGGATCCGGTACGGGGCACCACCCGGCCGCCGACCGCCCGCGCACCGTCGCGGGCGGCAGCGTCACGGCCGATCCCCGCCTCGTCACCAAGATCCTCCTCGGCCTCAACATCGCGGTGTACATCGCGGTGCTGGCGAAGGGCACCGGGCTGGTCGACGAGCTGATGCTGCTCGGCCGGGCCACGACCCACTTCGGCGGCCCGCTGGAGGGCGTGGCAGAGGGCCAGTGGTACCGGCTGGTGACATCGATGTTCCTGCACCAGGAGGTGTGGCACATCATGTTCAACATGCTGGGCCTGTGGTGGCTCGGCGGCCCGCTGGAAGCGGCGCTCGGCCGCGCCCGTTACCTCGCGCTCTACATGATCTCCGGGCTGGCGGGCGGTGCTCTCACCTACTGGCTCTCCGCGCCCGTGCAGGGCTCGCTCGGCGCCTCCGGGGCGATCTTCGGCCTGCTGGGCGCCACCGCCGTGCTGATGCGCCGGCTCAACTACGACATGCGCCCGGTCCTCGTGCTCCTCGCGGTGAACCTGGTCATCACGTTCAACCCCTGGGGCGGAATCGCCTGGCAGGCCCATGTCGGCGGCCTGATCGCGGGCACGCTGATCGCGATCGGCATGGTGCACGCCCCCCGGGAGCGGCGCGGACTGGTGCAGTACGGCACCTGTGCCCTCGTCCTGGCGGCCACCGTCCTCATCGTCCTCGCCAGAACGGCCGCGCTGACCTGAGCGGGTGCGGCGGCCCGAGCGGACGGGCCGACCCGGCCAGTCGTGCCGGGCAGCCGACCCGCTCAAGCCGTGCCGACTTGAGCGGGGGCCCTGCAGGAGAGTCCGTGCCGGGCCGTCGACCGTTCGGATCGGACCGGTTGTGATCGTCTGTGACGGGAGTTGTCCACAGCGGGTGCCGGATCTTGTGCACTCTGTGGGAACAACTGTGCCCCTTGTCGCCAAGCCGGGTTTTTCCAGCAGGGACAAGGGGCGCTCCCTCCCTCGATGAGGGAGACTGCAGTCACATCGGCGTCAACAGCCGGAGGGTTATCCACAGATCGTCTGACCTTTTCCCCTGCCTGTGGATAACGCTGTGGGTAACTCGGGGCAAGGGTTGCGGGACGGGGCCCCGCTGTGCGTTCAGACGCGGGACGGCACTACTTCCACTGTGTGGAGACGCCGAAGCCACCGGCGATGAAGCCGAAGCCGACGACGATGTTCCAGTTGCCCAGCGAGTCGATGGGCAGATCGCCGTCGGTCACGTAGAAGACGACGATCCAGGCCAGCCCGATCAGGAAGAGCGCCAGCATCACGGGCGCGACCCAGCTGCGGCTGGTCAGCTTTATGTTGGTTGACTGCTTCGCCGGAGGGGGCGTGAAGTCGGCCTTCTTGCGGATACGTGACTTCGGCACGAGGAACTCTCCTGTCGATGCGCTGCGTGACCGCGCAGGTAACTGTGGCTGGCGCCGGGGCGGGCGCGAGGGGGACTGCTGCCTTTCCCGGGCGTCCGTTAGCGTAGTGCTTCCGTGGCGCCTAAGGAGATAAGGGTACGTTGAGCAATTCTGCCGACTCCCCCCAAGGGCCGGTCCGGCGCACCTTCCGGCACCCGGCCAGAGTGCTCACCGCTGCCGTCTTCGCCCTCGCCGGGCTGATCTTCGTCACCAGCGCCAACACGGCCAAGGGCACCAACATCCGCACCGACTCCTCGCTGCTCAAGCTCTCCGACCTCATCCAGCAGCGCAGCGAGAAGAACGCCCAGCTGGACGAGACGACCGCATCCGCGCGCGAGGACATCGACGCCCTCGCCCGGCGCGACGACGGCAGCACCGAGGCGGAGGACGCCCGGCTCAAGGAGCTCGAACGGACCGCGGGCACCACGAAGCTCACCGGCCGTTCGGTCTCGGTCACCCTCAACGACGCCCCGCCCGACGCCACCGCCGGCCCCGGCTACCCCGATCCGCAACCCAACGACCTGGTCATCCACCAGCAGGACCTGCAGGCGGTCGTCAACGCCCTCTGGCAGGGCGGTGCCAAGGGCATCCAGGTCATGGACCAGCGGCTGATCTCCACGAGCGCGGTGCGCTGCGTCGGCAACACCCTGATCCTCCAGGGCCGGGTCTACTCCCCGCCGTACAAGATCACCGCGATCGGCGACCCGGGCAGCCTCAAGCAGGCACTCAACAACTCCCCGGCGATCAGCAACTACCTGCTGTACGTCAAGGCGTACGGGCTCGGCTGGAAAGTGGACGAGCACGAGGCGGTGACTCTTCCCGGCTACTCGGGCACAGTGGATCTCCACTACGCGGAGCCCGTGAAGTAGCGAGCAGCTGTGGGGAGGCCGGCCCGGTGTCGGTGCGACTGGTCGTCAGGACGTTCAGCGAACTCTGCATCACCGTCGGCGCACTCATCGTGCTCTTCGTGGCGTACGTGCTGTTCTGGACCGGCGTGAAGGCGGCGGACGCGGCCGGTGAGGAGATCGACGCCCTGCGCGGCCAGTGGTCGCGGGGAACGGTGCCCGTGCCCGGGGCGCGGCCCTCCCCGGGGCCGGCGAAGCCCCCCGCCCCCGCCGCGTACCGGGACGGCAAGCCGTTCGCGATGCTGTACATACCGCGCTTCGGCAAGGGGTGGGAATGGCCCGTCCTGGAGAACACCGAGGTCAAAACCCTGCAGAAAGGTCTCGGCCACTACCGGGGCACCGCACGCTTGGGAGAAACGGGCAATTTCGCGGTGGCCGGACACCGCCGCACCTACGGGGACCCGTTCAAGGACTTCCCGAAGCTGCGCCGGGGCGACGCGGTCCTGGTGACGGACGGGACGACGTGGTTCACGTACCGCATCGGGAAGCCGCCCTACCGGACCGTGCCGAGCGACACCGGGGTCATCGCCCCGGTACCCCGCCGGTCCGGCTTCGACGGGCCCGGACGCTATCTGACCCTGACCACCTGCGATCCCGAATGGGGCAGCAGTCACCGGCTCATCGCCTGGGCGCACCTCGACGCCACCCAGCCCGTGACGGAAGGCAGACCGACGGCTTTCCACAGCTGACCCCCGCTTCCGCCGCGGCCCCTTAGTCTGGTTCCGTACCGAATGGAGGGGACAGCATGTATGGCTGGATCTGGCGGCATCTGCCGGGCAACACATGGGTGCGTGCGCTCATCTCGCTCGTACTGGTGCTGGGGGTCGTCTACGTGCTCTTCCAGTACGTCTTCCCCTGGGCGGAACCTCTGCTCCCGTTCGGTGACGTGACGGTCGACGGCTCGACAGGGACGGAGGGCGGCCAGTGAGCGCCCGCATCCTCGTGGTGGACAACTACGACAGCTTCGTCTTCAACCTCGTCCAGTACCTCTACCAACTCGGTGCCGAGTGCGAGGTGCTGCGCAACGACGAGGTGACGACGGCGCACGCCCAGGACGGCTTCGACGGCGTTCTGCTCTCGCCCGGCCCCGGCACCCCGGAGCAGGCGGGCGTCTGCGTCGAGATGGTCCGCCACTGCGCGGCGACGGGCGTTCCGGTCTTCGGGGTCTGCCTGGGGATGCAGTCGATGGCGGTGGCGTACGGCGGCGTGGTGGGCCGTGCCCCGGAGCTGCTGCACGGCAAGACCTCGCCGGTGACGCACGAGGGCGTGGGGGTCTTCGCCGGCCTGCCGTCCCCCTTCACCGCGACCCGCTACCACTCGCTCGCCGCCGAGCCCGGCACCGTACCTCCGGAGCTGGAAGTGACGGCGCGTACGGCCGACGGCATCATCATGGGGCTGCGCCACCGTGAACTGGCGGTGGAGGGCGTGCAGTTCCACCCGGAGTCGGTGCTGACCGAATACGGACACCTGATGCTGGCCAACTGGCTGGTGCAGTGCGGCGACACCGGGGCCGTCGCGAGGTCGGCGGGGCTCGCGCCGGTGGTGGGCAAGGCCGTCGCGTGACCCCGCTCCGCCCCGAACACGAAGCAGGACGGGACGGCCCGTACGAACAAGGGACGTACGAGGCCGCAGGCGTGTTCGAGGCGACGGCCGACCGGATGGCGGACCCGCTGAGCGATCCGCTGCCCGGACAGCACGCCTCGCCGTGGTTCAGGGCGGACAACATCCGCCCCGAGGAGGCCGAGGCACCGGAGGCGGGACGAGGACGGCACCGGAACCCGGCTCCGCAGCAGTGGTCCGGGACGCCGCCCGCCCCACAGGCGCAGTCGCCCGCGCAGCCGTCGGCGGCGCAGGGGGCACGGGATCCCGGGGGCGTTCCGGACGAGTGGTACGACCCCCAGGGGTTCGAACGGGACTGGTACGGGCAGCAGACCGCTCCGGCACCCGCGCCCGCTCCTGTGCCCGCGCCCGCTCCGGTGCCCCCGGCCCGGCCCGGCCCCTCCTCCTACCCGGCCCCCTCCCCAGGTGCCTTCCCGGGTGCCTTCTCCGCCGAGGAGGGAACGGCCGTCCTGCCGACCGTCCACGAGCCGGGCCCCTTCCCGGCCGACGACGGAACGGTCGTTCTGCCGGTCGTCGACGAACCGGACTTCGGCCCGGACCCCGTGCCGACGAAGGGCACGGAGCGCTTCGAGGACCCCGGACAGGGCCCGGAGGCCCCCGGGCCGGCCCCCGGGGACACGCCTTCGGAACCACGCCCCGGCGGCCGTGCCGAACGCCGCCGCGCGGCCAAGGGACGCGGTCGCCGCCGCACCGACGCCCCGGCACGGACCGCGTCGACGGCCGCGGCACAGGCCGACAGACCGATGTCGCGCGTCGAGGCACGGCGTGCGGCACGCGCGGCCAAGGACAGCCCGGCCGTGGTCGCCAGCCGGTTCACCGGCGAACTGTTCATCACGCTCGGCGTGTTGATGCTGCTGTTCGTCACCTACCAGCTGTGGTGGACGAACGTGCGCGCCAACCTGTACGCGGGCAAGGAGACACACAAGATCCAGGACGACTGGGCCAAGGGCGACCGCAACCCCGGTGTGTTCGAAGCGGGACAGGGATTCGCCATCATCCACATCCCCAAACTGGACGTGGTCGCTCCGATCGCCGAGGGCATCAGCAAGGAGAAGGTCCTCGACCGGGGCATGGTCGGCCACTACGGAGAGGGCTCGCTCCGCACGGCGATGCCGTCGGCCGAGAAGGGCAACTTCGCCCTGGCCGGCCACCGCAACACCCACGGCGAGCCGTTCCGTTACATCAACCGGCTGAACCCCGGCGACCCGATCGTGGTGGAGACGCAGGACGCGTACTACACGTACGAGATGACGAGGATCCTGCCGCAGACGTCGCCGTCCAACGTCTCGGTGATCGACCCGGTGCCGGCCGGTTCCGGCTTCACCAAGCCGGGCCGGTACATCACGCTGACGACCTGTACGCCGGAATTCACGAGTACATACCGTTTGATCGTCTGGGGCAAGATGGTCGACGAACGACCGCGCAGCAAGGGGAAGCCCGACGCGCTCGTGGGCTGAATCAACATCACGACAGGGACGGGTGCGGTGACAGCGAGGACCGAGGACGAAGAGCGAGTCGGCGAGTCCACGCCCCCTTCCCGGCGCGCGGGTCGCCACCCCGTCGCGACCGCGGTCAGCGTCTTCGGTGAACTGCTGATCACCGCGGGCCTGGTGCTGGGACTCTTCGTCGCCTACTCCCTCTGGTGGACGAACGTGCTCGCCGACCGCGAGGCCGCCGAGCAGGGCCACACCGTCCGCGACCGCTGGGCGGGCGGACCGGGCGCGCTGGACACCAAGGACGGCATCGGGTTCCTGCACGTCCCGTCGATGAAGAACGGCGAGGTCCTGGTCAAGAAGGGCACCGACACCGAGAACCTCAACAACGGCATCGCGGGCTACTACACGGAGCCGGTGAAGTCGGCGCTCCCGTGGGACAAGAAGGGCAACTTCACCCTGGCGGCACACCGCGACGGGCACGGCGCCAAGTTCCACAACATCGACAAGGTGCGGACCGGGGACGCGATCGTCTTCGAGACCAGGGACACCTGGTACGTCTACAAGGTCTTCGAGGAGCTTCCCGAGACGTCGAAGTACGACGTCGACGTCCTGCAGCCGGTACCGAAGGGCTCGGGCGCGAAGAAGCCCGGACGCTACATCACGCTGACGACCTGCACGCCGGTCTACACCTCGAAGTACCGCTACATCGTGTGGGGCGAACTGGTCCGCACCGAGAAGGTGGACAAGGACCGCACGAAGCCGGCGGAGCTGCGCTAGGGCAAGCAGAGCAAGAAGAGCAAGAAGAGCAGGGACGACAAAGGGCCCCGGTCACCGTGAGGTGCCGGGGCCCGATGGCGTTCGGTGCGGTACGGGGTCAGTGCTTCCGCGAGCCGGACGGGCCGCCGAAGATGTTGCCGTCTCCACCGCCCGGCATGGTCTGGACGTTGACCGCGCTGTTCTTGTCTACCTGCTGGCCCGGTCCGGGCTGGAAGCCGAGGACCTTCGCGTTGTCGTCACCGGGACCCTGGACCTGGCCGAGTTGCAGACCCGCCTGGGTCAGCAGGGCCTTCGCCTCCCCGAGGGTCTTGCCCTGCAGATCGGGCACCGTGGCCTTCTCCGGCTGCTGCGGCCCCTTGGAGACCTTCAGGACGATCTGCACGTCCTTGGCCTGCTTGCCGACGCCCGGGGTCTGCTCGACCACCGTGTTCGCCGGCTGGTCCGAGTCGATGTCGGTGCGCGAGATGTTGGTGAACCCGATGCCCCTGAGCTGGGCCTCGGCCGCCTCGTACGTACGGGTGCGGACGTCCGGAAGGTCCAGGGTGGCTTCCTTGGCGACCGTGATCGTGACCTCGGAGTTCCGCTCGGCCTTCGAGTTGCCCTCGGGGTTCTGCTTGATGACCGTGCCCGGGGTCTTCTCGGACTCGATCGTGTTGACGGTCACCGTGAAGCCCTTGGCCTCCAGGTCCTTGCGCGCGGTCGCCTCCGTCTTCTCGACGACGTCCGGGACCTCGACCTTCGGCGCTCCGGTGGAGACGACGACCGTGATGGTCTCCTTCTCCTCCATCTTCGCGTCGGCGTCCGGGGTCTGGCTGCAGATCTTGCCCGCGTCCTGCTCCTCGCAGGGCTCGCGCGAGCCGATCTTCAGGGTGACATTGGCGTTGTCGGCGAGTTTCTGCGCCTGTTTCACGGTCGTGCCGACCAGGTTCGGCGCATCGATCTCGCCGCTGCTGTTGGTGTCGCTGAACACCGACCTGCCGATCAGGATCGCCCCGATCAGCACCAGGATGCCCGCGACGACCAGCAGGATCGTCGAGGTGTTGCTCTTCTTCTGCCGACGCCGGTCGGGCCGGTCGTCGTAGCCGTAGCCGCCATCGTCCGGGTTGACCGGGGGCAGCATGGAGGTGGCCGCGCCGTTCTGGTCGGCGGCGTGCAGCGCGGTGGTGGGCTGGTCGTTGCCGCCGTAACCGTCGTAGCCGCCGTAACCGGCCGCGCCCATCGCCGCGGTGGCGGCGACCGGCTGGCCGTCGAGGCACGCCTCGATGTCGGCGCGCATCTCGTCGGCCGACTGGTAGCGGTAGTCGGGGTCCTTGACCAGGGCCTTCAACACGATCGCGTCCATCTCGGGCGTGATCTCGGGGTCGAAGTTGCTGGGCTTCTGCGGCTCTTCCCGTACGTGCTGGTAGGCGACCGCGACGGGCGAGTCCCCGACGAAGGGCGGCCGGACCGTCAGCAGCTCGTAGAGCAGGCAGCCGGTCGAGTACAGGTCGGAGCGCGCGTCGACCTGCTCGCCCTTGGCCTGCTCCGGGGAGAGGTACTGGGCGGTGCCGATGACGGCGGCGGTCTGGGTCATCGTCATGCCGGAGTCGCCCATGGCGCGGGCGATGCCGAAGTCCATGACCTTGACCTGGCCGGTGCGCGTCAGCATGACGTTCGCCGGCTTGATGTCCCGGTGGACGATGCCCGCGCGGTGCGAGTACTCCAGTGCCTGGAGGATGCCGACGGTCATCTCCAGGGTGCGCTCGGGCAGCAACTTCCGGCCGGAGTGCAGGAGTTCCCTGAGCGTCGATCCGTCCACGTACTCCATGACGATGTACGGGATGGAGACCCCGTCGACGTAGTCCTCGCCGGTGTCGTAGACGGCGACGATCGCCGGGTGGTTGAGCGAGGCGGCGGACTGGGCCTCACGGCGGAACCGGGCCTGGAAGGACGGGTCGCGGGCCAGGTCGGCCCGCAGCGTCTTCACAGCTACGGTGCGGCCGAGCCGGGTGTCGTGTGCGAGATAGACCTCGGCCATGCCACCACGGCCGAGCACCGAGCCCAGCTCGTACCGGCCGCCGAGGCGACGCGGCTCTTCCATAACTGTTCCAGCCCTCTCCGTCGGTCCCGACCGCACCGGTGTGCGGTCCGGCGGTGTGCTGCTCGCACCTACGCTACCGGCCACGCACTACCCGATCGGGCGGAAGTCCGGACTCGATATCCGACCGGTATCCCAATGTGCAGGTATGCCATCCGGTGTGATGGGCATCACCTCTTGCTGTCGATGACCGCCTTCATCACCGAACGAGCGATCGGGGCGGCCAGACCGCCACCGGAGATGTCGTCGCGGTTGGCCTGGCCGTCCTCGACGACGACGGCGACGGCGACCGGGGAGCCGCTGTCGGTCTTGGCGTACGAGATGAACCACGCGTACGGCTTCTCGCTGTTGTTGAGGCCGTGCTGGGCGGTACCGGTCTTGCCGCCGACGGTGACGCCGCTGATCTGCGCGTTGCGACCGGTGCCGTTCTGGACGACGGTCTCCATCATCTGCTGGAGCTTCTGCGCGTTCTCACCCGAGAGGGGCTGGCTGAACTGCTCCTTCTCGTGGGTGTAGATGGCGTCCAGGTTGGGGGCCTGGCGCTCGGCGACCATGTACGGCTGCATCAGCTTGCCGTCGTTGGCGACCGCGGCGGCGACCATCGCCATCTGGAGCGGGGTGGCGCGGTTGGACGCCTGGCCGATGCCGGCCATGGCGTTCTGCGGGCGGTTGTCCTTGGGGTAGGCGCTGGCGTCGGCGCGGACCGGGGTGAAGATCTCCTCGTTGAAGCCGAACTTGTCGGCCTGGTCGATCATCTTCTTGTTGCCCAGGTCGTCGCTGATCTTGCCGAAGACCGTGTTGCAGGACCACCGCAGTGCTTCCCGGAGCGAGGCGTTCTCGCAGGGGATGTTGCCCTCGTTGTCCAGGTTGAGGGTGGACAGCGGGAGGCGCCAGGGCAGCGGCGAGTTCGTCTTCGCGTCGATGTCGGTGTACAGCCCGTTCTCCAGCGCCGCGGCGGCGGTGACGACCTTGAAGGTCGAGCCGGGCGGGTAGGTCTCGCGCAATGCCCGGTTGAGCATCGGCTTGTCCTTGTCCTTCAGGAGCTGCTGCCGGGCCTTGCTGTCCTTGTCGGAGTTGCCCGCGAAGACCGAGGGGTCGTACGACGGGGTGCTCACCAGGGCCAGGATGGCGCCGGTCTGCGGGTCGAGGGCGGCGACGGCGCCCTTCCTGTCGCCGAGCCCCTTGAACGCGGCCTTCTGCGCGGCGCCGTTCAGCGTGGTGACGACGTTGCCGCCCTGCTTCTTGTCGCCGGTGAACATCGACAGGGTGCGGTCGAAGAAGAGCTGGTCGTCGTTGCCGGTGAGGATGCCGTCCTCCAGGCTCTCCAGCTGTGAGGCGTCGAAGGCCTGCGAGGAGTAGCCGGTGACGGGGGCCCACATGGGGCCGTCCTTCCAGACCCGCTTGTACTTGAAGTCGCTGCCCTTGGTCTCGACGGACCCGGTGACGGGATTGCCGTCCACGATGATGTTGCCGCGCTCGTGCGCGTAGCGCTCGATCCGGACGCGGCGGTTCTCGTCGCGGCTGTTCAGCTCGTCGGCGCGGACGTACTGGAGGTAGTTGGTGCGCACGAGCAGGGCGAGGATGAGGACGCCGCAGAAGATCGCGATTCGGCGCAGGGGCTTGTTCACGGTCGGACCACCTGGGTCATCTCGGCATCGGGGGACGGCGCGGGTGCCGGAGCGGGGCGGCGAGCGGTGTCGCTGATCCTGATCAGGATGGCGATCAGCGCCCAGTTGGCCAGCACGGACGAACCGCCGTACGCGAGGAACGGCATCGTCATGCCACTGAGCGGGATGAGGCCCATGACGCCGCCCGCGACCACGAAGATCTGGATGGCGAAGGCCCCGGACAGCCCGACGGCGAGCAGCTTGCCGAAGGGGTCACGGGCGGCGAGCGCCGTGCGGAGGCCCCGCTCGACGATCAGGCCGTAGATCAGCAGGACGGCCATCATCCCGGCCAGGCCGAGTTCCTCGGCGACGGTGGAGAGGATGAAGTCGGCGTTGGCGGCGAACATGATCAGGTCCGAGTGGCCCTGCCCCAGTCCGGAGCCGAGGGTGCCGCCGGCACCGAAGGACATCAGCGACTGGGCGATCTGGTCGCTCTGCGCCATCGTGGCCTTGGAGAACGGGTCGAGCCAGGCGTTCACACGCTGCTGCACGTGGGGTTCGAAGGAAGCCACTCCCACCGCACCTGCCGCGGACATCAGCAGACCGAAGACGATCCAGCTGGTCCGCTCGGTGGCGACGTACAGCATCACGACGAAGAGGCCGAAGAAGAGCAGCGAGGTGCCGAGGTCGGTCTCGAAGACCAGGATCAGGATCGACAGGGCCCAGATGGTGATGATCGGACCGAGGTCGCGGCCGCGCGGCAGGTACATCCCCATGAAACGGCGGCTGGCCAGCGCCAGGGCGTCACGCTTCACCATGAGATAGCCGGAGAAGAAGATCGCGATCAGGATCTTGGCGAACTCTCCCGGCTGGATGGTGAACGGGCCGAGGCTGATCCAGATCTTCGCGCCGTTCACCGCGGGGAAGAACATCGGCAGGATCAGCAGGACCAGCGCCACGGCCATCGAGATGTAGGTGTAGCGCTGGAGGATGCGGTGGTCCTTGAGGATGATCAGCACGGCGACGAAGAAGGCGACGCCGATCGCCGAGTAGAGCAGCTGCTTGGGGGCGTCGGGGCTGTACTTCCCGTACGCGAACTCCGCGCGCTGGATCAGTCGCTGCGACTGGTCCAGCCGCCAGATCAGTACCAGCCCCAGGCCGTTGAGCAGGGTCGCCAGCGGCAGCAGCAGCGGGTCCGCGTACGGGGCGAACTTGCGCACCACGAGGTGGGCGACGCCGCCGAGCAGGATGATCCCGGCGCCGTATCCGAACATGCCGGACGGGAGCTTGCCGTCGATGGCGAGCCCGACGTTGGCGTAGGCGAAGACCGAGATGGCGACGGCGAAGCCCATCATCATCAGCTCGGTGTTGCGACGGCTCGGCGCGTCGATCGCGCCGATCGTGGTCGTGTTGGTGACAACGCTCATGGTGCTGAAGGCCCCCTACGGCTTACTGCTTACCGCACTGCGGGACCAGCTTTTTCTCTTCCTCCGAGAGGCTGGGACCAGGAGCGGGAGTTTTGGTCGGCTTGGTCTTGTCGGTTTCGGAGGTCTTGGCGCCACCGGATGTCTTGGCGGCGTCCGAGTCCGTGCCCGCGGCCTGGCCCTCGTCCGATCTGGCCTTCTCGGCGGCGCGCCGTTCGGCGTTCTTCCGGCAGGCGGACGCCTGGACGGAGAGTTCGCCGATCTTCTCGCGGGCGGAGACGAGATCGCCCTCGGCGATGGTCGCCTCGACCTGCTTGCGCTGGTAGCTCGGGAGGTACTTGAGTTCGATCTCGGGGTGGTCCTTCTCCACCTCCGAGAGCGAGATCCAGCCCAGTTCCTGGCTGATGCCGCGGAACAGCGCGACGTGGTCGTTCTTCGCGCCGACGTAGAACTGGTTCTGGGTCCAGCGGTAGCCGCTGTAGAGGCCGCCGCCGACGACGGCGAGGGCCAGCACGGTATAGAGGGACCTCTTGAGCCACTTGCGGCCGCCGCCGGGCTTCACGAAGTCGTCGTCGGTGTACGAGTCGAAGGAGCCGTCCGGCATCCCGCCGTAGCCGACGTCCTCCCCGCTTCCGGGCGGGCCGAAGCCTCCGGCGGGCGGCGGGACGGGGCGGCCGAGGCCGGCCGCGCGGCCCGCCGGGGTCTGCATGGCGGCCGTGCTCTCGGCGGAGGTCATCTGCGCGGCCTGGTTCTCGGCGACCGCGCCGACGACGACCGGGGTGTCGTTGAGCTGCGAGGCCAGGGTGTCGTTGCTGTCGACGTCGAGGACGTCCGCGACGATGCAGGTGATGTTGTCCGGTCCGCCGCCGCGCAGGGCGAGCTGGATCAGTTCCTGGATGGTCTCCTGGGGGCCCTGGT
Source organism: Streptomyces sp. NPDC001732 (assembly GCF_053596315.1). Taxonomy (NCBI): domain Bacteria; kingdom Bacillati; phylum Actinomycetota; class Actinomycetes; order Kitasatosporales; family Streptomycetaceae; genus Streptomyces; species Streptomyces sp. NPDC001732. The sequence goes on from NZ_JBSFFY010000014.1 coordinate 148,043, forward strand.
AGCTGGCGAGGGTCTCCTCCATCGTCTGGTGGGAGACGACGCCGGAGAGCCCGTCGGAGCAGATCAGATAGCGGTCGCCGACCCGGACCTCGCGGATGGAGAGGTCGGGTTCGACGTGGTCGCCGCTGCCCAGGGCGCGCATCAGGAGGGCGCGCTGCGGGTGGGTGGTGGCCTCTTCCTCGGTGATCCGGCCCTCGTCGACCAGCCGCTGCACCCAGGTGTGGTCCTGGGTGATCTGGGTGAGCACGCCGTCGCGCAGCAGGTACGCGCGGGAGTCGCCGACGTGGACGAGGCCGAGGCGCTGACCGGTCCAGAGCAGGGCGGTGAGCGTGGTGCCCATGCCCTCCAGCTGGGGGTCCTCCTCGACCATCATGCGCAGCTGGTCGTTGGCCCGCTGGACCGCCGTGCCGAGCGAGGTCAGGATGTCGGAGCCCGGGACGTCGTCGTCGAGCTGGACGAGGGTGGAGATCACCTCGGAGCTGGCGACCTCGCCGGCCGCCTGGCCGCCCATGCCGTCGGCGATGGCGAGAAGGCGCGGGCCGGCGTAGCCGGAGTCCTCGTTGCCCTCCCGGATCATGCCCTTGTGCGATCCGGCGGCGAAGCGCAGGGAAAGACTCATGCGCACCTCTCCCGTCGGCTCGGGGTACAGCCGGTCTCGAGCCACACTGCCCACCCTCCGGTCGGGAGCCGGGCGGGGTCCGATGACCGTACCGCCGTGGCTCGCTCGCTCCGCTCGCTCATTGTCGTACTACTTCCGCAGCTCGATGACGGTCTTGCCGATTCGGATCGGCGCGCCCAGCGGAACGGGCGTCGGGGTGGTGAGACGGGTCCGGTCGAGATACGTGCCGTTGGTGGACCCGAGATCCTCGACGATCCACTGGCCGTCACGGTCGGGGTAGATCCTGGCATGCCTGCTGGACGCGTAGTCGTCGTCCAGCACGATCGTTGAATCGTGCGCACGGCCCAGCGTGATGGTCTGCCCCTGGAGCGCCACCGTGGTGCCGGTGAGGCTGCCCTCGGAGACGACCAGTTTCGTGGGTGCCCCCCGGCGCTGGCGGCCGGACTGCTGGCGCTGCTGCGGCGGTGCCGCGGCGTTCTGGCGCTGCTGCGGTGGTCGTGCGTCGTTCGCGGTGCGGCGTGAGCCGCGCTGTGTGACGCGCGTTCCGAACAGGTCACTGCGGATGACCTGGACGGCCACGATCACGAACAGCCACAGAACGGCCAGGAAACCTAGCCGCATGACCGTCAGGGTCAGCTCTGACATTGCCCCCGCTTCACCCTTCGGCTTGCCGGTAAACGATGGTGGTGCTGCCCACGACGATTCGTGAGCCGTCGCGGAGCGTAGCGCGGGTGGTGTGCTGCCCGTCCACCACGATGCCGTTGGTGGACCCGAGATCCTGGATCGTCGAGGGCGTTCCGGTCCGGATCTCACAGTGCCGGCGCGATACGCCGGGGTCGTCGATCCGCACGTCGGCGTCGGTGCTGCGGCCCAGCACCAGCGTCGGGCGGGAGATCTGGTGGCGGGTGCCGTTGATTTCGATCCAGCGTCGCACCTGCGTGTTGGACAGGGGCCCGGGACCGGCCGGCGGGTGCCGGTCGGCGCCGGTCCTGCCCGCTCCCGGCGGCGGGGCCGCGGGCATGGGCGGGGCGGAGCTGGGGGGGTAGCCGTAGCCGCCGGGGGGCTGCGGGGACCGTCCCGGTCCGGGGTGGGGAGGCTGTCCGGGGTGGCCCTGCGCTCCCTGCCGGCCCTGGGGGTCCTGCGACGAACTCGACGCCAGGGTGCGGCTGCGCACCCGGTAGAGCCCGGTGTCGAGGTCGTCGGCCTTCTCCAGGTGGACCTTGATGGGGCCCATGAAGGTGTACCGCTGCTGCTTGGCGTAGTCGCGGACCAGGCCGGAGAGCTCGTCGCCCAACTGGCCGGAATACGGGCTGAGTCGCTCGTAGTCAGGGGTGCTGAGCTCGACGATGAAGTCATTGGGGACGACTGTCCGCTCGCGGTTCCAGATCGTTGCGTTGTTGTCGCACTCGCGCTGGAGGGCTCCCGCGATCTCGACGGGCTGGACCTCGGACTTGAAGACCTTGGCGAAGGTGCCGTTGACCAGACCTTCGAGACGCTGCTCGAAACGCTTCATGACTCCCATGGGGCACCTCCTCCGTTGTAGTCGTCCCTGTACTGCTTACTGATCGTATCCACGCCTCGGGAAACCGGCTGGTTCCCCTTGTCCGCCCCGTGGACGAGTGTCACCTCTCACACGGATCGTAGAGGCGGCTTCCTCCCAGTGTCCCGCACCCGGGGTGCATACAGGAGGAGTGGGGGCGACCGCTCGGCGTTCCCGCTTCCCGCCGGGCGGCCGGTGAAACAACGGATGTGAATCCACCCTGTCCAGCGTGCTAATCTTCCGGATGTCGCCAGGCGATCGCACCAAACGGTGAGAGAACCTGGAAGCACCACTCTTGCGCGAGTGGCGGAACGGCAGACGCGCTGGCTTCAGGTGCCAGTGTCCTTAGGGACGTGGGGGTTCAAATCCCCCCTCGCGCACAATAAGGAACACCGATGTGGGTGTTCCAGCAGTACCGAACGAAACGGTCGGCATCGTGATCACGGTGTCGGCCGTTTCGTCGATGGCGGTCGGGTGAGGTGTGGGCGGTGTCGCCCACGGGTGCCCCGTGGGCGAGGGGAAGGGTTGTCCGTCGAGAGGGATTGCTCGGCGTGACGGTGTGCTGACGGCTCGTGTCGCGGCGGTGATCCGGGGTACTTTTCCGGTGGCGAGGGCCGTGAGGCGGTCGCAGGGGCGTACGTGACGGTCGTCACGGACGTCGGCGGAGGATTCGGGGGGCGCTCGCGGTCCACACGGGCATCCGGAGAGTCTCGGAATCCGTCTTCGTGGTCCTGGAGGCCGGTCGCGCGTGGGCGCCGGCCGTGCATCTCGCTCCGGCTTTTCGTGACGAACCGGACCTGGGCGGCATACGGCGGACCCACCGGTGTCACCGGAGCAAACCGGGGTGAACCGATCCCCTCGGTCAAGGGTGTCCACCGTCGGCGAGACCGAGGTCGGCAGAGCAAATGAGCCAATCCGATCTCCGGCGAAGTGACGGGCGATCGTGCGCGCCCTCCTCGGCGTTGTCCCGAACACACATTCCACATCGGGGTTGCCGGGCAGGTGATCGAGGGTGCGTCTCACGTGGCGGCGGGTGCAGGTTGCTGCATCATTGCTGGTCGTGAGTGCCGATCTGTCGCAGCGACTGGTTCCTGACGGGTTGTGGGAGCTGGTCGCTCCGCTGCTGCCACTGTTCAACGCCCGTCCGCAGGGCGGCGGTACCGCGCCGTACGACGAGCGGGCCGTGTTCGTCGCGGTGGTGTACGTGCTGACCAGTGGGTGTGCCTGGCGGCAGCTGCCGGAGACGTTCGGTGTCTCGCCCGCGACCGCGCACCGCAGGTTCACCGCGTGGACCCGGGCGGGTCTGTGGCGGCGGCTGCGTCGCGTGGTCCCGGACGGAACCGGCGCCCGGGGCGAGCCGGACTGGGCCTCGGTGATCGTCGGGGCCGCCGACGCGCGGATGGAAAAAGGAGCGCGCTGACCGGCCCGTACCCGGTGAACTCCGCGCGGACGGAACGTACTTCTCCTCCGGCCGCCCGGGGCCTTCCGGCCGGAGCGGTCCGGCCCGATCCGGGCGAGGGGCCCCGGGCCGGTCCTCCTCGGTTCCGCAACCGCCCCGATCCGTCGCGGGAAGCCGGCACGGCCGACCACATGAGACATCTGAGCGGGCGGTTTTCGGCCAGCGGTTAAGAGGGTCGTAAAAGATGGAGTTAGTCCGTCCGGGTGAGGTCTGCTTATCGTTGCTGCAGATCAAGGCATCGATGGCAGAGGGGGGCTGCCTTCAGCCCCGTATGCGAACCGGACAGGTACGGACCGGATACGTACAACGGGGGAACGAAGCGATCGACGGCGCGACCCGGTCCGGTAGAGGCCCTGGTACGTGAAGCCAAGGGTGCGCCGCGCAGTGCCGATATCCATTCAGGACCGCATCGTTCGGCCGGTCGACGCCGACGGCGTGGCGGAGACGGTGCTCCGGGCGAGGCCCGGCCCGTGCAGAACCTCATCGTGAGGTCGGCGCCGCTTGGGGGGCGTGCGCCGATGGCATGGCGGAGCGGGCATTTGCGCCCCAGATCGCACGACATCGAAATCCGGCTCGGGCTTCCACGACACCGCACGGCACGGGGGTGCACGCGGTGCGGTGAGTGGCGAGCGGGGTCGCCCTCCAATGACCAGAAGGACCAGACAGCAGTCTCACAACGGGGGTTCACCATGACGCATGGGATCGACTGCCTGCCGCAGCGCCCACTGTGCGCGGAGACGGCGCACTCACCGGTCGCGCGTGAACGCAGCGGGACCACGGAACACGTCGGCCGGCTCGACTTCAGGATGCTCGGCCCGCTCGAAGTCTGGGCGGGGTCCCAGCGGGTCGAGATCCGCGGACGCAGGCAGCGGACCGTGCTGGCGATGCTGTTGCTCTCCTCGGACCAGGTCGTCTCGCACGACCGGCTGATCGACGCGGTGTGGAACGGCCGGCCGCCGGTGACGTGCCGCACGCAGATCGCGATCTGCATCGCCAGTCTGCGGAAGGCGATCCTGGCCGCCGGCCACACCGACGAGGTGATCGCCACCACCACGTCCGGCTATCTGCTGCGCAGGACGCGGCACCGGGTCGACGCGGTGGAGTTCGCCGCCGCCGCGGAGACGGCGCGCATGCTCGGTCAGCAGGGGGACAGCGGCGCGGCGGTCGCGATGCTGGGAGAGGCGCTCGCGCTGTGGCGCGGACCGGCCCTGGCGGACATCTCCAGCGCCGTGATCGAGACGGAGGCGGAGCTGCTGGAGCAGCAGCGGCTCGCCGCGTACGAGCAGTACGTGACCCTGCAGCTGCAACTCGGCAAGCACCGCGAGGTCATTCCCGAGCTCACCGCCCTGGTGAACGACCAGCCCCTGTGGGAGCACGGGCGGGCCGCCCTCATGCTCGCGCACTACCGCTCGGGGCACCGGCCGGAGGCCCTGCGGCTCTTCCGCCAGGCGCGGAGCGTCTTCCGCGAGGAGATCGGCCTGGAGCCGGGCCGGGTCCTCCAGGACCTGCACATGGCCATGCTCCAGGAGACCACTCAACTCCTGCCCAGCGCCGACACGACGGTGCTGTCCGCCGGAGAGGTCACGCTGCCGGCGCTTCCGCCCGTCTCCGCTCCGTTCGTCGGCAGGGAGCGCGAGCTCAAGGCCCTCGACGCCCTGGTGCAGAGGGGTGCCGCGGGGGCCCCGGCGGTGGGTCTCGTCGTCGGGCTGCCCGGCATCGGGAAGACCGCGCTGGCGCTGCACTGGGCGCGCGCCGCCGCCAAGTCGTTCCCCGAGGGGCAGCTCTACGTCGATCTCGGTGCCACGGGGTCCGCCGACGTCCCCACCGTGCTCCTGAAATCGCTCGGTGTGCCGGACTCGCGCATTCCGGAAAGTTTTCAGGAGCGGATCGACGACGTTCACCGGTACATGGGGAACCGGCGGATGCTCGTGATCCTCGACGGTGTGCCGGACGACATGACGGCGTACGAACTCGTTCCCCGGACGGGGAGTTGTGCCTTTCTGCTGACCAGTCGGCGGGTGCTCGCCGTCAAGACGACGGTGCGGTTCAGGCTGTCGGAGCTGGCCCCGGAAGAGTCGGTGCGACTGCTCAATTCGCTTTCGGTGAACGACCTTTCGTCGGAAGGAGAATTGCCGGTCCATCAACTGGCCGCCCTGTGCGGGCATTTCCCGCTGGCGCTGTCCGCGGCATCCGCCCGGCTCGCCGCGAAGCCGCACTGGCGCCTGTCCCATCTCCTGACCCGTCTCCAGGACCCGCGCCACCGGCTGGAGGAGCTCTACACCGGGGCTCCGGCGCTGAGGTCCGCGCTGGACAGCGGTCGCAGGACGCTCGGCTCCTCGGCGGCGGAGCTCTACCGGCGGCTGGGCCTCGTCGACACGGACCGCATCGACGTCCGCGTCGCCGAGGCGCTGCTCGACACGGAGGAGGCGGACGCCCGGGGCCTTCTGGAGGAACTGGTGGACGCCACCTTGCTGGAGGTCGCCGACGTGGGGCCCGACGGCTGGTTCCAGTACCGCATGCCGGAGCTCCTCGCGCTGCACGCGGCCGAGATCGCCTACGCGGAGACCGGCGTCACCGAGCGCGACGCGGCACGGGAGCGCGTGGTCCGGTCCGCCGCCGGGGTTCCGGGCGATAACCGGTCGATACCGGGCCTTCGTAGGGTCTGCTGAAGCGTGCCGCTCCGTGGTCCTCCGCTGCCCTGACGGGGACGTACCGCGCCGGCCCGAGCGACATGCCCAGGACCGCCCTCCGGAGGTACGGATGATGACAAGTCGGGTAGCCAGTGCGTGGCTGAGGCGCTACGGGGAGGTGGCGCACCCGCGGCTCCGGCTGGTGTGCTTTCCCCACGCGGGGGGCGGTCCGAGCGCGTTCCGGACGTGGGCCGGCGAGCTGCCGTCCGACGTGGAGGTGCTGGCCGTGCGGTACCCGGGCCGGCAGGACCGGGTGACCGAGCCGTGCATGGACCGGATGGAGCCGCTGGTCGACGCGGTCGTGCGGGCGCTCACCGAGCTGGACGACCGGCCCCTGGTGCTCTTCGGGCACAGCATGGGCGCCTGGATCGCGTACGAGGTGGCGCAGCGCGTCCCGGTGCGGGCCCTGGTGGTGTCCGGCCAGGTGCCGCCCTCGCGCCGGTCGTCGGCGCCGCCCGGATCCGCCCGCCGGGGCGACGGCGACGACATGTCCGACGAGGAGCTGATCGGCGAGGTCAAGAGGCTCGGCGGGTACGACGCCTCGCTCTTCGAGGACACCGAGCTGCTCGACCTCGTGCTGCCGCCGATCCGGGCCGACTTCACCCTCGTGCGCACCTACCGGCCCGGGACCCCGAAGCTGCTCGACTGCCCCGTGGTCGCCTGCTACGGCAAGGACGACGCCGATGCCCGGCCGGAGGACGTCGGGGCCTGGGCCGGGGCGACGACCGGCCCGTACACGGAACGGTCCTTCCCCGGCGGGCACTTCTACCTGGCGGAGCAGGAGTCCGCGCTGCTGCGGGAGCTGTCGGTGGTGACCCATGGCTGATCTGACGGAGACCACACTCGCCGGGCTGCGGGCGGCGCTCGCCGAGGGGCGGGTCACCGCGCTCGGGGCGACCCGCTGGTACCTGGACCGGATCGCGCTGCTCAACGAGGAGCTGCACGCGGTCATCGAGGTGAACCCGGATGCCGAGGCGGAGGCCGCCCGCCTCGACGCCGGGCCGGTGCGGGGGCCGCTGCACGGCGTCCCCGTCCTGCTCAAGGACAACCTGGACACCGCCGACCGGATGCACACCACCAGCGGCTCCACCGTCATGCTCGGCTCCCGTCCGGCGCGCGACGCCACGGCCGTGGCCCGGCTCCGGGCCGCCGGGGCGGTGCTGCTCGGCAAGGCCAACAAGACGTCGTGGATCACCGGTTCGGCCGGGTGGAGCGCCCGCGGGGGCCAGACCCGCAACCCGTACGCGACGGACCACTCGCCGCACGGGTCGAGCTCCGGCTCGGCGGCCGGGGTCGCCGCGAACCTGTGCGCCGTCGCCCTCGGCACCGAGACCGTGGGCTCCATCCTCGGCCCGGCCGCCGCGAACTGCGTGGTCGGGGTGAAGCCGACGACCGGGCTCACCAGCCGTGCCGGAATGATCCCGGCCATCCCCAGCTTCGACTCCGTCGGGCCGCTGGCCCGTACCGTCGCCGACGCCGCGGACGTGCTGTCCGTCATCGCCGGTCCCGACCCCCTGGACGAGGCGACGCGGACGGCTCCCGTGCTCGACTACCGCTCCTTCCTCGACGACGACGGCCTGCGCGGAGCCCGTATCGGTGTGCCCCGCAAGGTGTTCTTCGGGTACAGCGAGGCGGCCGACGCGGTCGCGGAGGCGGCACTCGACGTGATGCGCCGGGCGGGCGCCGTGATCGTCGACGGCACCGACATTCCCGCCGCGGCCGAGCTGACCACCCATCCGGCCATCGGCGCCGTCGTCGTCAACGAGACCGCCCACCACCTCGCCCGGTACCTCGCGAAGACGCCGGGGGACCATCCGCGCACCCTCGCCGGGCTCGTCGCGGCGAACCGGGACCACGCGGACGTCGAACTCGCCCACTTCGGCCAGGAGACCCTGGAGATGCTGGCCGGTTTCGTGCCCGACCTCGACGGCGCGGCGTACCGGGAGGCGTTGGCCGCGGTGCGGCGCATGGCGGGCCGGGACGGCATCGACGCCGTCATGGACGAGCACGGGCTGGACGCCCTGGTCATGCCGACCTGTCCGCCGCCGTGGCCGATCGACCTCGTCCGGGGCGATCCCGAGCCGCACGGGGCCGCCGTCGTGTCCGGCGTCGCCGGGTACCCGGCCATCAGCGTGCCGGCCGGCTGGTCGCAGGGGCTGCCCGTCGGTATCACCTTCACGGGACGGGCGTTCGGCGAGCCGGTGCTGTTCCGGCTCGCGCACGCCTTCGAGCGGGCGTGCCCGGTGCGCCGCCCGCCCGCAGGACGACCCATGCCGTGACCGGCAGGGCCTGCCCAGGCGGGGCAGGCCCTGCCGGTCACGGCACCGGGCGACTACAGCGCCCCGAGGCTCCACTCCAGGACTGCGGCGGCGCTGTGCATCTTGGCCTCGGCCTGGGTGAACGCGATCGACCTCGGCCCGTCCAGCACCGCGGCGGTGACTTCCTCGCCGCGGTGCGCGGGCAGGTCGTGCATGAACACCGCGTCCGGGCTGGTGTCCAGGACGGCTTCGTCGACCTGGAACGGGGCGAACGTCTTCCGCCACGCCGGGTCGGCCTTCGACGTGCCCGTGGTCTGCCAGCGGGTCGTGTAGACGACGTCGACGCCGGTCGGCAGGTCGTCCGTGTCGTGCCGCTCGGTCACGACCGAGCCGTGGCGTGCCGCGTACTCCTTCGCCAGGGCCAGGACGCCCGGATCGACGCCGTAGCCCCGCGGGGTGCGCAGGTGCAGCTCGGTACCGGGGAAGCGGGGAAGGGCGAGCGCCAGGGCGGCGGCGGTGTTGTTGCCCTCGCCCAGGTACAGGACGCGGCGCCCGCCCAGGTCACCGAAGTGCCCGGCCATCGTCGTGAGGTCGGTCAGCGCCTGCGTGGGGTGCTCCAGCGCGCTCATCGCGTTCACCACGGCCATCCGGTCCTGGGAGGCCAGGGCACGAAGCTCCGCCTCGCTGCCCGCCGTACGGGCCACGAGGGCGTCCAGCATGCCGGCGAAGACGCGGCCGGTGTCCTCCATCGTCTCGCCCGTGTTGAGCTGGAGGTCGCCGGGACCGTACTGGATGATCCTGCCGCCCAGCCGCAGGGCCGCCGCGGAGAACGCGGTGCGGGTGCGGGTGGACGTGGCGCGGAAATAGATCCCGACCACGGCGCCGCCGAGTGATTCACACGGCCACGCGCCGGAAGCGAACTGCCGACCCCGCTCAACGATCTGATACAGGCTGCTGTCGGGGATGTCGGCCAACGAAATGACGTGTCTGCGGGCCATTAACTCGACTCCTGAACTCGGCGGCCTCGAAATGTACCGAGGCCATTTATCACCCAGATATTTCTCCCCGCCGGAGGTCGAGAAGCGCACGATAACGCCTCGAAAAGGCCTCTCCCTACCGTCTGCCACCATGCCGGAAAAGCGTGCGCGCCCCGGCTTCCTGCCTGGTTGTCGACGAAGTACAGGAGTCAGCAGCGTGAACCGTCGTGCGACGCGCAACCCGATGGGGCCCGGCCTGGACGGTGCCGGGGCACCGACACCGCTGCCGGCGCTGATTGAGGCGCAGGCACGGCGCACGCCCGACCACCCGGCGGTGGTCTTCGGTGCCACGGCCCTCGGCTACGGCGAACTCGACAGCCGGGCCAACCGGCTGGCCCGGGTCCTGACCGGCCTGGGCGCGGGCCCCGAGCGGATCGTGGCCCTCGCCCTGCCACGGTCCGCCGACGCGGTGGTCGCGATGCTGGCCGTCCTCAAGACGGGCGCCGCCTACCTCCCCGTCGACCCGCGCTACCCGGCCGACCGGATCGCGTTCATGCTGTCCGACGGCCGCCCGGCGGTGGTGGTCACCACCACCGCGACGGCCGCCGCGCTGCCGGACACGTCCGCCCCGCTGCTGATGCTCGACACGCTCGACCCGGCGGCCGGTCCCGCGACCGCGCCCGACGTCGTCCTCGACGACCGGAACGCCGCCTACGTCATCTACACGTCCGGCTCGACCGGCCGCCCCAAGGGCGTCGTCGTCCCGCACCGGGGCGTGGCCAACCACATGCTGTGGCAGGCGCACACCTGGGACATCGGGCCGTCCGACGTGATCCTCGCCCGCACCGCCTTCAGCTTCGACGCGGCCGGCACCGAGATCTGGCTGCCGCTGGTCTCCGGCGCGACGATCTGCATGGCGCCCGACGACGTCGTGGGCCTCCCGGACCGGCTCCTCGCGTACGCCGCCGAACACGGGGTGACGGTCGCCCAGTTCGTGCCCTCGCTGCTGTCCGTCGCGGTGCCCGCGCTCCGCGACACCACGGGCCTCGCGCTCCGGCTCGTGTTCGTCGCGGGCGAGGTGCTGCCGCCCTCCCTCGCGGACGAGATCGTCACCAAACTGGGGCTGCGGCTCGGCCACCACTACGGCCCGACCGAGGCGTCCATCGACGTCACCGCCTACGACGTGCCCGCGAACTCCGGGTACCGCACCGTGCCCATCGGCACGCCGCTGTGGAACACCGAGGTCCATGTCCTCGACGCCGCGCTGCGCCCCGTGCGCCCCGGCGAGGAGGGCGAACTCTACGTATCGGGCGTGCAGTTGGCCCGCGGCTACCTCGACCGTCCCGGTCTCACCGCCCAGCGGTTCGTCGCGTCGCCCTTCGCGGCGGGCGAGCGGATGTACCGCACCGGCGACCTGGCCCGCCGGCACGAGGACGGCCTGGTCGAGTTCACCGGCCGCGTCGACGACCAGGTCAAGATCCGCGGCTTCCGCGTCGAACTCGGCGAGATCGAGGCGGCCCTGACCGAACTGGCCGAAGTGGAGCAGGCGGCCGTGGCCGTCCGCGAGGACCAGCCCGGACGGCAGCGCCTCGTCGCCTACCTCGTGGGCGGCGCGGACACCGCCGCGGCCCGTGAGCGGCTGGCCGCGCGCCTGCCGGAGCACATGGTTCCGACCGCGTACGTGGTCCTCGACGCCCTGCCGCTCGCCCCGAACGGAAAGCTGGACCGCCGCGCCCTCCCCGCCCCCGACGTCACCGCCGCCGCGGCGGGCCGCGCGCCCCGCACGGCCGCCGAGGAGATCCTGTGCGGGCTCTTCGCCGACGTCCTGGGCGTCGAGCGGGCCGGGGTCGACGACGGCTTCTTCGACCTCGGCGGCGACTCGCTGCTGGCCGCCCGGCTGATCAGCCGCATCCGCACCGCCCTCGACCGGGAGGTGTCGGTCCGCACCCTGTTCGAGGCGCCCACGGTGGCGGGGCTCGCCGGCCGCCTCGACGAGGCCGCGACCGCCCGCCCCGCCCTGGTCCGTGCCGAGCGCCCGGACCCGATGCCGCTGTCGCACGCCCAGCGCGGGCTGTGGTTCCTGCACCGCCTGGAAGGCCCGAGCGCCACCTACAACATCCCGCTCGTCCTGCGGCTCACCGGTGACCCGGACGTCGACGCGCTGCGCGCCGCCGTCCGCGACGTGTCCCTGCGGCACGAAACCCTGCGGACCGTCTTCCCCGAGGCCGACGGAGTGGCCCGGCAGCAGGTCCTCGACGACCCGGCCGGGCTCGCCGTCGTGACCACCGACGACGTCGACGGCGCGGTCGCCGGGGCCGCCCGGCACGCGTTCGACCTGCACACCGAACCGCCGCTGCGCGCCACCCTGTTCTCCCGTACGGGCGGCGACGAGCACACCCTTCTGCTGCTCATGCACCACATCGCCGGTGACGGCTGGTCCGAGCGACCGCTCGTGGAGGACCTGTCCCGCGCCTACGCGGACCGGTGCGCCGGGCACGCGCCGCAGTGGGACGAGCTTCCGGTCACGTACGCCGACTACACGCTCTGGCAGGGCGAGGCGGACGGCATCGACTTCTGGCGGACCGCCCTCGACGGCCTGCCCGTCCTCGTCGAACTGCCGGCCGACCGCCCCCGCCCCCCGGCGGCGAGCTTCCGCGGCGACGAGCTGCGCACCCGCTTCGACGCCGGACTGCACCGCGGCGTGACCGCGCTCGCCCGCTCCACCGGCAGCACCGTCTTCATGGTGGTCCAGGCGGCACTCGCCGCGCTCATGACCCGGCTCGGGGCCGGCACCGACATCCCGCTCGGCACGCCCGCCGCGGGCCGCCCCGACGAGCGCCTCGCCGGGCTCGTCGGCTACTTCGTCAACACCCTGGTGCTGCGCACCGACACCTCCGGCGACCCGACGTTCCGGGAGCTGCTGGACCGGGTGCGGACGGCCGACGTGGCCGCGTACCCGTACCAGGAGGTGCCGTTCGACCGCATCGTCGAGGCCCTGAACCCGCCCCGGTCCCTGGCGCACCACCCGCTCTTCCAGACCATGCTGACCTTCGAGAACCTGGGTCTGGCCAGGCCGGAACTGCCCGGTCTCACCGCCGAGGCGGACGAGGCCCCCACCGGCGTCGCGAAGTTCGACCTCGACCTGCGCCTCCAGGAGCGCTTCGCGGACGACGGCGCCCCGGCCGGGGTCGACGTGATCGCCGAGTACGCCACGGACCTCTTCGACCGCTCCACCGTCGACCGGCTGATCGCGCGCCTGGCCAGGCTGCTGGACGCCGTGGTGGCCGACCCGGAGCTGCGGATCGGCGGCGTCGAGCTGCTGACCGGTGACGAGCGCCGCGAACTCGCCGCCCGTCCCGTCCGGGTCGTCGACGAGCACGGCGTCCCGGTGCCCGACGGGGTGACCGGTCTGGTCGACGGGGCGCCCGCCCGGTACACCGCCGACGGCACCCTGGAGCGCCTGGAGCGGCCGGTCCTCGTGCACGGCACGCGCCTCGACGTCTCCCGCGTCGTCACGACCCTGCTGGCCCACCCCGCCGTGGCCGACGCGGCCGTCGCGGACGGGCCCGTCGCCTACCTCGTCACCGCTCCCGGCCAGTCCGTGCGCGCCGTGGACCTGCGCGACCACCTCGCCCGGGTCCTCCCCGAGCACCTGGTCCCCGACGCGTACGTCACCGTCGCCGAGCTGCCGCGCACCCCGGACGGCCTCCTGCGCACCGCCGAGCTGCCGGCCCCCGAGAGCGGGGAGCCCACCGCCGCCGGAACCGACGAGGAGAGGCTGCTCGCGGAGCTGTTCGCCGAGGTCCTCGGCCTGACCGAAGTGGGCCTGAACCAGGGCTTCTTCGACCTGGGCGGCGACAGCATCGTCTCCATCAAGCTGGTCAGCCGGGCCCGCCGGGCCGGGCTGCACATCACCCCGCGGGACGTCTTCGAGCACAAGACGGTCGCCCGCATCGCCGCCGTCGCACGGACGGCCGGGACCGACGCCCCGGTCGTCCGGGACGTCGCGACCGGCACCCTGAAGCCCACGCCGATCATGGCCGACCTGCGGGACCTCGGCGGGCCCGTCGCCGCCTACCATCAGTCGACGCTGCTCGTCGTCCCGCCGGAGCTGGGCACCGAGCGGCTGACCGCCGCCCTGCAGACGGTCCTCGACCGGCACGGCGCGCTGCGGATGCGCCTCGACGAGGACTGGCGGCTCACCGTTCCGGAGCCGGGCACCGCCCCCGCCGTCGTCCACCGCGCCGACGTCACGGGCGCGGACGAGGACGCCCTGCGCGAAGCCGTCGACCGGTACACGGCAACGGCACGGGCGGAGCTGGACCCGCGCGCCGGCGACCTGGTGCGGGCGGTGTGGTTCGACGCCGGCACGGAACCGGGCCGGCTGCTGCTGCTCGTGCACCACCTGGCGGTGGACGGCGTTTCCTGGCAGCCGATCCTCACCGACCTCCGCACCGCCTGGGAGGGCGGCACCGTCGAACCCGTCGGCACCTCGTTCCGGCGGTGGAGCGCGCTCCTCGACGAGGAGGCCACCCGCCGCACGGGCGAGCTGGCCCTGTGGCGGTCCGCGCTGGGCACCCCCGACCCGCTCCTGGGCAGCCGCCCGCTCGACCCGGCGCTCGACGTCCGGGCCGGGGCCGGAAGCCTCACGCTGACCCTGCCGTCCGACGTCACCGCGCCCCTGCTGGCCGCCGTGCCCGGCAGCGTCCGCACCGGTGTCCGCGACGTCCTGGTCACCGGTCTCGCCCAGGCGGTCGCCGAGTGGCGCGGCCGTCGCGGGACCGACACGTCCGCGCTGCTGCTGGAGCTGGAGGGGCACGGCCGCGAGGACATCGCGCCGGGCCTGGACCTCACCCGCAGCGTCGGCTGGTTCACCACCGCCTACCCCGTCCGGGTCGACCCCGGCACCACCGGTGGCGTACGGGCGCTGAAGCGGGTCAAGGAGCAGCTGCTCGCGGTGCCGGACAACGGCATCGGCTACGGCCTGCTGCGCCACCGCAACGCGGACACCGCCCCGGAGCTCGCCGGGCGCGCCCGGCCCCAGCTCGGCCTCAACTACCTGGGCCGGTTCGCCGCGCCCGGGACCGCCCCCTGGGCGCCCGCGCCCGAGGCGCCCGCGCTCGGCGCCGGTTTCGACGACGCCGCGCCCCTCGGCCTCGTCGTCGAGCTGGACGCCGCGGTCGTGGACCACGCGGACGGGCCCCGGCTCGTCGCCCACTGGACCTGGGCCGGCGAACTGCTCACCGAGGAGCAGGTCCGCGAGCTGGCCGAGGAGTGGTTCACCGCCCTCACCGGCCTCGCCACCGTGACCACCGGCGGACTCACCCCCTCCGACCTGCCGCTCGTCGACCTCTCGCAGAGCGACATCGAGCAGCTGGAAGCGTCCCTTCCGGCCATCTCCGACGTCCTGCCGCTCGGCCCGCTCCAGGAGGGCCTGCTCTTCCACGCCCTGTACGACACCGACGGCGCCGACGTGTACGCGGTCCAGGAGGTCCTGGAGCTGAACGGCCCGCTGGACGCCGCCGCCCTGCGCGCGGCGGCGGCCACGGTCCTCGACCGGCACCCCAACCTGCGCGCCGGCTTCCACCACGAGGGCCTGTCCCGGCCCGTCCAGGTGGTCTTCGACGACATCGAGCTGCCGTGGCGCGAGGCCGACCTGTCCGGGCTCGCCGCCGGTGAGCGGGAGGCGGAGCTGGCCCGGATCGTCTCCGCCGCACGGGCCGAGAAGTTCGACCTGGCCCGGCCGCCGCTGCTGCGGTTCACCCTGGTGAAGCTCGCCGAGCACGAGCACCGGCTCGTCATCGTCAACCACCACATCCTGTTCGACGGCTGGTCCATGCAGCTGCTCATGGACGAGCTGTTCGCGCTGCACCGCGGCGAGAAGTTGCCCGAGCCCGCCGCCTTCCGCGACCACCTGGCCTGGCTCGGTGCCCAGGACCGGACGGCCGCGGAGGCGGCCTGGCGCGAGGCGCTCGCCGGGCTGGAGGCGCCGAGCCTGCTGGCCGGGCCCGGCACGGCGGCCCCGGCCCGCCCGGTACAGGTCTACTGCGACCTGCCCGACACGGTGTCCGCCCGGCTCCAGGACCGGCTGCGCGAGTACGGCCTCACCCTCAACACGGCCGTCCAGGGCCTGTGGAGCCTGCTCGTCGGCGGCCGGACCGGCCACGACGACGTGGTGTTCGGCGCCACGTTCTCCGGCCGCTCCGCGGACCTCGCCGGGAGCGAGGCGATGGTCGGCATGTTCATCAACACGCTGCCCGTCCGCGTCCGGCTCGACCGGACGGAGTCCCTCCGGCTGCTGATGGACCGGATCCAGGACGAGCAGTCGCGCCTGATCGCCCACCAGTACCTCGGGCTGAACGACGTCCAGCGGATCGCCGGGCTCGGCGACCTCTTCGACACCCTCACCATCGTCGAGAACTACCCGCACGGCGAGGACGACGCCTGGGAGCCCGCCCCGGGCCTGCGCGCGAGCGTCCTGGAGGACCACGACGCGACCCACTACCCGCTGACCCTCTCCGTGCTCCCGGGCCGGGAGCTGCGCCTGCGCCTGGAGTACCGGCCGGACCTGCTGGGCGCCCGCCAGGTCGACGTCCTGGCCGCCGACCTCGTCCGGCTGCTCACCGCGTTCGTGGAGGACGCCTCGGTGTCCGTCGGGGACCTCGTCGCCAGGGCCGGGGAGGACACCGAGGACACGGCCGCACGGCCGGATGCCGCGCCGGCCGCGCCGGTGGCCCCTCCGGCCGTCGTGCCGGAGGCCGGGCGGGCCGTCGCCCCGGAGCCCGCACCGGCCGACGGGGCCGACGCCGTGGTGCCGCTCTCCTTCCGTGCCGCCCGCACCCCGGAGCAGGAGATCCTGTGCGGTCTGTTCGCCGCGGTCCTCGGCGTGCCCACGGTCGGCATCGACGACAGCTTCTTCGACCTCGGCGGGCACTCGCTCACCGCGATCCGGCTGCTCAGCCGCATCCGTTCGATGTTCGGCGTCGAGCTGGCCATCAGGCACCTCTTCGAGTCGCCCACCGTCGCCGAACTCGCCGAGCGGATGAAGGGCGCCGAGCAGTCCCGGCTCGCCCTCGCCCCGATGCCGCGTCCGGAGCTCGTCCCGGTGTCGGCCGCGCAGTGGCGCCTGTGGTTCCTCTACCGGCTCGAAGGGCGCAGCGCCACGTACACCGTGCCGCTCCTGCTGCGCATGTCCGGCGCCCTCGACCGGGACGCCCTGTACGCCGCGCTCGGCGACATCGTGGCGCGCCACGAGTCGCTGCGCACCCGCTTCCCCGAAGTGGACGGGCAGCCCCACCAGTTGATCGACGAGGCGGCGCAGCCCGACATCGTGACGGTCGACACCGACGAGGCGGGCCTGGCCGAACAGCTGGCCGTCGCCACCCGGTACGGCTTCGACCTGGCCACCGAACTGCCGCTGCGCATCACGCTGTTCCGGCTCTCGGAGACCGAGCACGTCCTGCTCTTCCTGCTCCACCACATCGCCAGTGACGGCTGGTCCGACGCCCCCTTCGCCCGCGACCTGTCCGTCGCCTACGGGGCCCGGCTGGAGGGCCGATCCCCGTCGTGGCCGGTGCTGCCGGTGCAGTACGCCGACTACACGCTCTGGCAGCGGGAACTCCTCGGCTCCGAGGACGACCCGAAGAGCCTGCTGTCGCAGCAGCTCGACTACTGGAAGCAGAACCTCGCCGGGCTGCCCGAGCAGCTGGAGCTGCCCACCGACCGCCCCCGGCCGGCCGCCGCGAGCTTCCGCGGCGACGAGGTGCGCTTCACGCTCGACGCCGAGCTCCACCACAAGCTGCTGGAGCTGGCGCGGCACACCAACACCACGCTCTTCATGGTGTTCCAGGCCGCCGTGGCGGGACTGCTCAGCCGCCTCGGCGCGGGCAGCGACATCCCGCTCGGCGGTGTCATCGCGGGCCGCACCGACGAGGCGCTCGACGAGCTGATCGGCTTCTTCGTCAACACGCTGGTGCTGCGCACCGACACCTCCGGCAACCCGACGTTCCGGGAGCTGCTGGCGCGCGTCCGCGAGACGGACCTCGCCGCCTACGCCCACCAGGAGGTGCCGTTCGAGCGGCTGGTCGAGGTCCTGAACCCGCCCCGGTCCCTGGCTCACCACCCGCTGTTCCAGGTGATGATCCTCTTCCAGAACAACGCGGAGGCCGATCTCGAACTGCCCGGCCTGAAGGCCGGTCTGGAGGACATCGGGTCGGGCGTCGCCAAGTTCGACCTCGACTTCGACATGGCGGAGACGTACGGTCCCGCGGGCGAACCGGCCGGGCTGGAGGGCCTGGTCGAGTACGCGACGGACCTGTTCGACCGGTCCACCGTGGAGTCGATCGTCGACCGGCTGACCCGGATGCTCCACGCCGTCGTCGCGGACCCGGACCAGCGCCTCTGGAAGGTCGACATCCTGGCCCCGGCGGAGCGCCGCGCGCTGGTCGGCGGCCTGTCCGAGCCCGCCGCGACGGAGGAGTCCGCCCACCTGACGGGGGACACCACGATCGGCGCCCTGTTCGAGGCCGCCGCGAAGGCCCACCCGGAGGCCACCGCACTGGTCGACGGTGCCGAGCGCCTCACGTACACGCAGCTCAACACCCGGGCGAACCGGCTCGCGCACGCCCTCGTCGAGCGGGGCGTCGGCCCGGAGACCCCGGTCGCCCTGGCTCTGCCGCGCGGCGCGGACCTCGTGGTGGCCGTCCTCGGCGTGCTCAAGGCCGGCGGGGTCTACGTGCCGCTCGACCCGAACTACCCGGCCGAGCGCATCGCCTACGTCCTGGACGACGCCCGCCCCGCCGCCGTGGTCACCCTGACCGGAACCGACGTGACGCTGCCCGCGGCCACGCCTCGCATCCTCCTGGACGAGCTGACCGACGGGCCGGCGCACAACCCCGCCGTCCCGGCGCTGCGCCCGGACAACGGCGCGTACGTCATCTACACCTCCGGCTCCACCGGCCGCCCCAAGGGCGTGCTCGTCCCGCACCGGAACGTGGCGCGGCTCTTCGCCCGGACCGAGCAGTGGTTCGGCTTCGACGCCTGTGACGTGTGGACGCTGTTCCACTCGTACGCCTTCGACTTCTCCGTCTGGGAGCTGTGGGGGCCGCTGCTGCACGGCGGCACGCTCGTCGTGGTGCCCCACGAGGTCAGCAGGTCGCCGTTCGACTTCCTGCGGCTGCTGGAGCGCGAGCGGGTCACCGTCCTCAACCAGACCCCGTCCGCCTTCTACCAGCTGATGCAGGCCGACGAGGAGGCGCCCGGCACGGACCTGGCACTGCGTCATGTGATCTTCGGCGGTGAGGCGCTGGACCTGAGCCGGCTCGCGGGCTGGTACGAGCGGCACGCCGACGACGCGCCCGCGCTCGTCAACATGTACGGCATCACCGAGACCACCGTGCACGTCACCCACCACGCGCTGGACCGGCTCTCGGCGGCCACCGTCGCCAACAGCGTCGTCGGCGTCGGCATACCCGACCTGCGGGTGTACGTCCTCGACGAGGGCCTGCAGCCCGTGCCCGTCGGCACCACCGGCGAGCTGTACGTGGCGGGGGCCGGCCTGGCCCGCGGTTACCTGGGCCGGCACGGCCTCACCGCGGAGCGCTTCGTCGCCGACCCGTACGGCCCGGCCGGTACCCGCATGTACCGCACGGGCGACCTGGCCCGCCGTGCCGCCGACGGTTCGCTGTCCTACTTCGGCCGGGCCGACGACCAGGTGAAGATCCGCGGCTTCCGCATCGAACCGGGCGAGATCGAGTCGGCTGTCCTCGGCGCCCCCGACGTCGCCCAGGCCGCCGTGATCGTCCGCGAGGACCGCCCCGGCGACCCGCGGCTCACCGCCTACCTGGTGGGCGGCGACCCCGCCGACGTCCGCGACCACGTCACGGCCGCCCTGCCCGCGCACATGGTGCCTGCGGCCTTCGTCGCCGTGGACCGGCTGCCGCTCACCCCGAACGGCAAGCTCGACCGCAAGGCGCTGCCCGCCCCGGACTTCTCCGGCGGCGCGGAGAGCCGCCGCCCCCGCAACCCGCGCGAGGAACTGCTCGTCGGCCTGTTCGCCGAGGTGCTGGACGCGGAACGGGTCGGTATCGACGACAACTTCTTCGAGCTGGGCGGGCACTCCCTGCTCGCCACCCGGCTCATCAGCCGCATCCGCTCCGCCCTGGGCGTGGAGGTGCCGGTCCGGGCGCTCTTCGAGACGCCCACCGTCGCCGGTCTCGCGAGCTGGACCGACCAGGCCGACGGGGCCCGTGCGGCCCTGCGGCCGATGCCGCGCCCGGAACGCGTCCCGCTGTCCTTCGGGCAGCGCGGCCTGTGGTTCCTCAGCCGCCTCGAAGGCCCCAGCTCCACCTACAACGTGCCGCTCGTCATGCGGTTCTCCGGGCCGCTCGACGTGCCCGCGCTGCACGCCGCCCTCCAGGACGTGGTCGACCGCCACGAGGGCCTGCGCACCCTGTTCCGGGAGGCCGACGGCACGCCGTACCAGCACATCGTGCCCGTCGGCGAGGCCGTCGCGGACCTGCACCTCGTCGACATCGACGAGGAACACCTGACCGACGCCCTCGCCGAGGCCGCGCAGTACCACTTCGACCTGGTGAACGAACTGCCCATCCGGTCGACCCTGTTCAGGACGGGCGAGGGCGAGTACGCGCTGCTGCCGCTGATGCACCACATCGCCAGCGACGGCTGGTCCGAGACCCTGCTCGGCGACGACCTGTCCGTCGCCTACACGGCCCGCGTCGAGGGGCACGCCCCCGACTGGCCGGACCTGCCGGTGCAGTACGCCGACTACACCCTGTGGCAGCGGGAGCTCCTGGGCCGCGAGGACGACCCCGAC
This sequence comes from Streptomyces sp. NPDC001732, assembly GCF_053596315.1. Lineage (NCBI taxonomy): Bacteria > Bacillati > Actinomycetota > Actinomycetes > Kitasatosporales > Streptomycetaceae > Streptomyces > Streptomyces sp. NPDC001732. The sequence continues at coordinate 168,420 of NZ_JBSFFY010000014.1, forward strand.
AGCGCCATCTCCCAGCAGCTCGCCTACTGGACGGACACGCTGCGCGGGCTGCCCGAACTCGTGGAACTGCCCACCGACCGGCCGCGCCCGCCCGTGGCCACGTACGGCGGCGCCGAGGCACCGCTCTGCCTGGACGCGGAGCTGCACGACGCGCTGCTGCGGCTGTCCCGGCAGAGCGGCACCACGCTGTTCATGACCATCCAGGCCGGTCTCGTCGCGCTGCTGAGCAGGCTCAGCGGCCAGACCGACCTGGCCATCGGCATCCCGGTCGCGGGCCGCACCGACGAGGCCCTGGAGGACCTCTTCGGCTACTTCGTCAACACGCTGGTGCTGCGCACCGACGTCTCCGGCGACCCGGCCTTCGCCGAACTGCTGGACCGGGTGCGCGAGACGGACCTGGCCGCGTTCGCCCACCAGGACGTGCCGTTCGAGCGGCTCGTCGAGGTGGTCAACCCGGCCCGTTCGCTGGCCCGGCACCCGCTGTACCAGGTCATGTTCACGTTCGAGAACTTCGACGAGGTCTCCCTCTCCGTGCCCGGCGTCGAGACGCGCCTGGAGGACGTGGTGGGCGACGCCGCCAAGTTCGACATGGACGTCCGCCTCCAGGAGCGGTACGGCCCGGACGGCGAACCCGCCGGTGTCGTCGGCGAGATCGAGTACGCCACCGACCTGTTCGACCGGGCGACGATGGACGCCTTCGGCGCCCGCCTGATCCGGCTGCTGGCCGCGGCGGCAGCCGATCCGTCCGCCTCCGTCGGCTCCTTCGACCTGCTCGCCGACGACGAGCGGGAGACTGCCCTGGTCGACCGCGACGGACGGCTCGTGCCGCCGGGCGTGGTGGCCACCCTGCCCTCCGGCGAACTGGCCCGCGGCCACCGCGACGGCGCCGTCGAACTGCTCGGCCGCGCCGAGGACGTCCGGGTGGTGCGCGGCTTCCGGATCAATCCGGCCGAGGTGGCGGCCCGGCTGCGCGAGGTCTTCGCCGACGCGGGGGTCGTGGCCGGTTCCGGCCGCGTCACCGCCTACGTCGTCCACGAGGGCGACGCCCAGTCCGCGCGGCGCCTCGCCGAGTCCGTGCTGCCCGACTACCTGGTGCCGACCCGCTTCGTCGTGGTCCTCGAAGTGCCCGCCGAACTGCCGGCGGAGGACCACGCCGCCGCCACCGTCCAGCAGGCTCCCCGCACCGCGGCCGAGGAGATCGTCGCCGGTCTGTTCGCCGAGGTCCTGGGCGTCGCCACGGTCGGCGTCGACGACAACTTCTTCGACCTCGGCGGCCACTCGCTCTCGGCGGTCCGGCTGCTCAGCCGGGTCCGCTCCGCGCTCGGCGCCGAGCTGCCCGTCCGCGTCCTGTTCGCGGAGCCGACCGTGGCGGGCCTCGCCGCCCGGCTCGACGTGACGGCCGACAGGCGGCCCGCCCTGCTGCGCCGCGAACGCCCGGCCCGGGTGCCGCTGTCGTTCGCCCAGCAGCGGCTGTGGTTCCTGCACCGGCTGGAGGGCCCGAGCACCACGTACAACGTCCCGTTCGTCCTGCGGCTCGACGGCACGCTCGACACCGCCGCCCTGGCAGCGGCGCTCGGCGACGTCGTGGCCCGCCACGAGGCGCTGCGCACGGTCTTCCCGTCCGACGCCGACAGCGTCCCGTACCAGCGGGTGCTGGGCGTGGACGAGTCCCGGCCGGTCCTGGAGACCGGCACGGGCAGCCTCGCCGACGCCGCCCGGCACACCTTCGACCTGGAGAACGAACCGCCCCTGCGGGCCACCCTGTTCGAGGAGGGCCCCGACACGCACCGGCTGCTGCTGCTGGTCCACCACATCGCCAGCGACGGCTGGTCCACCGGCGCGCTCGTGCGCGACCTGTCCACCGCGTACACCGCCCGGCTCGCGGACCGGGCGCCGCGCTGGCCCGAACTGCCCGTCCAGTACGCCGACTACACGCTGTGGCAGGCGGAACTCCTCGGCTCCGAGGACGACCCCGGCACGCTCGTCAGCCGCCAGCTGAGCTGGTGGAAGGAGCACCTGGACGGCATTCCCGAGCTGCTGCCGTTGCCCACGGACCGGCCGCGGCCCGCCGTGGCGAGCCACCGCGGCGCCGAGTTCGGCTTCCGCATCCCCGCCGCGCTGCACGGCCGCGTCCAGGCGGTCGCCCGGGAGACGAGCACGACCCCGTTCATGGTGCTCCAGACGGTGCTCGCCGCCCTGCTGTCCAAGCTGGGCGCCGGCACCGACATCCCGATCGGCACGCCGGTCGCGGGCCGCACCGACGACGCCCTCCAGGACCTGGTCGGGTTCTTCGTCAACACCCTCGTCCTGCGCACCGACGTCTCCGGCCACCCGTCGTTCCGGGAGCTGGTGGCCCGGGTCCGGGAGGCCGACCTCGCGGCGTTCGCGCACCAGGACGTGCCGTTCGAGCGGCTGGTCGACGTCGCCCGGCCCGGCCGTTCCCTCGGCCACCACCCGCTGTTCCAGGTGATGCTCGTCTTCGAGACCGACGACGCCGACAGCCTGGCCCTGCCGGGGCTCACCGCGACGTTCGACGAGGAGGTCGACATGGGCGCGGCCCGTTTCGACCTCACCCTGCACATGCAGGAGACGGCCGCCGAGGACGGCACCGCCGAAGGCATCACGGTGGCCCTCGAATACGCCGAGGACCTGTTCGACGCCACCACGGCGGAGCGCATGGCCGGGCAGTTCGTCCATCTCCTGGAGGCCGTCTGCGCCGACCCGGACGCCGTCGTCGACCGGGTCGCCCTGCCGGGCGCCCTGCCGGCCACCGCCGCCCCGGCCCCCGCGGACGCCCCGGACCCGCTGGAGCTGCTCCGGTCCCGGCCCGCGGACGCCGTCGCGATCGTCGACGGCACCGACGAGATCACGTACGGGCAGCTGCTGGAACAGCCCCCGGCGGGCATCCTGCGCGCCGTCGTCACCGGCGAGCCGATCGTCCTGCACACCCGCACCGGCGCCCCCGTCACCGTGCCGCGGGACGTCGTCGCGGCACGGATCGCGGTGCGCCAGGCCGCCCACGCCCTCGACGCCACCGACCGGGTCCGCGCCACCGCGGCGCCGGGCACCGCCGGCGAGATCGACCAGGTCCTCTGGCCGCTCACCGCCGGGGCCACCGTCGTCCGTGCCGGAGCCGCGACCACGCTGCACGTCACCCCGTCGGAGCTGGCGGAACTGGCCGCCGACCCGGCCCTGTCCGAGGCGGGCCTGCGGCGCGTGTTCTGCTCCGGCGAGGCCCTGCCCGAGCCGCTGCAGCGCGCCTGGTTCGACGCCGTCGACGTGCCGCTCTGGTACGGCTACACGCTGACCGAGGCCGCCGGCACGGTCACCGAACGCGCCTGCGACCCGGATGCCTGGGACCCGGTCGTGCCCCTCGGCACGCCGCTGCCCGGCACGGCCGTGTACGTCCTCGACGAGGGCCTGTGCCCGGTGCCCGTGGGCGCCGTGGGCCGGCTCCACGTGGGCGGGCCGCTGCTCGGCGACGCCCCGACGGCCGTCGACGACCCGTTCGGCGCGCCCGGCGCACGGATGGTCCCGACCGGCGACCTGGCCCGGTGGACCGCCGACGGCGACCTCGAGTTCGTCGGCTCCCCGCTGCCGCTGCCCGGCTTCACCGTGCACCCCGCACGGGTCGAGGCCGTCCTGTCCGAGCACGACGACATCTCCCGGGCCGCCGTGGTGGTGCGCGACGGGCAGCTCGTCGGCCACCTGGTTCCGGCGCCCGGCCGCACGGTGACGGCCGGCACGGTCGACGCCTACGCCCGCGCCGTCCTGCCCGACCACCTGGTCCCCGCGGCCTTCGTGGTGCTGGACCGGTTCCCGCTGGCGTCCGACGGCCGGCTCGACCGCGCCGCCCTGCCGTCGCCCGACCGGACCGCCCTCGTGGCGGGCCGGGCGCCCCGCACGCCGAGCGAGGAGATCCTGTGCGGTCTGTTCGCCGAGGTCCTGGGCGTCGACGAGGTCGGCATCGACGACGGGTTCTTCGAGCTGGGCGGCCACTCCCTGCGCGCCACCCGGCTGGTGAGCCGCATCCGGACCGCCTTCGGCGTCGAACTGCCCGTCCGGGCTGTTTTCGAGTCGCCGTCGGTGGCTGGTTTGGCGGGTCGTTTGTCGGGTGCGGGTGTGGCGCGGGTGGGGTTGGTGGCGGGGGTGCGTCCGGAGCGGGTGCC